>NZ_CP029834.1:0-347500 GCF_003233655.1 Azospirillum ramasamyi
TGTTGTTCGGCTCGTTCCAGATCTTGGCGGCTTCGATCATCCCTCGGTCCCTTTCTTCACGGCGTCCGGTCGTTACTTCGGGTTTCTTGGCGGCTGGGCTGGATAGACGGCCCCCGCTTCCGTCGGCCGGTCGACCCGGCGGCAGACATAGACCTCGCGTTCCGGATGCTCGACGATGGCGAAGCCGGCGCTGCGCAGCATCGCCTCGGCGCAGGCGGCGTTGGGCGCCCACCAGTTGGTCCAGTCGCGGGCGTATTCGTGTTCGATGAAATGCAGCTTCGGATAGCCGGGATCGTCGAAGTGATCCTGCTCGAAGAAGTCGTAGTCGGCGCGCACCGGCGCCACCTCGGCCGAGCCGCGCTGCATCGACTGGAAGATCATAAGATCCCTGGCGACATGGTCGTGGATCAGGTCCAGCGCCAGCAGCGGGTGGCGCAGATGATAGAGCACGCCCATGAACAGCACGACGTCGAAGCTCTCGCCCAGCGAGGCGACGTCGTAGACCGACATCTTGTGGAATTCGATGTCCTGCCCGGTCACTTCGGCGGCGAATTTCGCCTGGGCCAGATAGCGGTCGTCGAAGTCGATGGCGACCACCCGGTCGGCGCCGCGGCGCTTCATCTCGATGGAATAGAAGCCGCCGTTGCAGCCGATGTCGAGCACGGTGCGGCCGGTCAGATCCTTCGGCACCGCATGCTCGAAACGCTTCCACTTCACGTTCGGATAGTCGTTGAGGAAATGGCCGGGTGCCGTGCGCACGCCGTTGAGGTCGATGTTGTGGAACCAGTCGCCGAGCTTTGCGACGCGTTCGCGGATCTGGTCGGCCGTCAGGCTCGTCATGCCGCACCCTCGTTGATGCTGTGGACCTTCAGCCCCCAATCGCCGGCGATCAGGACGCTGCGGGAGGCCGGGCTGATTTCGAATCGTCCGTGGAAGTCGAGCGGCAGCCCCATGGCGTGGGCCAGCGCCGCCTTGATGATGTCGCCATGGCTGACCAGCGCCAGCGTGCCGCCGGGATGGGCCCGGCGCAGCCGGTCGAGCAATGCCGCGATCCGGGTCTGCGCCTCCGCCATCGACTCTCCCGGAGTCTCGCCCGGAGTGGGGCGGCCATGGCCGCGCGCCCGGTTCCACAAATCCCAGGCAGGGTCGCCGCGCAGTTCCTCGAACCGCTTGCCGCTCCAGGCGCCGAGGTCGAGTTCGTTCAGCGCCGGCTCGATGATCGGGGACAGGTCCTGCCGTTCGGCGATGGGGGCGGCGGTCTCGACGGCGCGCTCCAACGGGCTGGACAGCACGGCGGTCAGGCGCTGGCCCGATCGGTGTTGCGGGGACAGGCGGTCGGCCAGCGCCTCGGCCTCCGCCCGGCCCTGGTCGCTCAGCGTCACGCCAGCCATGCGGCCGCACAGCACGGTGCCAAGCCGGTCGTGCGATCCGTGGCGCACCAGGATGAAGATGGTCTCCATGCCGCCGCTCACATCAGGCGGGTCGGCTTGGTCTCGACCGGCTCCCCGGCGATGAAGCGCAGCGTGCGCTCCCGTGCCTCGTGGTCGGTGAACTGTTCCGGCGGCGACTTCATGAAGTAGCTGGACGGACCGACCAGCGGGCCGGCGATGCCGCGGTCGAGCGCCAGCTTGGCGCAGCGCACCGCATCGATGACGATGCCCGCGGAGTTGGGGCTGTCCCAGACCTCCAGCTTCAGCTCCACATTCAGCGGCACGCCGCCGAAGCTGGTGCCCTCCAGCCGGATATGCGCCCATTTGCGGTCGGTCAGCCACGGTACATGGTCGCTCGGACCGACATGCACGTCTTCCGGGTCGAGCGGCACGTCGAGCTGGCTGGTGACGGCCTGGGTCTTGGAGATCTTCTTCGATTCCAGCCGCTCGCGCTCCAGCATGTTCTTGAAATCGGTGTTGCCGCCGAAATTCAGCTGATAGGTGCGGTCCAGCCGCACGCCGCGCTCGCGGAACAGGTTGGCCAGCATGCGGTGGACGATGGTGGCGCCGACCTGGCTCTTGATGTCGTCGCCGATGATCGGCAGGCCGCGCTCGGCGAAGCGCCGCGCCCAGACCGGGTTGGAGGCGATGAAGACCGGGATGCAGTTGACGAAGGCGCAGCCGGCCTCCAGCGCCTGCTCGGCGTAGAATTCGGTGGCCTGCTGCGAGCCGACCGGCAGGTAGGAGACCAGGATGTCGGTGCCGGTGCGGCGCAGGGTTTCCGCCACATTCACCGGCCGCCGCTCCGATTCGGGGATGTCGCCGGCAAGGTATTTGCCGATGCCGTCCAGCGTCGGGCCGCGCTCCACCTGCACGCCGAACTGCGGAGGCTTGGCGAAGCGAATAGTATTATTTGGTGGTGCAAAAATAGCCTCTCCGATATCGAGCCCCACTTTCGATGCTGCAACATCGAAGGCAGTAGAAATCTCGATGTCTCCAACGTGATAACCGCCGAGATCGACAGTCATAAGCCCCGGAACTGGCTCATTGGCTTTGGCTTCTGCATAATAGCATATCCCCTGCACAAAAGATGATGCACAGTTTCCCACGCCCGCGATTGCTACCCGGAGCTTTTTCCCAGTCACTGAGATCTCCCATCATTAAATGTAAGTCGTATCACGGAGCGCGGATATTTGTAGGCTTGAAAATGACTCATCGGAAGACCTGTCGTTGGTAGCAAGCCTTTTGGACGGGGTGCGTAAATTTTAACGGTGGTGTTAACGTCGGCAATGAAGCTGCTGCAGCTCCGCTGGAGAGTTGCAATTCAACTTTGAAATAAAACCGCACAGGCTGCCCTGGGCAACTTGCGGGGCCGAGCGGGGGGCTCGCGGCGTCGATGTCCGCAGGCCCTGCCCCTTGCCTCCGCACGTCAACGTCAAGAATCTTTTGAAAATCCTCGGAGGGACTTGTGGGAGAAACCGTTCTCGTCACTGGCGGAGCCGGCTTCATCGGCCGCCATGTCGCCAAGGCCCTGCTTGCCCGCGGCGACCGTGTCCGGGTGCTCGACAGTCTGATCGAACAGGTGCATCCGACGCGGCGGCGGCCCGACGAACTGGATGCCGAGGTGGACCTGCTGGTCGGCGACGTGCGTGACGACGACATGGTCGCCCGCGCGCTGGAAGGCGTCGATTCGGTGATCCACCTCGCGGCCGAGGTCGGCGTCGGGCAGAGCATGTATGCGGTCGACCGCTACACCTCGGTGAACGATTACGGCACCGCCGTGCTGTTCCAGCGCCTGATCGACAAGCCGGTCCGCCGGGTCGTCGTCGCCTCGTCCATGAGCATCTATGGCGAGGGGCTGTACCGCACCGCCGACGGCATGCTGATGGAGGATGTCGTCCGCGGCGCCCGCAACCCCGATGGGTCCTGGGATCCGCTCGACCAGCAGGGCCGTCCGCTGGTTCCCGTCCGCACGCCGGAAAGCAAGCGCCCGGCGCTGAAGTCGGTCTACGCCATCGGCAAATACGTGCAGGAACGGCTGACCCTGACGCTGACCGCGCAATATGGGATGGAAGGCTCGGCCCTGCGCCTGTGGAACGCCTATGGGCCGGGGCAGGCGCTGTCGAACCCCTATACCGGCGTGCTGGCGATCTTCGCCTCGCGTATCGCCAACGGCCAGCGCCCGATGATCTTCGAGGACGGGCAGCAGCGCCGCGACTTCGTCCATGTCCGCGACGTCGCCCGCGCCTTCCTGCTGGCGCTCGACAATCCGGCCGCCAACGGCGAGGTGTTCAACATCGGCTCCGGCGAGGAACGCACGGTGGAGGAGGTGGCGGTGATGCAGGCCGCCTCCATGGGCCGCGCGGATCTGTCGCCGGAGATCACCGGCAAGGCGCGCGCCGGCGACATCCGCCACAACATCCCTGATTTGACCAAGGCCCGCACCGTGCTGGGCTATGACCGGAAGGAGGATTTCTCCGAAGGTCTGGCCGAACTGGCGGAATGGGTCGCCCGGCAGGAGGCGCAGGATCGCGTCGCCGAAGCCCGCCGCGAACTGGAAGAACGGGGTCTGGTGGCATGAGCGGCAGCAAGAACCCGGTCCTGATCACCGGCGGCGCCGGATTCATCGGATCGAACCTTGCCGACCGGCTGGCGTCGGACGGGCATGACGTGCTGATCTACGACGCGCTGCGCCGTCCGGGGGTGGAACGGAACCTGCGCTGGCTGCAGGCCCGCCACCCGTCGCGCATCAGCGCCGTCACCGCCGACCTGCGGGACGAACAGGCGCTGGCCGATGCCGCCAAGGACGCCAAGGCGGTGTTCCATCTGGCCGCCCAGGTCGCGGTGACCACCAGCATGGTCGATCCCATCGACGATTTCGAGGTGAACATCCGCGGCACGCTCTCCCTGCTGGAGGCGGTGCGCCATCACAGCCACCGACAAGGCCGGCGCACGCCGGTGATCTTCGCCAGCACCAACAAGGTCTATGGCGATCTCGCCGACGTGGCTCTGGAACTGGCGGAGGACGCCTATGCGCCGGTCGATCCGTCGATCCGCGCGCATGGCGTGTCGGAGGCCCGGCCGCTCGACTTCCACACCCCCTATGGCTGCTCGAAGGGCGCGGCGGACCAGTATGTGCTGGATTACGCCCGCAGCTTCGACCTGCCGACGGCGGTGCTGCGGATGAGCTGCATCTATGGCCCGCGCCAGATGGGCACGGAGGATCAGGGCTGGGTCGCCCATTTCCTGATCCGCGCGCTGAACGGCGAGCCGATCACCATCTACGGCGACGGCCGGCAGGTGCGCGACGTGCTGTTCGCCGCCGACGCGGTGCAGGCCTATGTCTCCGCCTGGGAACGGATCGAGCAGGTGAAGGGCCGCGCCTTCAACCTCGGCGGCGGGGCGGCCAACGCCATCAGCCTGCGCCAGCTGATCGCCCACATCGAATATCTGCTGGGCCGCAAGGTGGATGTCGGCTACGGCGACTGGCGGGCCGGCGACCAGCGCTACTACGTGTCTGACACCCGCGCGGTGCATCAGGCGCTGGGGCTGGCCGAGCCGACCGACTGGAAGCGCGGCGTCGCCCTGCTGGCCGAATGGCTGCGGGCGGAGAAAAGCGGCGTGCCGGAAACGGCTTCCCAGACCCTGTCGCCATCGGTGGAGGCCGCCTGATGAGGGCCGCGCTGGTCAATCCGGCCTGGAGCTTCGACCACAGCATCTATTTCGGATGCCGCGAGGCGCATCTGCCGCTGGAACTGGGATACGGCAAGGCGCTGCTGGAACAGGCCGGGCACCAGGTGCTGCTGCTGGACGGCGCGCTGGACGGCCTGTCGAACGCCGGGCTGGCGGAGCGGGTCGCCGCCTTCGCCCCCGACATGACGGTGCTGACCACGGCGCCGACCTACCTGTTCTGGCGCTGCGCCCAGCCGGAGCTGTGGGTGCCGAAGGAGTTCCTGACCGCGCTGGACGGCCGCGGCGGACGCACCGTCGCGGTCGGGCCGCACGGCTCCACCACCCCGGCGCCGACGCTGGGCAAGCTCGGCGTCGATCTGGTGGTGCGCGGGGAGTGCGAGGAGATCGTCGCCAGACTGGCGGAGGGCACGGCGCTGGACGACATTCCGGCGCTGGCCTTCCAACGCGATGGCGATCTGGTGGTGACCGGCGGGCCGCATGCGGCGCGCTTCACCGATCTGCCGGCGCTGTCCTGGCCGGTGGAATGGCTGCGGCGCCACCCGCACCACCACCACCGCTACGGCACCGAACCGGCCGGGCCGGGGGCGGAGGTGGAGGCGTCGCGCGGCTGCCCCTACAACTGCAGCTTCTGCGCCAAGATCGACTTCCGCGACCAGTACCGGCGGCGCGACACCGCCATCATCCTGGAGGAGATCGACGGGCTGATCGCCGCCGGCGTGCGCTATGTCTATTTCATCGACGAGATCTTCCTGCCCCGGCGCGACTTGCTGGAAGCGCTGGTGGAAAGGCCGGTCGAGTTCGGCGTGCAGACGCGCATCGATTTGTGGAAGCCGGAGATGCTCGACCTGCTGGGGGCGGCCGGCTGCGTGTCGATCGAGGCCGGGGTGGAAAGCCTGACCGAGGAAGGCCGCGCCTCGCTCGACAAGAAATGCCGGATGAGCACCGACGATCTGGCCGAGCGGCTGATCCATGCCCGGCGCAGCGTGCCCTTCGTCCAGGCCAACCTGATCGCCATGGCCGGCGACGATGCCGGCATGGTGAAGTCCTGGCGCGAGAAGCTGCTGGCCGCCGGGGTTTGGGCCAACGACCCGGTGCCGCTCTACCCCTATCCGGCCTCGCCCGATTACCGCCGCCTGTGGGGCGAGCCGGACGACCGGGCGTGGGAACGGGCGCACGAGCATTATCTCGGCCAGTTCGACCGCCTGAGCGACATCCAGGAGGACGAGCCCTTGCCGCTGGCGGAACTGGAGGCGGCATGCTCCTGCCGCTGACGAGTGCCCGGAAAATGCTGCCGCCCGCAGACCCCCCCTATGTGCTGATGACGGCCGACAGCGTCGGCGGGGTGTGGACCTATGCGCTGGATCTGGCGCGCGAGCTGGCGGGGCAGGGGACGCGGGTGACGCTGGCGGTGCTGGGGCCGTCGCCCCACCCCGATCAGGCCGCCGCCGCCGCCGCGGTGGAGGGGCTGGAGCTGATCGACACCGGGCTGCCGCTCGACTGGACCGCCCCCGACGAAGCGGCGGTGCGCCGCACGGCGGAGGCGCTGGGCGATCTGGCCGCCCGGCTCGGCCCCGATGTCGTGCATCTGAACAGCCCGGCGCTGGCCGCCGATGCCGGCTTCACCATGCCGGTCGTCGGCGTCTGCCATTCCTGCATGGCGAGCTGGTGGGCGGCGGTGCGCGGCGGCGGGATGCCGGAGGATTTCCGCTGGCGGACGGAGCTGCTGCGCCGCGGCTATCAGGCCTGCGACGTGCTGGTGGCGCCGAGCGCCGCCTTCGCCGTGGTGACGGCGGCGCTCTATGGCGTGGCGCCGCCGGTGGTGGTGCGCAACGGGCGCTATGCCCGCAAGGCCGGGCCGCGGCGGGCCGCCATGGGGCGGGAGCGCTTCGTCTTCACCGCCGGGCGGCTGTGGGATGCGGGCAAGAACGTCGAACTGCTGGACGCGGCGGCGAGGCTGCTGGACGTGCCGGTGTTCGCCGCGGGGCCGCTGGAAAGCCCGACCGGGCACCGTGTCGGACTGACCCATGCCAAGGCGCTGGGGCGGCTGGACGGCGCGTCGGTCGCCGGCTGGATGGCGCGGGCGCCGGTCTTCGCCTCCCTGCCGCTCTACGAGCCGTTCGGGCTGACGGTGCTGGAGGCGGCGCAGGCCGGCTGCGCGCTGGTTCTGTCGGACATCGCCAGCTTCCGCGAGTTATGGGACGGCGCCGCCATCTTCGCCGATCCGGGCGATGCCGAGGCGCTGGCCGCGATGCTGCGCCGGCTGCTCGACGACCCGCTGGAGGCGCGGCGCCTCGGCACCGCCGCCCGCCGCCGCGCCGCCCGCTATGACATGAACCGGCTCACCGTCGGGATGCTCGACGTCTACCGGTCGGTGACGCATCCGGTGCGTTCGGAGGTGATCGCGTGAGGATCGTCTATTTCACCCATTCGCTGGCCTCCTGCTGGAACCATGGCAACGCCCATTTCCTGCGCGGGGTGCTGCGCGACCTGATCGCCCGCGGCCACGACCTGCGGGTGCTGGAACCGGAAGGGGCCTGGAGCCTGCGGAACCTGCTGGCCGACCATGGCGAGGCCGGGTTGGACGCCTATCGCAGCGCCTATCCCGAGCTGTCCTCGCGCACCATGCCGAAGGGATTCGACGTGGAAGCGGCCTGCGATGGCGCCGATCTGGTGATCGTCCATGAATGGAACGACCCGGCGCTGGTCGCCGCCGTCGGCGCAGCACGCAAACGCGGCGGGCGCTTCACCCTGCTGTTCTACGACACCCACCACCGCGCGGTCAGCGATCCTCAGGCGATCAACGCCTTCGATCTGTCCGGCTATGACGGCGTGCTGGCCTTCGGCGAGACGCTCGCCGCGGTCTACCGCCGCTGGGGCTGGGAGGGCCGCGTCTTCGTCTGGCACGAGGCCGCCGATATCCGCCTGTTCCATCCCCCGGCCGAGGAAGAACCGCGTGAAGGCGCGGTGTGGATCGGCAACTGGGGCGACGGCGAGCGGACGGAGGAGCTTGAGCGCTTCCTCTTCGCGCCGGCCGGGGACGCCGGGCTGCCGCTGGAGATCTACGGCGTGCGCTACCCGAAGGACGCGCTGGCGACGCTGAAGCGCTACGGCATCGCCTACAAGGGCTGGCTGCCGAACGCGCGGGCGCCGGAGATCTTCGCCCGCCGCCGCGTCACCGTCCATGTGCCGCGCCGCTTCTATGTCGATATGCTGCCGGGCATCCCGACCATCCGCGTGTTCGAGGCGCTGGCCTGCGGCATCCCGCTGGTGAGCGCGCCGTGGAGCGATGCGGAAGGGCTGTTCCGCCCCGGCCGCGACTTCCTGTTCGCCCGCGACGGCGCCGAGATGGCCGCCCAACTGCGCGCCGTCGACCAGGACGAGGGGCTGCGCGCCGAGCTGGTCCGCAACGGGCTGGAGACGATCCGCGTCCGCCACACCTGCGCCCATCGCGTCGACGAGCTGCTGTCCATCGTCGGCGGCCTGCGCGGCGATCAAGAAGAACCGGTCCTTGAGGAGTCCGCCCGATGAAGATGGCCTTTTACGGGTCCAGCCTGCTGTCCTCCTACTGGAACGGCGCCGCCACCTATTACCGCGGCATGCTGAGCGAACTGGCCAAACATGGCTGGGACATCACCTTCTACGAACCCGACGCCTTCGATCGCCAGAAGCACCGCGACATCGAACCGCCGGATTACGCCAAGGTCGTCGTCTATGACGCCACGCCCGAGGCCTGCCGCGCGGTGATCGCCGAGGCGGCGAAGGCCGATGTGGTGGTGAAGGCCAACGGCGTCGGCGTCTTCGACAATGAACTGCTGGACGGCGTGATGGATGCCGCCAATCCGCAGGCGCTGCGCATCTATTGGGATGTCGACGCCCCGGCGACGCTGGCGGAGCTGCGGCAGGCGCCCGACCATGTGCTGCGCCGCCGCCTGCCGGAACTGGACTTCGTGCTGACCTATGGCGGCGGGCCGCCGGTGGTGTCGGCCTATGAGGCGATGGGCGCGCCGGTCTGCCGGCCGATCTACAACGCGCTCGACCCGACGACCCACCACCCGGTGCCGCCGCAGGACCGTTTCCGCGCCGACCTGAACTTCCTCGGCAACCGGTTGCCCGACCGCGAGGCGCGGGTGGAGCGCTTCTTCCTGGAGCCGGCGGCGCGCAACCATGACGCCCGCTACATCATCGGCGGCAGCGGCTGGGAGACCAAGGGCCTGCCCGCCAACGTCACCCATATCGGCCATGTCGGCACCGCCGACCACAACGCCTTCAACACCTCGGCCAAGGCGGTGCTGAACATCGCCCGCGACAGCATGGCGGAGGTCGGCTTCTCCCCCGCCACCCGCGTGTTCGAGGCGGCGGGCGCCGGCGCCTGCCTGATCACCGACGCCTGGGAGGGGGTGGAGCTTTTCCTGGCCCCGGACGAGGAGGTGCTGGTCGTCCGCGACGGGCAGGACGTGACCGACCACCTGCGGGCATTGACGCCGGAACGCTCCCGCGCCATCGGCGAGGCGGCGCGGCGCCGCATCCTGGACGGCCACACCTACGCCCGCCGGGCGGTCGATGTGGACCGGCTGCTGCGCGGCGCGCTGGCGGCCCGCCGGGAACGGAGCGCGGCATGAAGCTGGTCGTTCTGGGGCTCAGCCTGTCGTCCTCCTGGGGCAACGGGCATGCCACCACCTTCCGCGCGCTGCTGAAAGCCTTCGCCGCGCGCGGGCACGACATCCTGTTCCTGGAGCGGGACGTTCCCTGGTACGCGAACAACCGCGACCTGCCGAACCCCGGCTGGTGCGAACTCGCCTTCTACAGCGACCTCGGGGATCTGAAGCGCTTCACCGCCGCCGTCGCCGGGGCGGATGCGGTGCTGGTCGGATCCTATGTGCCGGAAGGGGTCGCGGCCGGGCGCTGGGCGCAGGAGACGGCGCGGGGCGTCGTCGCCTTCTACGACATCGACACGCCGGTGACGCTGGCGAAGCTGGAACGCGGCGATTACGAGTATCTCGCCCCGGAGGTCATCCCCGGCTACGACGTGTATTTCTCCTTCACCGGCGGGCCGACGCTCGACCGGCTGATGGCGCGATACGGCTCGCCGGCCGCAAGGGCGCTCTATTGCTCGGTGGATGCGGAGGCCTATGCGCCGCTGCCGGTGCCCAAGCGCTGGGATCTCAGCTATCTCGGCACCTACAGCATCGACCGCCAGCCGACGCTGGACCGCCTGCTGCTGGAGCCGGCCCGCCGCGCGCCGGAACTGCGCTTCGTCGTCGCCGGGCCGCAATATCCCGACGACATCGTCTGGCCGGCGAATGTGGAGCGGCTGCACCATGTGCCGCCGGCCGACCATCCGGCCTTCTACGCGGCGAGCCGCTTCACCCTGAACGTGACGCGCGAGGACATGATCCGCGCCGGCTACAGCCCCAGCGTCCGCCTGTTCGAAGCGGCGGCCTGCGCCACGCCGATCATCTCCGACATCTGGGACGGCATCGACACGCTGCTGGAGCCCGGGCGGGAGATCATCCTGGCCGAAACGGCCGATGAGGTGCTGGACATGCTGCGCCGCCCGGCGGGAGAGGGCGAGATCGGCGAACAGGCGCGGCGGCGGATACTGGCCGCGCACACCGCGGCCCATCGCGCGGAGACGCTGGAGACTGAGTTGGCCGCGGCGATGGAGCGGGGACTTGCTACAACCCCAACCCTCCCCCGCTGGGCGGGGGAGGGGGCGGGCGCTTGAAGGGGAAGGCGGCGGCAGTTCCCTCTCCCGCCGCCCTCACGGCACCCGCTTCTTCTCCAGCTTTCGGGCCAGCGTGCGGCGGTGCATGCCCAGCCGTCGCGCCGTCTCGGAAATGTTGAAGTTGGTTTCCACCAGCGTTTCGTGGATGCGTTCCCACTCCAGGTTCTTGATCGAGGTGGTGCGGGCGGCGGGAGCGATGGAGGTGTCGCCTTCGGTGCGGTCGAAGGCCGCCTCGATGTCGTCGGTGTTGGACGGCTTGGCCAGATAATGGCAGGCGCCGAGCTTGATCGCCTCCACCGCGGTGGCGATGCTGGCGAAGCCGGTCAGCACGACGATGCGGGTATCCTCGTCGGCCTCGTGCAGTTCCTTCACGCATTCCAGCCCCGACCCGGTGGCGAGCTTCAGGTCGACCACGGCAAAGTCGGGCTGCATCGTCTGCAGGATCTTGCGCATCTCCTCCAGCCCGGCGCAGACATGGACCTCGTAGCCGCGGCGTTCGAAGGACCGGCGCAACGCCTTGGCGAAGGACTCGTCGTCCTCGACGATCAGCAGGGTGCGGTCGCCGCCATCGAATTCAGGCAACTCCTGCTCAATCGTCTCCATCGGAGCCTCCCGGCGACAGGGCGGCCAGCGGCAGGGTCAGCGTCACGGTGGCGCCGCCGCCGGCCCGGTTCTTGGCCGAAACGGTGCCGCCCAGCTTGCGCAGCACATTGACCACTAGGAACAGGCCGAGCCCGCTGCCCGGCCGCTTCTTGGTGGAGCGGTAGGGCTTGCCCAACTCCTCAAGGATGGCGGGGTCGAATCCGGGGCCGGCATCGTTGATCGCCACCACCAGATTGTCGCCCTGCCTCAGCGCGGCGACGCCGATCCAGTCCGGCGACGCCTCCAGCGCGTTGTCCAGCACGTTGAACAGAACCTGCTGCAGGGCGATGTCGGCGATCATCCGCTCCTGCGGGCCGACGGTGTTGTCGTACTCGAACCGGCCGGGGGAGCGGCTGGACAGCCAATCCTGCACCAGATCGTCGAGGAAGCCCTTCACCGTGGTGCGCACCGTGCCCTCGCCGCGCGCCTCGCCCGACGACAGCAGGATGCCCGACACGATGGCCTTGCAGCGGTCGATCTGGTTCTGCATCTCCGCCACCTCCTCCGACAGATCGGGATCGGACATCAGCGATGGCATGCGGCGCCAGTCGTTGAGGATCACCGACAGGGTGGCGAGCGGCGTGCCCAGCTCATGCGCGGCGCCCGAAGCCAGCAGGCCCATGCGGACGATGTGCGCCTCTTCCATGGAGCGCTGGCGCAGTTCCGCCAGATAGGCGTCGCGGGCGCGCAGGTTGCGGTTGATCTGGGTGAGGAAGGGGACCAGCAGGCTCGCCGCCAGCACGAAGCAGACGAACATCCCCTGGATGTGCAGCCGGAACAGCTCGCCCTCATGGGCGTGGGGCAGGGGAAGCGGCCGGTAGGTGCCGGTCAGCCAGGTGAAGCCGGCGGTCGCCACCAGAACCAGCGCCCAGGCCGACCATGCCTCCAGCAGCACGGCGCCCAGCGCCACCTGAAGAAGATACAGCGAGATGAAGGGGTTGGAGGCGCCGCCGCTGAGATAGAGCTGCAGGGTCAGCGCCCAGACGTCGATCAGCAGTTCAAGGAACAGCTGGGTGTTGGATACGGCGGAGTTGCGCCGGATGTGGATCAGGCTGGCGATGTTCAGCGCGATCAGGACGAGGACCACCGCCGCCATCGGCAGCAGCGGAAGCCGGATCCCCATCTGCAGATGAACGATCAGGATCGTCACGATCTGCCCGACGACGGCGAGCCAACGCAGCTGAACGAGCAGGAACAGGTTTTTGTGGTCGGTGGTATCGCGCACGAAAGACGTCCTGTTCCTCACCCGGTTCATCAACCCACCGACTTGTAGCTGCGGCTTTTGATCCTGACCTGTCAGGCGCAAAAGCTTCGGCGGCATGGGCCGCCGCCGTGCCGGCCGGCACGGATACCAGCGGTCATTGATGATGACCGCCGGTATTATATAGAGAGTTATCGGCGGGAGGGGAGTTTTAGGACGCCCGTTTTCGGTTACGTCCGCGTTCCATCGCTGTCCGCGATGGCGCGTCTGCGCCGCATCTCGCTGCGGATCACGAACAGGACGGCGGCGATCAGCATCAGGTCCAGCGTGAACCAGGTCAGCGCATAGCCGAGATGGCTGTTGGGAAAGCTGACCACGGTCAGCCCGCCGACCGGCCAGCCGCCGGGATTGCGGGTGGAATCGGCGTCGATGAAATAGGGGGCGGCCTGTTCCAGCCCCTTGGCCGAAGCGATGGCGGCGACGTCGCGGGAGTACCAGCGACCGGCGGCCGGATCGTTGCTGCGCAGGAAGCCGCCCTTCGGCTCGGTGACGCGCAGAAGGCCGGCGACGGTCACGGTGCCCTGCGGCTGTCCTTCGGCGCGGGCCGCGGGATCGCGCTTTTCCGGGGGCACGAAGCCGCGGTTGACCAGGACGGTGAAGCCGCGGTCGGTGACCAGCGGCGTCAGCACCCAGAAGCCGCCGCCGAGGTCGGAGACCGCCTGCACCAGCGTCTCGCGGTCGTGCAGGAAGCGGCCGGTGACGGCCACCCTGCGGTATTCGTCCGACGCGGCGGAGACGCCGGGCCAGGCCTCCGGCCCCGGAGCGGGGACGGCGGAGGCATGGATTCTGCCCTCCACCCGCTCGATCAGGTCGAGCTTCCAGGCCCGCCTTTCGAGCTGCCAGACGCCGAGCGCGGTCAGGCCGGCGATGCCGGCCAGTGCCAGAAGGCCGAAGAGGGCCAGCGCCCAGACCGGGCGGGCCCCCTTGGCCGTGCCGCCCGCCTGGGGCGCGGACGGCTGTCCGGTCACGGCAGATTGCTCATGTCGGGGGTGGTCATGCCGGGCATCATGTTGTGGTTCATGTGGTACATGACCCACAGCGAACCGGCGAACATGATGACCACGACGATGAGCGTGAAGATCATCGCCAGCATCGACCAGCCGCCCTCGACGCGGCCGTTCATGTGCAGGAAATACACCATGTGGACGAGGATCTGGACCACGGCCAGCGCCAGGATCACGACCGTGGTGGTCGTGTTGTCCAGCGTGCCGGTCATGACCAGCCAGAACGGAATGACCGTCAGGATCACCGACAGGATGAAGCCGGTCATGTAGCTGCCGAAGGTGCCGTGGGCGCCTTCCTGGTGGCCGTGGTCGTCGTGGCCGTGGCCGCCATGACCGTGGCCGCCATGCCCGCCTTGCGCGTGGGTGCTCATCGCAGCACTCCCATCAGATAGACGTAGGTGAAGACACCGATCCAGATCACGTCCAGGAAGTGCCAGAACATGCTGAGGCACATCAGGCGCCGGCGGTTGGCCGGGATCAGGCCGCGGCGGGCGACCTGGACCATCAGCGTCACCAGCCAGACGCTGCCGAAGGCGACGTGCAGGCCGTGGGTGCCGACCAGCGCGAAGAAGGACGACAGGAAGGCGCTGCGGCCGGGATCGGCCCCCACATGGATGAAGTGCGCGAACTCGTAGATCTCGATGCCGAGGAAGGCGAGGCCGAACAGCAGCGTCACCGCCAGCCAGCCCTGGGTCTGGGCGGTGCGGCCCTTCTCCATCGCCAGCATGGCGAAACCGTAGGTGATGGAGGAGAACAGCAGCATCGCCGTGTTCAGCGCCACCAGCGGCAGGTCGAACAGCTCCTTCGGGGTCGGGCCGGCGGCGTAGCTGGTGCCCAGCACGCCGTAGGTCGCGAACAGGACCGCGAAGATGAGACAGTCGCTCATCAGGTAGATCCAGAAGCCGAGCGCGGTGCTGGAGGCTTCGTGGGCGTGCTCGTCCCTCACATAGAAGACGGGCGGGGTGGCGTCGCGCGGGGCATCCTGCCCCGCGTGAGTGCCATGCATGGCTTCAACGGTCGTCGTCATGCTTTACACCTGTCCCGCGAGCAGACGGGTCCGCTCGTTCTCGGTCCGAATGACCTCCTCCACCGGAATGTGGAAGTCACGGTTGTAGTTGAAGGTATGGCCGATGGCGACCACCAGCAGGCCGATGAAGCTCAGCGCCGCCAGCCACCAGATGTGCCAGACCAGGGCGAAGCCGAGCAGGGTGCTGATGCCGGCCAGGATCACGCCGGCGCCGGTGTTGGAGGGCATGTGGATCGGGCGGTAGCCTTCCAGCGGACGGGTATATCCGCGCTTCTTCATGTCCCACCACGCATCGTTGTCATGGATGACCGGCGTGAAGGCGAAGTTGTAGGCCGGCGGCGGCGAGGAGGTCGCCCACTCCAGGGTGCGGCCGTCCCACGGGTCGCCGGTGACGTCGGCCAGCTGGTTGCGCTTCAGGATGCTGACGGCGATCTGGACCAGGAAGGCGCCGATGCCGATGGCGATCAGGACCGAGCCGACCGCGGCGATCTGGAACCAGATCTGCAGCGACGGATCCTCGAACACGCGCAGGCGGCGGGTGACGCCCATCAGGCCCAGGACGTAGAGCGGCATGAAGGCGGCGTAGAAGCCGACCACCCAGAACCAGAAGGACACCTTGCCCCAGAACGGATCCAGGCGGAAGCCGAAGGCCTTCGGCCACCAGTAGTAGATGCCGGCGAACAGGCCGAACAGCACGCCGCCGATGATGACGTTGTGGAAGTGGGCGATCAGGAACAGGCTGTTGTGCAGCACGAAGTCGGCGGGCGGAACCGCCAGCAGCACGCCGGTCATGCCGCCGATCACGAAGGTCAGCATGAAGGCGACCGTCCACATCATCGGCAGCTCGAACTGGATGCGGCCGCGGTACATGGTGAACAGCCAGTTGAATATCTTCGCACCCGTCGGGATCGAGATGATCATCGTCGTGATGCCGAAGAACGAGTTCACGCTGGCGCCCGAACCCATGGTGAAGAAATGGTGCAGCCACACCAGGTAGGACAGGATGGTGATGACGACGGTCGCGTAGACCATCGAGGTGTAGCCGAACAGCTTCTTCTTGCAGAAGGTGGAGGTCACTTCCGAGAAGATGCCGAAGCAGGGCAGGATCAGGATGTAGACTTCCGGGTGGCCCCAGATCCAGATCAGGTTCACGTACATCATGGGGTTGCCGCCCATGTCGCTCGTGAAGAAATGGGTGCCGACGTAGCGGTCCAGCGTCAGCAGGGCCAGAACGGCGGTCAGGACCGGGAAGGAGGCGACGATCAGGACGTTGGTGCAGAGCGAGGTCCAGGTGAAGACCGGCATCTTCATCATGGTCATGCCGGGCGCGCGCATCTTCACGATCGTGCAGATCAGGTTGATGCCTGACAGCGTCGTTCCGACGCCCGCCACCTGCAAGGCCCAGATGTAGTAATCGACCCCGACGTCCGGACTGGCATCGATCCCCGACAGCGGCGGATAGGCCAGCCAGCCGGTGCGCGCGAACTCGCCGACGAACAGCGAGATCATGATCAGCACGGCGCCGCCGACGGTCATCCAGAAGCTGAAATTGTTCAGGAACGGGAAGGACACGTCACGCGCGCCGATCTGCAGCGGCACGACGTAGTTCATCAGACCCGTCACCAGCGGCATGGCGACGAAGAAGATCATGATCACACCGTGGGCGGTGAAGATCTGATCGTAGTGATGGGCGTTGAGGTAGCCCTCGCTGCCGTTGAAGGCGATGGCCTGCTGGGCGCGCATCATGATGGCGTCGGCGAAGCCGCGCAGCAGCATGATGAGGCCCAGGATCATGTACATGATGCCGATGCGCTTGTGGTCGACGGTGGTGATCCACTCCCGCCACAGGTATCCCCACAGCTTGAAGTAGCTGAGGGCCGCAACCAGCGCGATGCCGCCGAGCATGACCGCGAAGAAGGTCGCGACCACGATCGGCTCGTGATAGGGGAAGGAGTTCAGGCTGAGGCGCCCGAACAGGAATGTCGTCAGTGTCTCTAGCATGCCGGTGTGCCCAATCAGGGATTGGCCAGCCGCTGCGGCCCGGCCTGTGTGGCGGACGCGCTGGTCGGCGTGACGGTGGGGCGCTGCACGGCGCCCGAGTTTGCGGCGGCTTCCACCGCCTCGGCGACGGTGCACAGGCCGGTCGGCTGCGTGTCCGGGAATCCGGTCAGCGTGTTGGCCCGCAGGATCCCGTTGGCCACGGCCATGCCGCCGGCGTTCAGCCCGCCCGCACGGTCGATGGCGGCCATGTCGCTCATGCACATGGTGCCGGGACGCACGCACATGTTCACGACGGCGTTGAACAGCTTCGGATCGACGGTGCCGTAATGCTGGACCGGAACGGCCTCGCTCGGCTTTTCAAGCGCGAGATAGGCGGTGCGGTCGAGCGGGGTGGCGGTCGAGCGCACCTTGGACACCCAGCCGTCGAAATCCTCGTCCGAAAGGCCGAGGAAGGCGAAGCGCATGTTCGAGAAGCCGGCGCCGCTGTAGTTGGACGAGAAGCCCTTGTAGGTCCCCGGCTCGTTGATCACGGCATGGAGCTTCGTCTCCATGCCCGGCATGGCGTAGATCATGCCCGCCAGCGCCGGAACGTAGAAGGAGTTCATCACCGTCGACGCGGTGAGGCTGAAGCGGATCGGCCGGTCCACCGGCGCCGCCATCTCGTTCACGGACGCGATGCCGTATTCGGGATAGACGAACAGCCATTTCCAGTCGAGCGCCACCACCTGCACGTCCAGCGGCTTGACGTCGGCCGGAAGCGGCTTGTCGGCCGCGATGCGGTCGAGCGGACGGTAGGGGTCGAGCTTGTGGGTGGTGACCCAGGTGATGGCCCCCAGGACGATGATGATCAGCAGCGGGGCTGCCCAGATCACCAGTTCAAGCTGCGTCGAATGGTCCCAGTCCGGTTCGTAGCGGGCTGTGTTATTCGACTGACGGTAACGCCAGGCGAACAGCACGGTAAGCGCCATGACCGGGACAATGATCAGCAGCATCAGCAGGGTTGCGATGACCACAAGGTCTCCCTGCTGGCTCGCAACGTCGCCGGCCGGGTTCAGCACGACTAGGTTGCAGCCACTCAACGCCGCCATCAGTGGCAGCAGGGCGATTACGCGATAACGGCTCAAGGCAGGACCTGTATCAAAGGTTTGCTTTGGGGCAGACAGCTAACGTCTATGTCCCAGCGGCGACATTGGACAATTTGTCCAATGCTCCGACTCATGCGCGCTTGACAGGTCACTGATCGGCACGGTGACATATTGTATGATCTACGGATCATCGCAAGCGAAATAACGCAGCCGGAGCCGACATGATGACTTCATCTACCGCGGCGTTCGAACGGGATGCGAGGCTGGTGAACGCGCGGCATCACGGGGTAAATCCCGGAGAAATTGCCATCGGCGTAATCATCGGCCGAACGTCCGAGTTCTTCGACTTCTTCGTTTACGCCATCGCTTCCGTGATCGTCTTTCCGAAGCTGGTGTTCCCCTATGTCGACCCGCTGACGGGCACCCTTTGGTCCTTCGCCATCTTCGCGCTGGCCTTCGTCGCGCGGCCGATCGGCACCTTCATCTTCATGGCCATCGACGACCGCTACGGGCGGAGCGCCAAGCTGACCATCGCCCTCTTCCTGCTGGGCGGGTCGACGGTGGCGCTGGCTTTCCTACCGGGATACGAGGCCATCGGCGTCGCATCCGCCTGGTTGCTGGCGGCGTCCCGCGTCGGGCAGGGCGTGGCGCTGGGCGGCACCTGGGACGGGCTGGCTTCGCTTCTGGCGATGAACGCGCCGAAGAACAAGCGCGGCTGGTATGCAATGATCCCGCAGCTGGGCGCGCCCATCGGTCTGATCGTCGCGAGCGGCCTGTTCGCCTACATGGTCAACAGCCTGTCGGCGGAGGATTTCTTCGCCTGGGGCTGGCGCTATCCCTTCTTCGTGGCCTTCGCCATCAACGTGGTGGCGCTGTTCGCCCGCCTTCGGCTGGTGCAGACCCCGGAGTTCGAGCGGCTGTTCACGAACCGCGAACTGCAGCCCACCCCGGTGGTGGAGACCCTGCAGATGGAGGGCAAGCGCGTGGTGATCGGCGCCTTCGCGCCGCTGGCCAGCTTCGCCCTGTTCCACATGGTCACCGTCTTCCCGCTGTCCTGGATCTTCCTGAACGCGCAGCACGAGACCGGCGCCTTCCTGGTGATCGAGATGATCGCCGCCGCCTTCGGCATCGCCGCCATCGTCGCGTCGGGCTACATCGCCGACCGGGTCGGGCGGCGGACCCTGCTGGGCAGCTGCGCCGCCGCCATCGCGGTGTTCAGCGGCTTCGCCCCGCTGCTGCTCGACGGCGGACAGACGGGCGAGGCGGTGTTCATGGTGGTGGGCTTCGTGATCCTCGGCCTGTCCTTCGGCCAGTCGTCGGGATCGGTGGCCTCCGGCTTCAGCCAGCATTACCGCTACACCGGCTCGGCCATGACCTCCGATCTGGCCTGGCTGTTCGGGGCGGGCTTCGCGCCCTTCGTCGCGCTGTTCCTGTCCAGCCAGTTCGGGCTGGTCGCGTCCGGCCTCTACCTGCTGTCTGGCGCGGTCTGCACGCTGGTGGCGCTGCGGATCAACAAGACCCTGTCTTCGTGACCGTCCTGTCCGGCGGGCGGGCTCAGGCCCGCCCGTCGGCACCCGCCGCCCGCATGGCGGTGATTCCGGATAGCGTTCCGACAGGAGGACAGACCGATGCAATCCCCACCCCGCGCGATCCCCCCGGCGCCGATGCGCAGGCGGCTGCCGGCCACCGTTCCGGCCGCGCTGGCCGTTCTGGCCGGCCTGTCCGCCTGCGCCGGGATCGAGCCCGATTTCCGCAAGCCGGGCGCCCAGCGCCTGACCGGGCCGGAGGTTTCGACGCTGCTGGGCGGCCACACGCTGAGCATCGTCAATCCGCGCGGCAAGTCCTACATCAACCGCTTTTCCAAGGACGGGTCGATCGTCATCTCCGGCGCCAAGGGCAACGAATACGGGCGCTGGACGGTCGCCGGCGACCGGTACTGCCTGACGCTGGACGTGGATCCCCGCCAGCAGTGCATGGAGATCTACCGGCTGCCGGACGGCCGCTACCAGATGGTCAACGCCGACGGGACGCTGCGGAACACCTTTCAGGTGGATTGAGGCCCGGTCAGGTGGATTGAGGCCCGGCCGTCAGCCGGACCGGAGCGCGTTGACCGTCAGCCGCCCCGCCGGCCAGGAGCGGACGAGACCGGCGGCGCGCAGTTCCGGCAGGGCGCTGCCCACCTCCTCCGCCGACAGGCCGGTGGCCTCGACCAGGGCGGGGCAGGTCTGCGGACCGGAGCCCAGCGCCGAGAGGATCGCGGCGGCCGGCGTGCCGGGCGCATGGAGCGCATCGGCCGGGCGGGGCGGGGCGCGGCCGCGGGCGGCGGCGATCGTCAGCGCCAGCGCCCGCAACTGCCCCTGGCGGTGCATCGCCTCGCCACTCAGCCCATCGCTCAGCGACAGTGCCGTGTGGCAGCGCGCGACCAGCCGGGCAAGTGTCGCGAGGTCGCCGGTTCGGTTCGCCACCATGGCGGCGACGGTCTCCTGCGCCAGCGTTTCCAATTCGGCGTCCGCCACGGCCCAGTCCTGCCGCCCGACGGCGTCCAGCAGCGCGTCGGCCAGCGACCGCAGCGCCGGTTCCAGCGCGCTCATGCGCCGCACTCCTTTGGTTCAGGATCGGCCGGTTCGGGATCAGGCAGGGCGGGCCAGCGGCCGGGCGCCCAGCCGGCGCAGACATAGCCGGGGGACGGGTCGGCCAGCGGCAGGCTCAGGCAGCGGATGCGGGGCGCGCCGGCCTGGCTGGCCCGCGGCTGGAACAGCAGGGCCACGCCGCAGTCTTCGATGATCTTGTCCTCTTCGCCATTGCCGCGGCGGTAGCGGTTGAAGCGGTGCGACAGCGCCATGCTGTTGGCGACGATCACCCGGCAATATCCGGCGCGCGACGAGGCCCCGCCTTCCTTCGCCTGCCAGCGTTCGGTGGTGAGGCCGCTGTCCATCACCGGGGTGACCAGCCAGTCCACCATCATGCCCGACGCGATCCAGGCGCTGGGCTCCGAACGCCCCAGATCCTCGCAGATGGCGACGGCGAGCCGGCCGAGGTCGGGCAGTTCGAGCAGGATGAAGCGGTCGCCGGTCTCGATGTCCTCGCGCGCACAGTCGAGCAGCCGGCCGTTGCGGTCGCGCAGGTCGTAGTAGCGGCACTGGTCGCTGTCCAGATCCCAGCAATGCAGCTTGGTCTGGCTGGCGATCACCGTGCCGCAGCGGTCGAGCAGCAGCGCCCGGTTGCGCGGCCTTCCGCCGTCTTCCGCCTCCTCCTTCACGCCGATCAGGGCGTAGCGGATGGTGCCGTCCACCGCCTGGGCCCGCAGCGCCCGCCGGATCGCGGCCAGTGTGTCCGCTCCGACCGACACCTCGGGGAACAGCACGAAGGTAGCGCCCCGCTCCGCCAGTCCGGCGATGGCGTCGGCTGCGCGGCGGCCGAGGTCGCGCGGGGTGGGATCGTACCAATCCTCGCCGTCGCGGCGGAACTGGCGGATGGAGAGGTCGTCCTCCGCCTCCGCCAGCGGGACGACGCCGATGACCGGCGCCCAGCCCGGATCGGCCGGATCCTGGTCGGACACCGCGGCGATGCGGCGGTATTCGACCGCGATGCGGCGATCCGGGTCGCCGTCGCGCTCCGCTTCCATCGGCAGGCTGGGCGGCACCACCAGCAGGCTGGCGAACAGGTCCACCGGATCGAAAGTGTCGGGATCGGCGCCCGGCGGCGCCGTCTCGCGGATGTTCATGGCCCGCGCCAGCAGGCCGGGGCGCAGGATCAACTGGCCGTCCGCCGGATCGGCGTTGAAGCGGCCGTCTCGGTTCAGGCGGCGGCGCGCCTCCAGCCGTTCGGCGGGGAGCGGATCGTCGAACGCCCGGACGTCATAGCGGGAGGCCAGCGGCGCGAACCATCCGTCGATGGCCTGCGCCGCCGCGAGAACCCGGTCGATGTCCATCCCTTTCCCGACCCAGGCTTCGAGAGCGGCGGCGCCCTCCCGCAGGCGGTCAGCCGCTTCCGCGGCCAGCCGCCCGGCCCGCGCGTGGTCCGCCTCCAGCCCTTGGGCGAGGAGGCGGACCTCGTCGCGCCGCTTTTCCAGCAAGCGCCACAGCGCCATGAACAGGTCGGCCGGATGCATCTGCGTCAGGAGCCTGCCGCCTGGCTTTGGGCCGTCTGGAACTGCAGGATCTTCGGCGTCCGCATGTCCTCGCCGATGGGGGCGTCGCTGGCGGCGCCGCGCATGGCGGAGACCGGACGTGGGAAGCCGCTGCGGTGGCTGTAGTCCGGTATCGGCATGCTGCGGTAATGGGCCTCCTCCTGGTGCAGCTTCTGGGCGCAGACCACATCCAGCGCCGTCGCCGCCACCACCGCGCCGAAGGCGATGCGGGCGTTGCCGGCCTGGGGATTGTCCTGCATGCCGGCGGCCAGCGTCGCCATGTCGACGGCATCGCCTGCGATGCGGCTCCAGATCCAGGGCTTGGGATCGCCGAGGGCGAGCAGGCCGACGCCGGCGGTGATCTCGCGCACGCCATAGGCGCGGATCAGGTTGGTCTTGTCCTCCATTCCCATCCAGCGGGCGATGCTGCGGCCGGCCATCAGTTCGGCGACGCCGAGTCCGATGCTGAACCAGCCCAGCCCACGGGCGAGATTGTCTCCGGGCGAGGAGCGGTCGTAATAGGCCATGACGTCACCTCAGGGCTTGAGGACCACCTTGATGCAGCCGTCCCGCTTGTCGCGGAAGGTCTTGTACATCTCGGGGCCTTGGTCGAGCGGAACGGTGTGGGTGATGACGAAGGACGGGTCGATCTGTCCTTCCTGGATGCGGTTCAGCAGGTCGTCGGTCCAGCGGTTGACGTGGGTCTGGCCCATGCGCCAGGTCAGGCCCTTGTTCATCGACATGCCGAAGGGCAGCTTGTCGATCAGCCCGCCATAGACGCCGGGGATCGACAGCGTGCCGGCGGGGCGGCAGACATAGATCATCTCGCGCAGCACATGGGCGCGGTCCGATTCCAACATCAACGCCTGCTTGGCGCGGTCCATCATGCTGTCGAGCGTGGCGGTGGCGTGAGCCTCCATGCCGACGGCGTCGATGCATTTCTCCGGCCCCTTGCCGCCGGTCAACTCGTTCAGCCGCTCGACGACGCTCTCATCCTCGAAATTGATGGTGATGGCGCCGCCGGCCTTGGCCATCGCCAGCCGTTCCGGCACGCGGTCGATGGCGATGACCTGTTTGGCGCCCAGCAGGATCGCGCTGCGGATCGTCATCTGCCCGACCGGGCCGCAGCCCCAGATCGCCACCGTGTCGTCCGGCTGGATGTCGCACTGGGCGGCGGCCTGCCAGCCGGTCGGGAAGATGTCGCCCAGGAACAGCACCTGCTCGTCGGTCAGCCCGTCGGGGATCTTGATGTGGGTGCGGTCGGCGAAGGGCACCCGCACATATTCGGCCTGCCCGCCGGCATAGCCGCCGGTCAGGTGGGTGTAGCCGAACAGCCCGGCGGTGGTGTGGCCGAACATCTTGTCGGCCAGCGCCTTGTTGCGGTTGGTGCGTTCGCAGACCGAATAGTTGCCGCGCCGGCACTGGTCGCACTCGCCGCACCAGATGGTGAAGGGCACCACCACCCGCTCGCCGACCTTCAGCGCGCTCTTGGCGTCGGAGCCCACCTCCACCACCTCGCCCATGAACTCGTGGCCGATGATGTCGCCCTTTTCCATGCCCGGCATGAAATGGTCATGCAGGTGAAGGTCGGACCCGCAGATGGCGCAGGTCGTCACCTTGACGATGGCGTCGCGCGGATGCTCGATCTCCGGATCCGGGACCGTGTCGCAGCGGATGTCGTTGGCGCCGTGCCAGACCAGTGCTCTCATCGACGATTTCCCCTTTTTTGCCTGCTCGATCTTCGCCTGCGGCAAACAGGGCGGCCGGCCGGAGCGTTCCGTGTCCGGCCGACCCCTTGCCAAAAGGGGAAAGTCAGAGGATCAGTGCCTTTTCACGGGCAACGCCGCCGGACATCATCGCGGTCTGGCGTTCGTCCATGCTGTTGCGCAGGGCGGGGAAGTCGATTTCCTCCTCCTGCCGGATGTGGCCGTCGAGGATGCGTTTCAGGTCCAGCGCCACCGCGAGCCAATGCGGATCGTCCTTGGGCGTCTGCTCCAGCGCGAAGAGATGCATCTTGATCTCGGCGTGCTCGCCGTAGAGATGCTTGGCGTCCTCCTCCTTCCGCGCCTGGTCGTGCAGCATGGGGTAGACGACGTCCTCCTCCGCCATGGCGTGGGCGGCCAGCCGGCGCTTCAGGCGCAGCAGCAGATGGGTGCGGCGGGCGGGCGCGTCGTTGGGCGTCTGCACGATCTCCGACATCAGCGCCTGGATGTGGCGGTGGTCGTCGATCAGCGCGTCGATGCCGTCGCGGCCGGCGGCGGCATGGCGGGCGGTGCCGGCCAGCTGCGCCACCACCGGCGGCAGCAGCCGGCTCGCCACCACCGCCAGCGCCGCGCCGCCGGCCATCATCGCCAGCCCGCGGGCGGACAGCCAGTCCGTGCCGTCCTCATGCGAATAGCCTGCTCCCGAGTAACGTGGCATGTCTCGGCTCCTTCCTGCCGGTTGGGTCGTGTGGCCCACCAACAGGCGCGGAAGCCCCGTCGTTCCGGTGGGGTGTCAGGACGGTCGGGTCGCCCGTGGCCCATCGGCGGTGGTCACCAGCAGCCGGAGCAGCAGAAGCGCGGTGAAGAACAGGTAGGATTGCAGGATGTTGTAGGAGGTGTCGGCAAGCTCGCTCAGGGGATGGAAGAAGTCGTTGCTCAGGATCGCGAAGGCGATGCCCAGCAGCAGGAGCGTGCCCAGGCTCTGGCGCCGGTCCTCCGTGGACCGTTTCGACGCGGCCCGGTCTATCAGGACGAACAGCAGATAGGCGCAGACCGGCAGCAGGACGCCGTAATGCGGAACCCAGGCGATCGGCGTGCCGATGGTGAAGCAGGTGCCGGCCGCCAGGAAGGAGGCGATCGGCTGCCGCCCGGTTTCCCGCCTGCCCGCCCATCCGCTCGCCCGGCCGCCGGCGCCGTCCCTGATCCGCCAGAGCAGGCCGAACAGGACGAAAGCCACGCCGGAGATCAGCGTCGCGATGTGGACCAGCGGATGATAGGGGGCGAAGGCGCTGCCCCGCCATTCCGTGTCGCCGTTGGTGTTCGACATCAGGTTGGGACCGTTGTGGAGCAGGCGGTGCAGCAGCCCGTTGACGGTCTGGTTGGAATAGTAGCTCTCGCCATGCTGGCCCAGGAACGACAGCACGTCCAGGTAATGCAGCGACGCGCCGAAGCCGTAGAGCGCGCAGGCGGTGACGAAGCCGGGAACCACCACGGCGGCCCAGCCGATGGCGAACCGCCATTCCCGGCGCAGCAGCGCCCAGACCAGGAACAGCGACATCTGCGGCTTGATCAGCGTCGATGCGCCGAGCATGGCTCCGGCGAGCACCCTCTGGTCGCGCAGGTAGAACAGGGTGGCGAAGACGAAGGCGGCGTTCAGCCACACCTGGATCTGGCCGACGGCGAAAGCCTTGACCACCGGATAGAAGCACAGCGTCGCCACGGCGCCCAGGGCGGCGAGGGTCCAGCGGCCGATCCCTCCGCGCACCGCCTGGTCGAAGCCCGTGCGCTCCGCCAGTTCGCGCATCAGCAGGGCCATGCCGCCCGCGGTGGCGAGGACCAGCAGCAGGTTGAGCAGGGCATAGACGCGCAGATGCAGCAGGCCGACCACCGACATCGCCTCCATCACCAGCAGCGAGGTCAGCGGATACTGGAACTTAACATGCTGGGTGAAGAAGACGGCGTCATAGACGTTCCCCGGACCATGCTCGCGCAGCCAGTTGAAGGCCGTCATCATGGGTTCCCAGGAATCGAGCGGCAGCCGCTCCGGCCCGCGGCCCAAAATCAGCAGCAGGACATCCCATGCCGTGGTATCGCCGGTGCCGCCATCCAGATAGGGTCTGAAGACGACACCAAGCAACGTGTCGGCACAGAGGACGAACAGTAACGCGAGCGTCAGTGTCCAGGCGGCGAAACGGTCCTTGGCCAAGCCATCGGGGGCCAAGCCATCGGGGGCCAAGCCATCGGGGGCCAAGCCATCGACCGCCCCGCCCCTGTTGCCGGCCAAAGGCCCTTCCAGAATTCCTTCCGCCGCGCGCACGAAGTCCTTCGATTTCATCGGCGACCACTCCCTGGCATTGTTTCCCGGCCTCGACGTTTCCCGGCCTCGACCGCCGGTTGGCCCGCGAAACTATGCCAGAGCAGCGCGCATGGGGAATGTGCCCCACCCGTGCCGGATCGGAGTAGTGCCATTAATCGCCGGGTACCCGCAGCGGTAGCAAGTTACCCCGCTGCGTTCGGTGCCGACGCGATCGGGTGAAGAACGTTCACGTGTGGAGCGGCGATGTGGGGGCGGTCAGCCCGGCTTTCCCGCCTCGCGATTGCGCGGCCGCTTGCCGGCATTCGCCTTCGGCGTCGGTGGAGCGGCGTGCTGGTCGGGCAGGTCGCGGCGCTGGCCGGTGTCATCGCCGACGGTGACCGTGACGGACGGGCCGCCGCCGACGATGTGCGGCATCTCGACTGCGGTGCCGGTTTCCACGCCCATGCCCTGTCCGGCCCGGCCCGGGGTGATCGGTCCTCCGCCCAGGGCGCCCGGATTGGGGCTGTCGGCGTTGGAAACATGCCGGTCCCGGTCCTTCCGCCTTTCCGCGTCGTCCTTCATGCGGTCGTTGTCCATCTGGTCCTCCCGGGTTGGGGTTGTCCTTCGGCCAACATGCCGCCCGCACGGGAGTTCCGGCATTCGCCCGACGGGGGGAGGAGCGGCCGATAGAAACTGCGGACTTCAGCCTGCGGCGGGCATGGCGACGCCCGGACACCCACCCATCTATGCACCGCCCCAGATCCCAACCCTTTGGCCCCAGCGGCGCCGCACCATCCGGCAACCCACCGTTGCCGAACGCATGGAGGTTATGCGTTTAGGGAATCCCTCCGTCCTGCTTGCGATATTGTTATGGAGGCGAAGAATATCCTAAGGTCATGCTACCCCCATTTCGGGCTTGGCGCAGACCACGTCCCGACAGAGACCAGCTCAAGGCCCCCGGTGACCGACGGTGATGGCGTCCTCTCACATAATCGTCGGTGGCGCCACCTGGTTCTACCTGTCGAGCCGGTACGGGATGGCCTTCGATCCGGTCGCCTTCGGCGCGGCGATTCTGGGAGCCCTGGCGCCGGACATCGATCATCCGAAATCGACTCTGGGGCAGATGGTGAAGCCGCTTTCCATCGCCATCTCCAATATCTTCGGACATCGCGGCGTCACCCATTCTGCCCTCGCCATCGCCGGATGCCTGTGGGTTCTGCATGAGCATGCGGCCTACCAGCATCTGCTGATCCCGTTCATCGTCGGCTATCTCACCCATCTGGCCGGCGATCTGCTGACCCCGGCCGGGCTGCCGCTGCTGTGGCCGATCAAGCGGCGGCGCAACTTCGCCCTGCCGGTGCTGAAGACGGGCGGCTTTTCCGAACAATTGGCGGTGACGCTGATGGCGGGCTGGATGATCTCCGGCCTGTTCGCCGGCGGCTGGCCGCAATTTCCCCTCGAGCGTCCCTGGCGGTCCGTCGTCGCCGCCGCGCAGACCTATCTGGGGGAGGCCGGCGGGGAAAAGGCCGCGCCCCCGGTGCCAGTGCGCAAACCGTCCGAGAGCAGCCGCGCGAAGCCGCTGAAGGGCTGAGTCTCTGCCGCTTCGGCTATCCTGCCTCCACCCCGCCGAATCTGCGAAACGGAGAGCCGTGTCCATATGGATCGTCGGCATTGAGGCGATTTCGCCGAATTCTATTCTGCGAAAGCGGAAAAGCCGGTCCCGTAGGCTCGGAAACCGGCGAGATGTTCTGAAATTATGGGTATTTACCCGTATTGCATACGGATTTTTGCCAATTTATCAGAATGATAAACGGAAAAATCGCCGAAATACCAGATGGAAAGAATCCCGGAAAATCGGTTAGCCTGACAGGCGTTGGACCGGCCTCGCGAAGCGCCGGACATGAGCGCTTCGATGCCTCCAACCCCGCCCCCGACCAGAGCCAGCCACGCGATGAACCAGATGATCGACCCGAGCGTCGCCCCCGCCTCCGAGCCGTCCCTCTCCAGCGGGGCAGGCCCCTTCGCCGCCTTCGCCCCCGTCGTCCGTCCGTCCACTCCGCTGCGTCAGGCGATCACCGCCGCCTACCGCCGGCCGGAACCGGATTGCGTGGCGTGGCTGGTGGAGCAGGCGGCGCTGCCGGCCGAGGTGACGGCGGCGGCGGCCCAGACCGCGCGGTCGCTGATCGCGGCGCTGCGCGCCAAGCCGCAGGGGCGCGGGGTGGAGGGGTTGATCCACGAATACAGCCTGTCGAGCCAGGAAGGCGTGGCGCTGATGTGCCTGGCGGAGGCGCTGCTGCGCATCCCCGATCGCGCCACCCGCGACGCCCTGATCCGCGACAAGATCGCCGGCGGCGATTGGCGCGCCCATCTCGGCAACAGCCCGTCGCTGTTCGTCAACGCCGCCACCTGGGGACTGCTGGTCACGGGCAAGGTGACGGGCGCGTTGGGCGATGGCCTCGGCGGCGAGCAGGCGCTGTCCTCCGCCCTGACCAAGCTGATCCTGCGCGGCGGCGAGCCGCTGATCCGCCGCGGCGTCGATATGGCCATGCGGATGATGGGCGAGCAGTTCGTCACCGGCCAGACCATCGACGAGGCGCTGTCCAACAGCCGCAAGATGGAGGCGGAGGGCTTCCGCTATTCCTACGACATGCTGGGGGAGGCGGCGACGACCGCCGCCGACGCCGACCGCTATTACGCCGATTATGAAAAGGCGATCCACGCCATCGGCAAGGCGTCGGCCGGGCGCGGCATCCATGACGGCCCCGGCATCTCGATCAAGCTGTCGGCCCTGCACCCGCGCTATTCCCGCGCCCAGGCCGACCGCGTGATGACGGAACTGCTGCCGCGCGTCACCGAACTGGCCCGGCTGGCCCGCCGCTACGACATCGGCCTGAACATCGACGCCGAAGAGTCCGACCGGCTGGAGCTGTCGCTCGACCTGCTGGAATCCCTGTGCTTCGATCCCGACCTGAAGGGCTGGAACGGCATCGGCTTCGTCGTCCAGGCCTATGGCAAGCGCTGCCCCTACGTCATCGACTTCATCGTCGATCTCGCCCGGCGCAGCGGGCACCGGATGATGGTGCGTCTGGTGAAGGGCGCCTATTGGGACAGCGAGATCAAGCGCGCCCAGGTCGACGGGCTGGAGGATTTCCCGGTCTACACCCGCAAGCTGCACACCGACGTGTCCTATGTCGCCTGTGCCCGCCGGCTGCTGGCGGCGTCCGACGCGGTGTTCCCGCAATTCGCCACCCACAACGCCCAGACGCTGGCGACCATCTACCGGATGGCCGAGCAGATGAATCCCGCCGGTTTCCAGGTCGGCCAGTACGAGTTCCAGTGCCTGCACGGCATGGGCGAGCCGCTGTACAAGGAGGTGGTCGGCCCGCTGAAGCGGCCCTGCCGCGTCTATGCCCCGGTCGGCACGCACGAAACCCTGCTGGCCTATCTGGTCCGCCGCCTGCTGGAGAACGGCGCCAACAGCTCCTTCGTCAACCGCATCGCCGACAAGAGCGTGTCGATCGACGATCTGGTCGCCGACCCGGTGGCGCAGGCCCGCGCCGCCCTGCCGGTGGGCGGGAAGAACCCGCTGATCGCCCTGCCCAAGGATCTCTTCGGGACTGAGCGGGCGAACTCCGCGGGTCTCGACCTGTCGAACGAAGCCACGCTGGCCGAGTTGTCCGCCGCGCTGCGCGACAGCGCCGCCGTCGCCTGGACCGCCGCCCCGCTGCTGGCGGACGGCGAGCGCCGGGGGAAGGCCGAGCCGGTGCTGAACCCGGCCGACCATCGGGACGTCGTCGGGCAATGCGTCGATGCCGCTCCGGCCGACATCGCCGACGCCTTCCTGTTCGCCGAGGAGGCGGCGGCGGCCTGGGCCGCCACCCCGCCGGCCGAGCGCGCCGCCTGCCTGTTCCGCGCCGCCGACGAGATGCAGGCGCGCATGCCGACCCTGCTGGGCCTCATCATGCGCGAGGCCGGCAAGTCCACCGCCAACGCCATCGCCGAGGTGCGCGAGGCCATCGACTTCCTGCGCTATTACGGCGCCCGGGTGCGCGACGGCTTCAGCAACGACACCCATCTGCCGCTGGGTCCGGTGGTCTGCATCAGCCCGTGGAATTTCCCGCTCGCCATCTTCTCCGGTCAGGTCGCCGCGGCGCTGGCCGCCGGCAACCCGGTGCTGGCCAAGCCGGCGGAGGAAACCCCGCTGGTCGCGGCGGCGGCGGTTCGCATCCTCCGCGCCGCCGGCGTGCCCGCCGGTGCGGTGCAGCTTCTGCCCGGCGCGGGCGAGGTCGGCGCCGCCCTGGTCGGCCATGCCGGCACCCGCGCGGTGATGTTCACCGGCTCCACCGAGGTGGCCCGCCTGATCCAGCGCCAGCTGGCCGAGCGGCTGTCGCCGGAAGGCGCGCCGATCCCGCTGATCGCCGAGACCGGCGGGCAGAACGCCATGATCGTCGACTCGTCGGCTTTGGCCGAGCAGGTGGTGGGCGACGTGATCGCCTCGGCCTTCGACAGCGCGGGGCAGCGCTGCTCGGCCCTGCGCATCCTCTGCCTGCAGGAGGATGTGGCGGACCGCACGCTGACCATGCTGAAGGGCGCGATGCGGGAGCTGCGCATCGGCAGCCCGGACCGGCTGGCCATCGACGTCGGCCCGGTCATCACCGCCGAGGCGCGCGACGGCATCGCCCGCCACATCGAGGCGATGCGGGCCAAGGGACGCCGGGTCGAATCGCTGCCGCTGCCGGCGGAGACCGCACATGGCACCTTCGTGGCGCCGACCATCATCGAGATCGACGGCATCGCCGATCTGGAGCGCGAGGTGTTCGGCCCGGTCCTGCATGTCCTGCGCTTCCGCCGCGACGATATGGACCGGCTGGTCGATGCCATCAACGGCACCGGCTATGGCCTGACCTTCGGTCTGCACACCCGCATCGACGCCACCATCGACCGGGTGACCAGCCGGATCGAGGCCGGCAACCTGTACGTCAACCGCAACACCATCGGTGCGGTGGTCGGCGTACAGCCCTTCGGCGGCCATGGCCTGTCCGGTACAGGTCCGAAGGCCGGCGGCCCGCTGTACCTGTCGCGTCTGCTGTCCGTACGTCCGGCTCTAGACCTGGGCTTGCGCGGCGGCGACGCCGTACCTGCGCCGGCCCATGTCCTTGCGGATGTCCTTGCTGATTGGCTGTCCGACCAGGGCAAGACGGAGATCGCCACGGACATACGGACGCTGGCGAAGCGTTCCCCCGTCGGCGGCAGCGTCGAACTGGCCGGCCCGGTCGGTGAAAGCAACGTCTACAGCCTGATCCCGCGCGGCCGCATCCTGCTGCTGCCGCAGACGGAGGACGGGCTGTACCGGATGCTGGGGGCGGCGCTCGCCACCGGCAACGAGGTGGTGGTGGATGGCGACGGCGCCGTCACTGCCGGCCTCAAGACCCTGCCGGCGGAGCTTGCCGCCCGCGTCCGGGTGACGGCGAACTGGCAGTCCTCCGGTCCGCTCGCCGCTGCGCTGGTGGAAGGCGACGCCGCCCGCCTGCTCACCGCCAACCGCCGCATCGCCGAACTGCCCGGCCCGATCGTCCTGACCCAGGGCGTGCCGACCGGCGGCGAGGGGGTGGAGATCGCCTGGCTGATGAACGAGCGCTCGCTCAGCACCAACACCACCGCGGCCGGCGGCAACGCCAGCCTTGTGGCGATGAGCTGAGAGCGTAAACCGCAATGCCCTCTCCCCAGTGGGGAGAGGGATAGCGACGGCGGCCGATTGAACAACGCAGAGCCTTACGACCCGATCACGCCGGCGTCCTGCTTGGTGATGGCGACGACGGAGGGACGCGGCGGCATGTTGGGCTTGAAGTCAGGCCAACGGGTCGCCGGGTCTTCAAAGGTCGACTTGCGGCCGAACGGCTCGTACAGCTCGACACCGTCGGTGGCCGGGTGCTGCACCGCGACGAACAGGGTCTTGTCGTCGGGCGCGAACTCCGGCCCGCACATTTCCGCCCCCACCGGCACGCGGAAGAACATCATCGATTTGCCGCGCAACGCGCCTTCGGTCTCCACCGCGTAAACGCCGTCGGCCTTGCCCGACGCCTTGAACCAGCCTTCGCCCTGGTCGGTGGTGATCCACAGCCGGCCCTGGTGATCGATGGCGCAGTTGTCGGGGCAGGAGAACCAGCCGTTGTCGGAGGTGGCGGGGTTGAACATCGCCCCCACCTCGCCGTCCTTGGGATTGCCGCCCTTGAGCAGAATGTTCCAGGTGAACTTGGCGGCGGCGTGGTCGCCGTCCGGCGGCAGCATTTCCACCACCTGGCCCCACAGGTTGCCCGCGCGGTCGTTGGCGGGGTCCAGCTGTTCGGCCTTGCGGCGGGAGTTGTTGGTCAGCATGACGTAGATGGCGCCGGTCTTCGGGTTGACCTCGACGTCTTCCGGGCGGTCCATCTTGGTGGCGCCCAGCTTGTCGGCGGCGAGACGCGCCTTAATCAGCACTTCGCCCTGATCCTTGAAGCCGGCATCGGCGGTCAGACCGTTCTGGCCATGCACCAGCGGCAGCCATTCCAGCGACCCGTCGGCGTTGTAACGGGCGACGTGCAGCACGCCGTCGTCCAGCAGCGTCATGTTGTGGGCGCGGTCGCCTTCGACGTATTTCTTGGCCGAGACGAATTTGTAAACGTAATCGAAACGCTCGTCGTCGCCCATGTAGGCGACCACCCGCCCGTCCTTGTTGACGGCGACGGAGCAGGCCTCATGCTTGAAGCGGCCGAGCGCCGTGCGCTTGATCGGGGTGAAGGTCGGGTCGTAGGGGTCGATTTCGACGATCCAGCCGAAGCGATTGGCTTCGTTGGGTTCCTTGGCGACGTTGAAGCGGTCGTGATGGGCGCCCCAGTTGTACCACTTGCCGGGCACGCCGTAGCGGTCGGCCTTGGGCTTTTCCTCATCCGACCAGAAATAGCCGTTGAAGTTTTCTTCCGCCGTCAGCCAAGTGCCCCACGGCGACATGCCGCCGGCACAGTTGTTCAGCATGCCGCGGACCTTTGTCCCGGTCGGGTCGTAGGAGGTCTTCATCAGATCATGGCCGGCAGCGGGGCCGGAGATGGCGCACTCGGTCTCGCCGGTGATGCGGCGGTTGTACTTGGAGGCGGGATCATAGGTCCACTTGCCGCCGGTCTTCTTCACCTCGACCACGCTGCCGCCGTGAGCGGCGATTTCGATATCGACCAGTTCCTTGGTCATTTTGGCGAATTTCGCTTCCTGCTGTTCGCCGCCCAGACCGGGGAACATCACCTCTTCGTCGGTGTACTCATGATTGACGCAGAGCAGGCCGTGATCGGGGGTCCTGGTTCCCTGCGGCAGCGGCGCGAAGCCGAGATAATCGTTGTTGTAGCCGAATTGCAGCGCCTGAGACGCCGCCGACTGCTTTAGCGGGTCGAAGGCCGGAGCGCCGGGGACCACCGGGTCGCCCCAGCGAATCAGCACGTCGGCGCTGTAGCCGGGGGCGACGTGGTGGGTCTCATCGACGCCGAAGGCGACTTCCGAAAAGGTGAAGGACGGCTTGGCGGCTTCGGCCGCGGCTTCCTTCGACAGCGCCGCCAAGGCGGCGGGGCCGGCGACGGCTGAAATGGCGGAAACCGCAAGCGCGCCGCGCAGCATGTCGCGGCGGCCGAAGCGCGCGGCGATGATATCGCCCATGGTGGGGTTTTCGGTCGGATTGCTGCCGATGTCTTCGGCGGCTTGACGGCCCTTGATGTCGCTCATGTCTCTTGTCCCCTAGGGGTTAAGCTTGAGCGCACCATAGGCAGGGGAGATGACACCGATATTACGTAAATGTTGGTGATGAATGAAGGCGAGGAGGATGGGGCCGCCGCACACCCGCCCGCGGCATGCGCATGCCTGCCATCACCCTCGCGCTGCGGTACGCCCGCGGCCGATCCGGTTAAGGTTCCGAACCTCTGTCGTCGCCTTTCGGGCCATCCATGCGTCTCATCTTCCTGCTCGGCCTCGCCGGGTTCGCCAGCGCCTTTTCCCTGCGCACCACCGACCCGATGCTGACGCTGATCGCCGACGATCTCGGCGTGACGGTGCGGCAGGCGGCGCTGCTGGCCTCCGCCTATACGCTGCCCTATGCGCTGATGCAGATCGTGCTTGGGCCGGTCGGCGATGCCATCGGCAAGTCGCGGCTGGTGCGGCTGGCGCTGGCCGTGCTGACGGTCGGGCTGGCGCTGTCCACCATCGCGCCGACCTACGGCACGGTGATGGCGGGGCGCATCCTGGCTGGCGGCTTCGCCGGCGGCATCATCCCGGCCTCGATGGCGCTGATCGGCGACCGCGTGCCCTATGGGGAGCGCCAGATCGCCATCAGCCGCTTCCTGCTGGCGGTAATCCTCGGGCAGATGTCGGGCTCCGCCGTGTCGGGGGCGCTGGCCGAGGCCTTCGGCTGGCGCGTGGTGTTCGGCCTGTCGACCGGGCTGACCGCGCTGATCTGCGTCGCCGCCCTGATCGGACTGGCGCGCGAGGTGGAGACCCGCTCGCCCCTGTCGGTGGCCGACGCGCAGCAGCGCTACGCCACGGTGCTGACCAACCCGGCCTCGCTGATCGTCTTCGCCACGGTGGCGGCGGAAGGGCTGCTGATCTTCGGCGTCTTCCCCTTCGTGGCGCCGGTGCTGATGGAGCATGGTGCCGCCGGCGCCTTCCAGGCCGGTCTGACCATCGCCGCCTTCGCCATCGGCGGCGTGGCCTACAGCGCCGTGGTGCGGCGGCTGATCGCCTCGCTCGGCCAGTGGGGCATGATGAAGGCCGGCGGTCTGGCGGCGGGGCTGGCCTATCTGGTCATCGCCTTCCCGGTGCCCTGGCCGGTGGTGAGCCTCGCCTTCCTGGTCGCCGGCTTCGGCTTCTACATGCTGCACAACACCATGCAGACCCAGGCGACGGAGCTGGCGCCGACCGCCCGCGGGTCGGCGTTGGCCCTGTTCGCGTCCTGCTTCTTCATCGGCCAGGGGATCGGGCCGGTTCTGTACGGCTACATCTCCACCCACACCGGCTTCGGGCCGCTGTTCCTCGGCGTCGGCGCGCTGACCGCCGGGCTGGGCTTCGCCTCGGCCCGGCTGATCCGGCGGGTTTAAAGCGGATTGCAATCCGCTGTGGACCGCGACGGCGGTCCCGGCCGTTCATGCGGCCGAAGCCCGACCGGCGAATGAGGTCGTATGATCCAAAGCGAATGCAAATCCGCTTTGGATGGAGGTCACAGACAAGCCCGGATGTAGGGCCGGTTCACCTCCCACAATTCGTCCAGGATGGCGGCGGCGGCGGTGCTGGAGTTGATGACGGGGTCGATCAGCAGTGCCTGCAGCGCCAATTCCTTCGACCCGTGCAGCGCCGCCTCCACCGACAATTGCTGCACGTTGGCCTGGACCGAGAGAAGCTTGACGATGCCGTCGGGCAGGCGGCCGAGCGAGATCGGGTGGATGCCGGCGGCGTCGGCCATCAGCGGCACCTCCACCGCCAGCTCGTCGGGCAGGCCGGGGATGACGCCGCGGTTGATGACGATGCCGGATTCGATGAAGCGCTTCTGGTTGTGCAGCTGGCCGGCGATCACCGCCACCGCCCGCTCGCCCCAGGACGGCTTGGTCCAGTCGTCGGGGATCGGCCTGCTGCCGTCGATGACGCCGTCCATCAGGTCGCGCAGGATGACGCGGCCCTCCTCGTCGTGGCGGAAGTCGAAGCCGTGCTCCCCGGCCTCCCAGCCATAGGGCAGGAATTCGCCGGTGTGATCGTCGCTCGGCGTGACCCACAGGCCGAAGGCGTGGAACAGGCGCCGTGCCAGCGGGGTGAAGGACGGGTCGTGCGTCGCCTCCCGCTCGCGCAGCAGGGAGTAGAGGTCGCGCCCCGTCGCCTTTTCGCGGATCGCGGTCAGCCATTGGAAATGGTTCAGCCCGGCGCCCCAGACATCCACCTCCTTCTCGGCCATGCCCAGGATCTGGCAGATGAACCAGCGCGCCAGGAAGATGCCGTGGCAAAGCCCCAGCGTCCGTACGGAGGTGCAGCGCGACAGGCCCAGAACGATGCGGCTTTCCGGGTTCGACAGGTTGATGAACAGGGCGTCCGGGCAGATCGCCTCGGCGTCGCGGACGATGTCGACGATCAGCGGCAGGGTGCGCAGCGTGAAGAACAGCCCGCCGGGGCCGCCGTTCTCGCCCAGCGTGTGACGGATGCCGTGCTTCTTCGGCACCTCGAAATCCAGTTTCCACAGCCGGTTGCGGTCGATGGCGATGGCGCACAGCACGAAACCGGCGCCCTGGAGGGCGGCCTTGCGGTCGGTGGTCTTCTCGATGGTGATGCCGGCCCCACCGACGCCTGGGCCGCGGCGGTTCATCACCTCGGCCAGCGCCGCCATGCGGTCGAGCGCCTCCGTGTTGGTGTCGACCAGGGTCAGGGTGCTGCCGGCCAGTTCAGTGGTGGAGAACAGATCCTGGAACAGGCTGAGCCCGAAGGCGGCGCTGCCCGCGCCGATGAAGACGATCTTGGTGGTGTTCGCCATGATGCTTTTCCTCCGTCGTCGGAGCGGCCGGGCGCCGTCTGTTAAAGTCAGGCTACGCCCTTCGGACCAGTTCGCACAGTGCCCGCGTGCAGTCGCCCGCGGCTGCGCCACCGCGTCGCGCGTGGCGGGATTGCATGCTTGACCCATGGCTAAGGCCGGCCGGCTGGGGCATGCTGGAAAAAACGCACCATCCCCTCGGGAGGATAAGAAGATGGACAGTTTCAGCCAGCCCGTATCCCAGGCCGCCGATGCCAAGCCGCTGAGCTTCCCGCCGGATTTCCGCTGGGGTGCGTCGACCGCCTCCTACCAGATCGAAGGGGCGGTGGCGGAGGACGGGCGCGGCCCCTGCGTGTGGGACACCTTCACCGCTCAAGGGCGCATCATGGACGGCAGCAGCGCCGCCGTCGCCTGCGACCATTATCACCGCTACCCGGAGGACATAGCGCTGATGAAGGCGGCGGGCTTCGACAGCTACCGCTTCTCCATCGCCTGGCCGCGCATCCTGCCGACGGGAACGGGGGCGGTGGAGACGCGCGGCCTCGATTTCTACGACCGGCTGGTCGATGCGCTGCTGGAGGCGGGGATCACGCCGATGGCCTGCCTCTACCATTGGGATCTGCCGCAGCCGCTGGAGGATGCCGGCGGCTGGCAGGGGCGGGAGATCGTCGGTCCCTTCGCCGATTATGCCCGCATCGTCACCGCCCGGCTGGCCGACCGGGTCAAGACCTGGATGATGCTGAACGAGCCGAACGTCGTCGCCATCTTCGGCTATGGCGTAGGGGAGCACGCCCCCGGCCACAAGCTGGGCGAACAGGGCATCCTGCGGGCGCTGCACCACCAGAACCTGGCGCAGGGCGCGGCGCTGCGCGCCATCGCGGCGGAGCATTCCGGTCTGACGCTCGGCACCGTTGTCAACCTGCAGCCCGTCGTCTCCGACAGCGACCGGCCGGAGGATGTGGCCGCCGCCGCCCGCTGGGACGCGGTGTGGAACCGGGTGGCGCTGGACGGGGTGATGCGCGGGCAGATCCCGGCGCTGCTGGCCGACAAGATGGCGGAGTTCGTGCAGCCCGGCGACGAGGAGGCGATCCGCTACCCCATCGACCTGCTGGGGATCAACTACTACTCCCGCAGCACGATGAAGCATGAGGAGGGGCGGCCCTTCGACGTCGGCTGGGGCGAGGCGCAATGCCGGCGCTGGACCGGCATGGCCTGGCCGGTGCAGCCGGAGGGGCTTTACGATCTGCTGACGGAGTTCCGCACCGATTACGGCAATCCCGCCGTCTTCATCGCGGAAAACGGCTGCGCCTATGACGACGTGGTGACGCCGGACGGCCAGATCCATGACGCGGAGCGCGTGCTGTACTACCGCGAGCACCTGGAATCGGTGGCGCAGGCGCTGGCCGACGGCTGCAACGTCAAGGGCTATCTGTGCTGGAGCCTGCTGGACAACTTCGAATGGGCCTACGGCCTGTCGAAGCGGTTCGGCATTGTGCGGGTCGATTACGACACGTTGAAGCGTACGCCGAAGGACAGCTACCGGTTTCTGGCCGAAGTTGTGAGAACCGGGAGGCTTTAAGCCTTTCTTCGTCCCTACCCCTGTACTTTTGTCCGATCACGTCCTATTCGTTAGTTATACGGACGGTGAGGGCTTGAGGGCGGAGGCCCGGGATGGGCGACATGACCGACGACAGGAGCGCCAAGGCGGGCGGCGCCAGAACCGGCGAGGCGGCCCCCGGCTTCGCCCGCCGCTTCCTCCGGCTGGCCGGCGGTTATTGGGGCGGGCGGTCGCGGGTGACCGTCTGGGCGCTGACCGTGGCGCTGTTCGTGCTGACGGTCGGGCAGGTGTCGATCCCGGTCCTGATCAATCTGTGGAGCGAGCGGCTGTTCGACGCGCTCGAACAGCGCTCCATGGACCGTTTCCTGACGATGATCGGTCTGGTCGGGCTGATCATCGTCTACAACATCGTCATCGTCGTGCTGCATCTGAGGGTGAAGCGCCGGCTGCAGATGGGGTGGCGCGACTGGCTGACGCGCAAGCTGCTGGAGGACTGGCTGCGCCGCGGTCGTCACCACCAGATCGCCTATATGCCGGGCGAGCACGACAACCCCGACGGCCGCATCGCCGAGGACATCCGCATCACCGCGGAGATGGCGATCGACCTGGGCCATTCGCTGACCTATTGCGCGCTGCTGCTCATCAGCTTCACCAACATCCTGTGGATGCTGTCCGGCACGCTGTCGGTCACGCTGTTCGGAACCGAGTTGTCGGTGCCGGGCCATCTGCTGTTCGTGGCGCTGCTCTATGCCGCCATGGGCACGACCATCGCCATGCTGATCGGACAGCCGCTGGTCAATGCCGTCAACCGGCGCCAGGGCTACGAGGCGGATTTCCGCTTCGCGCTCGCCCGCATCCGCGAGAACGGCCAGACCATCGCGCTGCTGCATGGGGAATCGGCCGAGCGCGGCCATCTCGCCACGCTGTTCGGCGGGGTGATGCGCGGCTGGACCGGGCAGACCCGCGCGCTCAGCCACATGATGGTGTTCAGCGCCAGCTATTCGGTGCTGTCGGCCGCCTTCCCGATCCTGGTCGCCGCTCCGCGCTACATCGCCGGGACCATCTCGCTGGGCGTGCTGATGCAGACGGCGCAGGCCTTCCAGCAGACGGTGGGTGCGCTGTCCTGGCCGATCGACAACCTGCCGCGCGTGGCCGAATGGCGCGCGTCGGTGGAACGCGTGCTGAACCTGCACGACGCGCTGGTCCGGCTGGACCGCGAGGTCTGCGACGTGGTGGACGGCCACATCCAGGTCGTGCGCTCCGACGAGCACCGCACGCTGACCTTCAGCGGCGTCGCCATCGACGAGCCGAACGGCACGGCCGTCGTCCATGCCTTCGACCTGGAGGTCCGGCCGGGCGACCGGGTGCTGATCGGCGGCGACGCGACGGCGACCATCCGCCTGTTCCGTGCGGTGGCCGGCGTCTGGCCGTGGGGCAGCGGGCGCATCACCCTGCCGGCCCACACCCGCGTCTTCTTCATGCCGGAACGCCCCTATCTGCCGCATGACAGCCTGCGCGCGGTGCTGGCCTATCCCGGCCCGGCCTCGTCGGTGGCCGACGGCAGGGCGGCGGAGGCGCTGGCCAGCGTCGGCCTGCCCGAACTGGTCGACCGGCTGGACAGCACAGACCGCTGGGACGAGGTGCTGTCGGTGCCCGACCGCCAGCGGCTGGGCTTCGCCCGGCTGCTGATCCGCCGCCCCGACTGGATCTTCCTGGAGGACGCCACCGACAGCCTCGACCCGCCGGCCGAGGAGGAGCTGCTGACCCTGATGGAGCGCGAGTTGCCGAACGCCACCCTGCTGACCATCGGCCATCATGCCGGGCTCGACGCCCACCACAGCCGCAAACTGATCCTGGAACGCACCAACGGCGCCGTCACCCTGCGCGAGGAGGCGCGCGAAACCCAGCCGGAGCCGGAGAGCGTGGCATAGGAGCTTTCCCTCCCGCGCCGGGAGAGGGTAACTCTCGGCGTATTCTTGGAATGCATCCAATAAGCTGCCACACTGCCCTGCGACCACCATACGAACCCACAGAATCGCCGTCCCGCAAAGCCCCCGCAAAGTCATGGACATGAGTGTGAAGAAGACCGGCATCAACGCGGCGTGGCGGGGGCTGGCGAATTGCCGCGGGTGCGGCATCAGGGAATCCGCGCTTTTCGCCGATCTGACCGAATCCGATTTCAACCTGATCCATCTGCCGATCGACGAGATGACGGTGGCGCCGGGGGCGGCGCTCTACCATGTCGGCGACGAGCCGGCGGCGCTCTACACCGTGCGCGGCGGGCTGGTGAAGCTGGTGCAGTATCTGCCCAACGGCGGACAGCGCATCGTCCGGCTGCTGCGGACCGGGGACACCGCAGGGCTGGAGGCGGCGCTGGGCGAGCCCTATCGCCACACCGCCATCGCCATCCATCCGGTCCTGACCTGCCGCATTCCCCGTGCGGTGATCCAGCGTCTGTCGGAGGAGACGCAGCACCTGCACCAGCAGTTGATGCGGCGCTGGCATCAGGCGGTGGAACGCGCCGACGCCTTCCTGGTGGAGCTGGGCACCGGCAGCGCGCGGGCGCGGGTCGCCCGGCTGTTCCTGACCCTGGTGGACGGCCACGGCGAATGCGACTTCTTCGGGCGGGAGGATGTCGGCGCCGTGCTGGGCATCACCACCGAAACCGCCAGCCGCGCCGTCGCCGAACTGAAGCGGCAGGGCCTGCTGAACGAGCTGCGGCCCAACCGCTTCCAGTGTAACGTGGACGCCCTGCGGGCGCTGGCGGACGGGCCGTAAGCCCGCCCCCCGGCATCCGAACCGGCGGCGTCAGGCCGCCCGCATCTCTCCGACCAGCGCATCGACCTGACCGGACAGGGTCCGCAGCTGGTCCTGCACGGTGGAGGAGGCCGACAGAACGCGGTTGGCGGATTCCCCCGACTCCCGCGCGGCGTCGGCGACGCTGTCGATGTTGCCGCGGACATGCTGGGTGCTGTCCGCCGCCTCGCCGACATTGCGCGCGATCTCGCGGGTGGCGGAACTCTGCTGTTCCACCGCAGCGGCGATGGTGGCGGCGATCTCGTTGACCTCGCGGATGGTGCCGGCGATGGAGCGGATGGCGTCCACCGCCTCCTGCGTCACCGACTGCATGGCGGCGATCTGGGCGGAGATGTCCTCCGTCGCCTTGGCGGTCTGGGTGGCGAGCCCCTTCACCTCGCTCGCCACGACGGCGAAGCCCTTGCCGGCCTCCCCGGCGCGCGCCGCTTCGATGGTGGCGTTGAGCGCCAGCAGGTTGGTCTGGCCGGCGATGGACTGGATCAGCCCGATCACCTCGCCGATGCGGCCGGCGGTCTGGGCCAGCCCTTCCACGGTGCGGTCGGTCCGCTCCGCCTCGTCGGCGGCCTTGCGGGCGATCCGGCTGGAGACGTGGACCTGGTTGCCGATCTCCTGGATGGAGGCCGACAGCTCCTCCGTCGCGGCGGCGACCGCCTTGACGTTACCTTCGGCCTGCTGGGAGCTGCCGGCGGCGGTCGTCGCCTCCCCGGCGGTCAGGTCGGCGCTGCGGGCCATGCGTTCGGCCATGTCCTGCATCTCGCCGGCGGCCTGGGCCACGCGGTCCAGCACGCCGCGGACGCTGCTCTCGAAATTCTCCGCCATCTCGACCATGGCACGGCGGCGTTCCCCGGCGGCACGGCCGCGCTCGGCCTCGGCGCGGGCATCGGCTTCGCGGGCGGCGTTGGCGGTGTCGCGGAAGACCATCAGCGCGCGGGTCATGTCGCCGATCTCGTCGGAGCCGGCGGCGGGGATGGACGCGTTCAGGTCGCCGGCGGCGATGGCCCGCATGGCCTCCGACAGCGCGCTGAGCCGGGCGACGATGTGGCGCCCCACCACCAGCCAGGCCAGCGCCACCGCGCCGACCAGACTGCCGATGGCGAACAGGATCAGCATGTTGCGGCCGGCGGCGATGGTGCCGTCGGTGCCGGCGACGGCGGCCTTGGCCTCGTCCCGGATGGCGGCGATCTGGCGGTCGACGGTGGCGGCGAAGCTCTGGGACAGCAGGCGGTTCTCCGCCAGGACCCGGCCGGTGTCGGCCACGGCCGCCAGCTCGGCCCTGCGCAGCGCGACGATGCCGTCCTCCCCCCGGCCGAAGGCGGCCAGCGCCTTGGCCAGGGCGCCGATCACCTCGTTGCCGGCGGCATCCGCGGCGCCCTCGCCCTGATCCCCGTTGCCCGCTTCGGCGTCCGCCAGACTGACGATGCGCTGGTCGAGCGCGATGGCCTCGGTGATGAAGCGCCTTTCCAGCCGGGCCAGCCGGGCGGCGTCGGTGGCCAGGGCCGCTTCGTTCAGCACGCCGGCCAGGGCGGTGCCGTAGGTCGAGAGTTCCAGATGGGTACGGAAGCGGTCCAGGCCGGGGCCCAGCAGATCATGCGTCGACTCCTGGATGCGGGAGCGGACGTCGAAGCTGGTGCGCTTGATGTCGCTCTGCACCTTGCGCAGCGGCGCCTTCAACTCGTCGAGCAGGCCGGCCGCCTGCGCCCGCGCCGCGCCCAGCCTTTCCGCCAGCCGCCGCTCGACGGGCCCGCCGCCGTTCTCGGTGCCGTCGAGCACCGCCCGCCGCAGCTCGAAGACATTGTCCTTGCCGTATCCGAAGAGGAACAGCGTGTCGATCTTCCCCGCCATGTCGGCCGGCAGCCGGTCGCCCAGCGTGCCGAGCGTGCCGGTCACCTGGGAGGAGGCTTCGAGATAGGCCTGCTGCAGCTCGCCGATGGCCTTGGCGTCCGGCGCGGTGCCGGACCGGTTCATGGCGTCGAGCGCGGCGGTGATGCCGCCGCGCAGGTCGTAGAGCGCGATCATCGACCGCACCGCATCCGACAGCGCCCCCATGTCGCGGTCGGTCCCGCCGTCCAGCGCCATGCCCTTGTCCTGCAGGGATTGTCCGGCGCCTTCCACAAGCGGCGCCAGGGTCTTGAGGAAGCCGTCATAAGCCTGGGCCAGCTTGGCCGACGCGGCCTCGCGACGGTCGCGCAGGGACAGGCGGGCGGCGACCCCGTCATTGACGCGGTCCAGCGTGGCGATCAGGGCGTTGCCGGTGTCCCGCACCTCAGACAGCAGCGGATCCTGCGGGCGGCGCGCGGCCAGCTCGTCGACCAGCGCCAGGAAGGCGCGGGAGCGTTCGCGCGTCTCGGCGTGGATGCGCTCGCGCTCCTCCTGGCTTTCGGCGCCGTCCAGGGTCGGGGCGGCGGTGGCAATGCGGCTGCTTTCGCCGGCCAGCCGGGTCGCCAGCTCCATCTCCGGCAGGCTGATGTCGGCGATCTGCGCCATCGGCCGTTCGACGGCGGAAAAGGACATCAGCCCGACGGCGCTGGCCGCCACCGTCATCGCCGCCATGCCGGCGAAGGCCAGCAGCAGCTTCGCCCGAACGCCGAGACGGCGCCGGCTGCCCGGATTTGGATTGCTGCCGGACGGCCCGGAAACGTGCTGCGGGAGGGCGGGTGCGGCGGTGGACATGGCGTCGGATCCCCTCGGGGCGTGATGATCGCTTTCACCCGGAGGCGGCGGTTGCGCTCCACCCGGGCGCCGGCGGTCCCATCGGCCGCAAGGCTGCATGGAATGCAACCCTGGCTCTGCAAGTCCCCGGAGGTTCTTGCGGCGATCGGTCACACCGGCTTTTGCATGGTTTTCGGGCGGGGGATTTCCCGTCAATCAAATTTCCTATAACCGGAAAGGAAATTTCAGATCATTCCACTCCATGGAATGTCGGCGCGGCTGTGGTGGAGAAGTTTCGCAAGTGCGAAAGAGGAATGCCGGCCGGTCATATATCCATTCGGAATCGGGCTCGGCCGACCGGGGGGCGGATGCACGAAAGCTGAAGCAGCCAAGCCCAGGCCTATGCCGGTTTGTCATGATCCGAACTGGCCACACCAAAGGCGTCGGGACCATCCACCAACGTTATCCCTGTGCTTACCCCCACCGGAGAAAAAAGCGATCACATGGATAGCCCGACAGCCATACCGATGCCGAGTGGAAGCACCGGGGTGGCGTGGCTAGCTTGGGATCAACAAGTTTCCGAGGGATATTGAGAATGCCGCAGGACGCCAGCCCGCCTTTCCCCAACCCGTCGCTTCAAGCGGCCGGTGGCGCCGGGCTGCCCCCCGCCGCCGGTGGCGGAGCCGATGACGGGATGATCGCCGGAATCCGCTCGGTCCTGGCCGAATGCGGCGGACTGGCGGTCGACGCCGGCAGCCTTGCCGTCGATGACGATCTCTATGCAGCCGGACTCACCTCCCATGGCTGCGTCGGCCTGATGCTGGGGCTGGAGGAGCAGTTCGACGTCGAGTTTCCGGAAAAGCTGCTGAACCGCCGCACCTTCGAGAGCATCGCTGCGATCCGCGACGCGGTGCGCGGCCTGATCGACGGGGGCGAGGCGTGAACGCCGCCCCGGCCGGCGCGGCTCCGAACCTTTCGGTCCGCGCGCGCGCCATCGGGGCGGACATCGCCGCCCCCCATGCCGAAGCGGTGGACCGCGAGGGCCGTTTCCCGGCCGAGGCCTTCGATGCCCTGCGCCGGGAAAGGCTGCTGGGCGCCATGGTGCCGGCGGATCTCGGCGGCGGCGGCGCCTCGCTGTTCGAGGTGGCGGCGGCCTGCCATGCGCTGGCCCGCGGCTGCGCCTCCACCGGCATGATCTATGCCATGCACCAGATTCAGGTCGCCTGTCTGGTCAACCACGGCAGCAACGGCTGGCACCGCGAGCTGATGGCGCGCATGGCGGCCGAACAACTGCTTCTCGGCTCCGCCACGACGGAGGCGGAGACCGGCGGCGACATCCGCAACAGCGTCTGCGCCGTCGTCGCGGACCAGGAGGCCGACCGTTTCACATTGGCGAAGAACGCCTCCGTCATCTCCTATGGCGACCAGTCGGACGTGATCCTGGTCACCGCCCGCCGCCATCCAGACGCGCCGTCGTCGGATCAGGTGCTGGTGGTGCTGACCCGCGACGATTACCGGCTGGAGAAGACGATCCTGTGGGACGCGATGGGCATGCGCGGCACCTGCTCCGACGGCTACCGGCTTGAGGCGGCGGGCGTCACCGGCCAGATCCTGCCGCTGCCCTACGCCGACCTGTCGGCCCAGACCATGCTGCCGGTGACGCACATCCTGTGGAGCAGCACCTGGCTCGGCATCGCCGCCGACGCGGTCAGCCGCGCCCGTGCCTTCGTCCGGTCGGAGGCCCGGCGCAAGCCCGGCGCCACCCCGGCCTGCGCGGTGCGGCTGGCCGAGGCGACGGCGAAGCTGCAGCAGATGAAGACCGTCATCCTGACCGCCATCCGCCAATACGAGCTGGCCTGCGGCTCGCCGGAACTGTTCACCACCCTGTCCTTCGCCACCGCGATGGGCACGCTGAAAGTCACCACGTCGGAACTGGTGCGCGAGGTGGTGGAGGCGGCGATCCGCACCTGCGGGCTGGCCGGCTACCGCAACGACACGCCCTACAGCCTCGGCCGCCACCTGCGCGATGCCCATTCCGCCGCCCTCATGATCGGCAATGACCGGATCATGTCGCACATCGCCACTCAGCTTCTCGTCCAGCGGGACGGGTCGGGGCCATTCGAATGAACATGCTCGACATCGGGGCGGCCCAGACGGCCTATCGCGACGAGCTGGTGGCGGCCGGACTGCTGATCCCCACCGGCGTGGACGGCCTCTATGGCCGCAGCGGCGTTTTCGAGGATGTGGTGGAGCGCTTCGACGCGCTGGTCACCCGCCGGGGCGGCGCCGACGGGGCGGAGGTGATGCGCTTCCCTCCGGCCCTGAACCGCCGGCATTTCGAGGAAAGCGACTATCTGAAGAGTTTCCCCCATCTTGCCGGCACCATCCACAGCTTCGCCGGGGACGAGAAGGCGCACCGCACCCTGCTGCGCCGGCTGGAGGACGGGCAGGACTGGACCGGGGATCAGGCGGCGACCGACGTGGTGATGACGCCGGCCGCCTGCTACCCGGTCTATCCGACCATCGCCCGGCGCGGCGCGCTGTCCGATGACGGCAAGCTGATCGACGTCTTCTCCTACTGTTTCCGGCACGAGCCGTCGATCGACCCCGCCCGCATGCAGATGTTCCGCATGCGCGAATACATCCGCATCGGCACGCCCGAGCAGGTGGTGGCGTTCCGCGAGGCGTGGCTGGAGCGCGGCCGCGAGATGATGGCTTCGCTGGAGGTGCCGCTGGAGATCGACGTGGCCAACGATCCCTTCTTCGGCCGGGCCGGCGCCATGCTGTCGAGCAGCCAGCGCGAGCAGAAGCTGAAGTTCGAGCTGCTGATCCCCGTCACCAGCACGGAGAAACCGACCGCCTGCCTCAGCTTCAACTATCACCAGGACCATTTCGGCCATATCTGGGACATCCGCACCGCCGACGGCGGCATCGCCCACACCGCCTGCGTCGGCTTCGGGATGGAGCGGGTGGCGTTGGCGCTGTTCCGCCACCATGGCTTCGACCCGGCCGGCTGGCCGGCGGCGGTCCGCAAGGTGCTGTGGGGCTGACGGGCGCCATGTGGACCCGGCACCAGCCCGACGGCCATGACCGCCATCCCCTGCACCGGGGCGAGCGGATCTGGCTGGAGACAAACTGCTACGTCGATCTGTGGATCGAGGCGCTGCACGCCCGCGGGCTCGACCCGCTGGCGATGCTGGGATTCACCGTCACCCAGGATTTCGAGGGCGACCAGTTCACCTTCTTCAAGGTGCCGCTGGAGGATCTGGAGACGCTGTACGGCCTGCGCGTGCAGGAGCTGGCGATCTACGACAGCGTCGAATCCCATGTCGCGGAGCAGTTGGCGCGCAGCCGGGGCGGCAACCCTGGCGGCGGCGATCCCGGCGGCGATCCCGGGGGCGGACTGGTGCTGGTCGAGGTCGACGGCTTCCATCTGCCGGACACCCGCGGCGCCTCCTACGGCACCACGCATGTCAAGACCACGGTCGGCATCGTCCGCATCGACCCGGCGGCGCGGACGATGGACTATTTCCACAACGCCGGCTTTCACCGGCTGGAGGGGACCGATTACGACGGCATCGCCGCAGCGGCGGCCGGGCCGCTGTTCCCCTATGTGGAGTTCGTGAAGCCGGGCAGGCCGGCGCTGGAAGGCCGGGCGCTGATGGACGCGGCATTGGCGCTTCTGCGCCGCCACCTCGCGCGCCGGCCGGCAGGGAACCCGATCGCGGCCTACCGTGCCGCCTTCCCGGAGCATCTGGACCGGCTGCTGTCCCGGCCGATGGAGTATTTCCACCTCTACGCCTTCAACCTGCTGCGCCAGCTCGGCGCCAATTTCGAGCTTCTGGGCGCCCACACCCGCTGGCTCGACGGCCCCGCGGAGGCGGAGGAGGCTTGCCGGACCATCGCCGAGGGTGCGAAGGCGATGCAGTTCCAGCTGGCGCGGACGGTCGCCCGGCGCAAGGCGCCCGACCTGACCGACGGCTTCGACCGGATGGAACGGGCCTACGACACCGCCCTGGGCACGCTGGCCCTGCATTACGGGTGACCGGCGATGGCGCGCATCCGATCGGTCACGGGACGGCGGATCACCGCGCTGACGGAGGGATGGAACCTGACCCGGCTGCCGCCCGGCGGTGCGGGGGAGGGCGCGCCTGCCGCCATACCTGCCGCCGTGCCCGGAACCGCGGCGCAGGCCCTGCAGGCGGCTGGTCTGTGGTCGCTGGACGACCCGCTGCCGCTGCATGACAAGGACGTCGTCTACCGCACCCGGCTGACCGGCCACGGTCCCCGCACCCTGCGCTTCAATGGCCTCGCCACCATCGCGGAGGTGAGGCTGGACGGAGAGCGCATCCTGACCTCCGACAGCATGTTCCTCGCCCATGAGGTGCCGGTGACGCTGAACGGGGAGGCGGAGCTGTCCATCCGCTTCCATGCCCTGTACCCGGTGCTGGCGGCGAAGAAGGGTCGCGCGCGCTGGCGGCCCAAGCTGGCCGAGCCGGCGGCGCTGCGCTTCGTCCGCACGACCCTGCTTGGGCATATGCCGGGCTGGTGCCCGCCGGTCCATGCGGTCGGTCCCTATCGTCCGGTGGAGTTGCTAGAGGAAACCGGCCCGATCCGCCTGCTGGGCGCCGACCTGCGCAGCGTTTATGACGGGCGCGACGGGCGGCTGTCTCTGCGCCTGACGGTGGACGGCGCCAGGCAGGCGGATCGGGCCGGCATGACCGGCTCGGTGGAGGTCGCCGGGCAGGAGGTCGCGCTCCGGTTCGACGGCATCGACACCTTCCACGCCGACATGAGCCTGCCGGGGGTGGAGCCGTGGTGGCCGCACACCCATGGCGAACCGGTGCTGCATGGTGTGACCGCCCGGCTCCGGACCCCCGGAGGCGTCGTGGAGGTCGATCTGGGGCGCGTCGGTTTCCGCTCGCTGGCGGTGGACCGGGGCTCCGACGGCAACGGCTTCACCCTGCTGGTGAATGGCGAGCGGGTGTTCTGCCGCGGCGGCTGCTGGGTGCCGGTCGATCTCGTCGGCCTGTCGGCGGAGCGGGCCGTCTACGAGCCCGAATTGCGGCGGATGCGCGACGCCGGGGCCAACATGGTCCGTGTCGGCGGCACCATGCTGTATGAGGGCGACGCCTTCTTCGAACTGTGCGACGAGTTGGGGATCCTGGTCTGGCAGGACGCCATGCTCGCCAATTTCGACTATCCCGGCGATCCGGCCTTTCTGGACGGCGTGCGGGCGGAGATCGCCCAGCTTCTCGACCGCAGCCAGGCCTCCCCCTCCTTGGCGGTGCTGTGCGGCGGCAGCGAGATGGAACAGCAGGCGGCCATGCTCGGCCTGCCCCGCACTTCCTGGACACAGGCGGCGCTGGCCGCTGCCATCGAGGAGGAGACGGCGGCGCGGCGGCCCGACCTGATCCGTATTGCGAACTCCCCCAGCGGCGGGCCGCTGCCCTTCGCCGCCAATGCCGGGGTGAGCCATTATTACGGCGTCGGCGCCTATATGAGGCCGCTGGACGATGCCCGGCGGGCCGACGTGCGCTTCGCCAGCGAATGTCTTGCCTTCGCCAATCTGGAGGAGGACGATCCGCTCGGCGTTCCGTCGCTCCATCATCCCCGCTGGAAGGAACGGGTTCCGCGCGATCCCGGCGCTTCCTGGGACTTCGAGGATGTGAGGGAGCATTATCTGGAGGCGCTTTACGGCGTCGATCCGCGGCGCCTGCGCTACGAGGAGCCCGACCGCTACCGCCGGCTGTCCCGTGCGGTGACGGGAGAGGTGATGCAGGCGGTGTTCGACGAGTGGCGGCGCGCCGGGTCCGGTTGCGCCGGCGGGCTGGTCTGGCAATGGCGCGATCCCTGGCCGGGGGCCGGTTGGGGCGTGGTCGCCGCCGACGGCACGCCGAAGCCGGCATGGCATGCGCTGAAACGCGCCTTCCGTCCGCTGCGGGTCATCCTGACCGACGAGGGGGTGAACGGTCTGGCCGTGCATCTGGTCAACGACACCCCCCGCCCGGTGGAGGCGGTGTTGCGCCTGACGGCTTGGCGCGACGGGGCGGTTCCGGTGCTGAAGGTGGAGCGGCCGGTGACGCTGCCGGCGCGGGCGGCGGTCGCCCTGCCGGCTTCCGGGATGACCGACCGCTTTTTTGACACGACTTACACTTACAGGTTCGGACCGATCCCACACGATGCGGTTTCGGCGCAGTTGCTGTCGGCCGAAAGGGAAGCGGAACCGGTCGATGAATCCTGTTATTTCCCGAAAGGCCGTCTGCTGCCGCGCGCGGATCTCGGCCTGACGGCGGCGGTGGAGCGGCTGGGGGACGGCTGGGCGTTGCGGCTGGCTACCCGGCGGCTCGCCTGTTCGGTGCATGTGGAGGACGGACGGTTCCGGGCGGAGGACGCCTGGTTCCACCTGCTCCCCGGCGTCGAGAGGGTGGTCCGCCTGCGGCCGCGTGCCGGCGCGGGCGGCGGCGTGCCGGATGGCGAGGTCCACGCGCTGAACGCGATGGCGCCCGTCCGTTACAGGGGGGACGCATGAAGCCGACACCGGTGGTGTTCGATGGTTGTTTCGGATGGCTGCACCCGGCGCCGGGCCTGCGCGGGGTGGTGCTGTGCGGCCCCTACGGGCATGAGGAACTCTGCGTACACCGCGCCTGGAAGTGCTTTGCGGAGTCACTGGCCGCCGCCGGGCTTCCGACCTTGCGGTTCGACTATCCCGGCTCCGGCGATTCCGCCGGCGACGACAGCGAGCCGGACCGGGTGCGCGCGTGGCTGGACGGCGTCAAGGCGGCGGTGGGCCGCCTGCGTGAGGACACCGGCGTCACCGAACTGACCCTCGTCGGGTTCCGCCTGGGCTCGCTGCTCGCCACCGCGGCGGCGCTGGAGCTGGCGGAGGAAGGGCAGGGGGTGGATGCGCTGGCGCTGCTGGCGCCGATCACCTCCGGCCGCAAGGCGGTGCGGGAACTGCAGACGCTGGCCACCATGGTGCTGCGCCCGGTCTGCAACCCGGAACCGCCGGAACGCGCGTCCTGGCTGAACGTGATCGGTATGCCGCTGACACCGGAAACCGCGCTGGCGCTGAGCGGCCTTGCCCCTTGCGACGCGCCGAAGCTGCCGGCGCCGCACATCCTGATCGCCGACCGCCCGGACGGGAAGACGGCGGTGAAGCTGGCGGCCCGCTGGCGCGCGATGGGCGCGGCGGCGGAACCGATGGGCATCAGCGGCATGTTGGAGATGGTCCAGCAGCCCCAGCGCGCCCAGGCCGCCGCGGTGTTCGATCCGATCCTGCGCTGGATCGCCGCCGGACAGATCGCCATGGGTGCGACCCCGCCGCCGGACCGCCCGGCCGGGCTGATGACCACGACCGCCGTCGAACGCCCGGTCTTCTTCGGCAAGGATCCGGAACTGTTCGGCATGTATTGCTCGCCGGTCCTGGCCGACCCGGCCGGCGGCCGGCCGGCCATCCTGTTCCTGAACAGCGGCGCCACCCACCATGTCGGGTCCGGGCGCGCCACCGTGGTGCAGGCCCGCCGTCTGGCGGCGCGCGGCTACTGCTCGCTCAGGATCGACGCCGCCGGGATCGGCGACAGCCCCGGCCGGTCGGGCATCGCCGACAACCTGCTCTACCACCGGGGCGGAATCGGCGACGTGCGGGCGGCTCTGGACTGGCTCGAAGCGCGGGGGCATGCGCGGGTCGTCGTCATCGGCCTGTGTGCCGGCGGGACGCCCGCCCTGCATGCCGGTTTGGGCGACAACCGGGTGGTCGGACAGATCGCGCTGAATCCCGGACGGTTCGAGCTGGGCGAGGGCACGGCGGTATCGGAGCTGATGCGGACGGTCGCCTTCCGCTCCGCCTCCGAATACCTGCTGGAGGCGCTGAAGCCGGCCCGGCTCTACGCCAGCTTCCGCAATCGCGCCCGCGTGACGGGGCTGGCCAAGCGGCTGGCCGGGCGTTTCGTCCGCAAGGTCCTGATCCGCACCGGCCTGACCCGTCACGCGCTGCGCATGTTCCGCCGCCTGTCCGCGGAAGGACGCCGGGTGCTTCTGGTCTACAGCAGCGGCGACATGACCCTGGCCGAGTTCTACCTGCATCTGGGCGAGGGGGGCCGCTCTCTGGACGGCCTGTCCGGCGTCGAGCTGGTCTATCTCGACCGCGCCGACCACAGCCTGACGGTGTGGGAGGCGCGCGACCGGCTGAACCTGCTGATCGACCGCCATCTGGCGTCGCTGGACACCGCCGCCGCCGCCGATCCGGCCGCCTCCGGCCTGACCGATTGGGACCTCGGGCTGCCGTCGGGGGAGCGGGTGGGGTAGTTTCCCCAGGCGCTATCCCAGCAGTTCCGCCAGAGACCGCGCCACCACCTGGGTCGCCCTGCGCAGATCCTCCAGCACCAGCTTCTCGTCCGCGCGGTGGCCGTTGGCTTCCAGCAGGTCGCGCGGGCCGGCGCCGTAGAGGATGGTGGGGATGCCGGCCTCCGAGTAATGGCGGGCGTCGGTGTAGAGCGGGATGCCGTTTTGGCCGACCGGAACGCCCAGCACCTCCTGTGCATGGCGGGCGAACAGCGCGGCCAGCCGCGGCGCATCGCCGACCGAGCGGAAGGGGCGTGCCAGCAGGATGCGGCGGATGGTGACGCGGATGCCGTCCCGCCCGCCGGCGGCCCCTTCGATCAGGGCGCGCAGTTCGGCCTCCACCTCCGCGGGGTTTTCCTCCGGGATCATGCGGCGGTCGAGGCGGAAGGTGACGCGGTCGGGAACCACGTTGGTGTTGATGCCGCCCTGGATCAGCCCGACGGTCAGCGACGGGTGGGTGATGCCGGCAACGCCGGAGCGGCGCGCCGCCAGTTCCGGCCGGTGGGCGTAGAGGGCGGCCAGGATGCCGGTCGCCGCCTCCAGCGCGTCATGGCCGGTGTCGGGACGCGCGGCATGGGCGGATTTGCCGTCGACCTGGACCTCCAGATGCAGGCAGCCGTTGTGGCCGGTGACCACCGAATAGGCGAAACTGGCCGAAACCGCGTAGTCCGGCTTGGAAATGCCCTGGTCGAGCAGCCATTTCGGCCCGATCTCGCCGCCGGCCTCCTCGTCATAGGTCAGGTGCAGCTCGACCGTGCCCTTCAGCGCGGCCTTGCTCTCTATCAGCGCCCGCAGTGCGAAGGCGTAGGTGGCGAAGTCCGATTTCGACACCGCGACGCCGCGGCCATACATCACGCCGTCGCGGATTTCTGCGCCGTAGGGATCGCTCGACCAGCCTTCGCCCGGCGGAACCACGTCGCCATGGGCGTTCAGCGCGACGGTGGGACCATCGCCGAAGCGATGCCGGATGACCAGATTGGTGGCGCTGATCATGCCGTTGGCCCGCACCAGATCGGCCGGCACCGGGTGGCGCTCCACCGTGAAGCCCATCGCCTCCAGCAGTTCGGCGGCGCGGACGGCGTGGGGGGCGCAGTCGCCGGGCGGGTTGTCGGACGGCACCTTCACCAGCTCCGCCAGGAAACGGACCTCCTCGTCGAAGCGGGCGTTCACCGCCTCATCGACCGTGTCGGCCAGGGTGGCGGCGAGGGAGGGGGACAGGTCGGTCATGGCAGGCGGTCCGTCACGGGCGGGAGGTTGCGGGCTGGAAAGTCTCGACGAAGCGGGCGAGCACGCGGGCGCCCGCCTCGGCATCGGCGGCGGTGATCCGTTCGGCCGGGTTGTGCGAGATGCCGCGCTCGCAGCGCACGAACAGCATGGCGATGTCGGTCAGCGCCGCCAGCGCCATGGCGTCGTGTCCGGCGCCGCTGGGAAGCTGCGGCGCGTCCAGCCCTTCGGCGGATGCCGCGGCGGCGAGCTGCGCCATCAGCGCCGGGTGGCAGGCGACGGCGGGGCTTTCATGCAGGGTGTCGATGCCGATGGCGACGCCGCGGGCGTCGGCGATGGCCTCCAGCCGGGCGCGGACGGCGCCGACCCGTTCCAGCCGCAGGGGATCGCGGTCGGCGCGCAGGTCGATGGTGAAGTGGACCTTGCCGGGGATGACGTTGGTGGCGCCGGGCGATGCCTCGATCCGGCCGACGGTGCCGACCAGCCGCTCCTGCCCCGAACAGAGCTGCTCCACCGCCACGATCATCTCGGCGGCCGCGGCCAGCGCATCGCGGCGCAGGGTCATCGGCACGGTGCCGGCATGGCCGGCCATGCCCTCCACCGTCACCGCCAGCCGGGTGGCGCCGGCGATGGCGGTGACGACGCCGACCGGGCGGTCCAGCGCCTCCAGAACCGGTCCCTGTTCGATGTGCAGTTCCACATAGGCCAGGACGGCATGCGGCTCGTAGGCGGCGCTGGCCCAGGCGGCGGGATTGAGCCCGAACGCCATCATCGCGTCGGCCAGCCGCGTGCCGGCGGCGTCGCGCATCTCCAGCACGGCGGGATTGAAGGTGCCGGCGATGGCGCGGCTGCCGATCAGGGTGGACTGGAAGCGCGTGCCCTCCTCGTCGCCGAAGCCGATCACCTCGACGGCGAAGGGCAGGCGGCGGCCGCGGGCGTTCAGATCCGCCACCACGGCGATGCCGGTCAGCACGCCCAGCATGCCGTCATAGCGCCCGGCATCCCGCACGGTGTCGAGGTGCGAGCCGATCAGCAGCGCCGGCAGGCCCGGCTGCTCGCCCTCGTAGCGGCCGATGATGTTGCCGACGGCATCCTCCCGCACCGCCATCCCCGCCGCGGTCATCCACTGCGCGACGAGGTCGTTGGCGCGGCGGTGTTCCGGCGTCAGGTAGAGGCGCGACAGGCGCCAATCCTCCGCGCTGATAGCCGCCAGCGCGTCGATGCGCTCGAGAATGGCCGGCCCGGACAGCGGCGACTGGGAGGGTGGGGAGACGGACATCGGCGATTCCAGTCTGCACGGGAGGATTCGGGACGATCGCACCGGTTATACGCCGAAGCCGCCACACCGCCCTAGCCCCGGGCCGGTGAAGACAGTTTCAAAGAATCCCGGAAAGGCGACCCGTCGCCGACTTCCGGTCATACTGCAACGCAAAAAGACAAGGGAAAGAACGTTGGTGGTGCCGAATATTGCCTACCACCCTCTGGAATTGATCGGCAGAATTCATAAATCAAGGGAAACAAAATCCGCTGCGAAGCGGCATAGTTTGCTGCGACTGCGAAAGAAACCGCTGAGGGGAGGTGCGCCCATGACGTCGTTCGATCCCGATATGCCTTTCGAAAACGCAACGCCGATTGGTCGTCCGGGCGGTGTCCTGTGGTTCAACGACCGAGCAGGGCTGGCCCAGGCCCGCACGCTGGCGGGATGGATCACGCTGCTAGCGGAAGACCGCGGGTTGGACGACCGGCAACTGGCCGCCGTCACCGGGCTCGATCCGGAGGATGTGCGCGCGGTGCGCGACGGCGCGGTGGCCATGCTGCCGCCCCGGCTGCTGAACCACGCGCTGGCTCGGCTGGAGGGCAGGAACGACGAAGGGCGGCTGCAATAGCTGCAGGCCGCCCTTCCGGAAGAACCCCGGCTGGAACAATCGGCCGGAAAAGCCGGCCGGAAAAGCCGGTCGTGAAACCGGCTTGCGCGGCGGCGCCTCAGGCGACGGCCAGCACGTCCACATACATGTTGGCCGGCGCCGACAGATGGATGCGGTACAGCATGCCGGACTGGTCGACGATGATGTCGGCGACCGGATTCTTGGTCGACAGGTCGGTCACGGCGGCGCGGACATTGCGCGGCAGTTGCTCGAGGGCGATGTCGCGGTAACCGCCCTTGTCGGAAAGCTTGATGGTCTTGTTGCCCATGATGGCAGCTGCTCTGTTTCAGAAGGCTTGAGAGGGGATACTCGATCTGCCGTAGGACATTGATCCTCGCTGGTTAACCGAGAGTTAAGCGCCCTCCCAGGTCTTTCGAATGCCCCCGCAGGGCAGCAGCGCATCCGGCGCAGGGGGGCGCAACCGCCTCCCCGGCCCGGTCATGACTCAGTTGCGGCCATGGCTCAGCGGCGGTCCCGCCCGGCGGTTCCGGCCATGGCGCTGTCGCGGCGCAGGGTGTCGTCCTCCGGCAGCGGCTGCTTGCCAAGCACCATGGAACTGTTTTCGAGCGCCGCCACCGTGGCGTCCCGCGCCGGGGCGCCGGGACCGGTCACGCTGCCCTGGCCCTGCGGAGCAGCGGGATCGACCCGCTCGCCGAGGCCGACGGCCCCGGACTGGCCGGAGATGTCGTTCCGGCCGGCGACGCGCAGGTCGTTCTGCACATGGCCGACGCCGGAGACGCTTTCCGCGATGTCTTCCGCCCGGCGGCGGGCGGCGCGGTCGCTGACGGTGCCGGACAGCGTCACCTCGCCGCCCTCCACCTTCACCCCGATGTCGGAGGCGTCGATGCGGTCATCGTCGGTCAGGCGCTCGTTGATGTCCTCCAGGATGCGTTGGTCGGACCGGCGGTAGTTGCGCGGGCCGACGCCGCGGTAATCGGGCTTTGGAGCCATCTTGACGAACTCTTCGCTCCAGGGATGGCGGTGCATGCGCATGGCGGCCTCCTTCTGAAAACTCCGGGATCTTTCGCCGTTCAACAAAAGTTGTGCGCTTCGCGTTCCGAAACTTTGGCGGATGGGCAGCGATACGCGGCGAACGGCATCCATCGCCCGAAAGCGCTGCAACCAACTCCGCCCCCGTTCGTTGGGTTTGGAGAGGGTTTTGGTCGAGGACATGCCATGAAACAATCGGAGCGAAGCATCGCCCTGTGGGTGATGGCGATTCTGCTGGGGTTAATGGGGCTGGGATCGCTGGGCGGCGGCCTGTGGCTGATCCTGCTGGGCGGATCCTGGTACTATGCCATCGCCGGTATCCTGTTCCTGGTCACGGCCCTTCTGCTGGTGAAGCGGTCGCCCGCGGCATTGGCGGTCTACGCGGTTGTGGTGTTCGGCACGCTGATCTGGGCCTTGTGGGAAGCGGGGCTGGACTGGTGGCCGCTGGCGGCGCGGGGCGACGTGATCGCGGTGGTCGGTTTCCTGCTGCTGATGCCCTGGATCACCCGCCGCCTGGGCGAACGGCAGCCGATGGCCGGCGTGCCGGCGCCCGGCGTCTATCCCGTGGGGGTCTTCCGCGGTTCCGGCATTGCGCTGACCGCCTCGCTGGCGGCCGTGCTGCTGGTCGCCGTCGCCTCCTGGTTCACCGACCCGCATCGCATCGACGGAACCGTGCCGTCCCGGCAGACCGCCTCGGCCGCGCTTCCGGGGGACGGTTCCGGCCCGGCGATCCCCGACGGGGAATGGCACGCCTATGGCCGCACCGGCTATGGCCAGCGCTATTCGCCGCTGACCGCCATCACGCCCGAGAATGTCGACAGGCTGGAGGTCGCCTGGACCTACAACACCGGCGACCTGCCCGGCCAACCCGGCGATCCGGAGGAAACCACTTTCCAGGTGACGCCGCTGAAGATCGACAATCGCCTGTTCCTGTGCTCCCCGCACCAGCATGTGATCGCGCTGGACGCGACCACCGGCGAGGAGGTCTGGCGCCGCGACCTGCAGATCGATCCCAAGCAGCTGGCGTTGCAGCACCTGACCTGCCGCGGCCTGTCCTACCATCCGACTCCGCAAACGGCCGGCAATGCAGCCGGGGGCGCGTGCGCCGCCAAGCTGTTCATGCCGACCGCCGACGGGCGTCTTGTGGCGCTGAACCCGGAAGACGGGTCGATCTGCAGCGGCTTCGGTCGGAACGGCGAGATCGATCTGTGGGCCAACATGCCGAATGTGCGGCCCGGCGCCTATTACTCGACCTCACCGCCGGTGGTGACCGCCGATCTGATCATCGTCGGCGGCACGGTGCTGGACAATGTGTCGACCAGGGAGCAATCGGGCGTCATCCGTGCCTTCGACGTGAATGACGGCCATCTGGTGTGGAATTGGGATTCGGCCGAGCCGGATCGGACCGCCCCCATCGCGGAGGGGCAGACCTACACCGCCAATTCGCCCAACAGTTGGACGGTCTCCAGCGTGGACGAGGCGCTGGGCATGGTCTATGTGCCGTTGGGCAACCAGCCGCCCGACCAGTTCGGCGGCAACCGCAGCCCGGAGGTGGAGCGCTTCTCCTCCTCGGTCGTGGCGCTCGATCTGGCGACGGGGCAGGTGCGTTGGGTCTTCCAGACCGTGCATCACGATCTGTGGGACTATGACGTGCCCGCCCAGCCCAGCCTGATCGACCTGACGGTCAACGGACAGACCGTGCCGGCCCTGGTCCAGCCGACCAAGCAGGGCGAGTTGTTCGTTCTGGACCGCCGCACCGGCCAGCCGGTGTTGCCCGTGACCGAGATGCCGGCGCCGCAGGGAGCCGCGGAGGGCGACCACACCGCCCCGACCCAGCCCGTTTCCGCCCTGTCCTTCGACCCGCCGCCGCTGACCGGCGCCGACATGTGGGGGGCGACGATGTTCGACCAGCTCGCCTGCCGCATCGCCTTGAAGCGGCTGCGGTACGAGGGGCGCTACACGCCGCCGTCGCTGCAGGGGTCGCTGGTCTATCCCGGCAATTTCGGCGTCTTCAACTGGGGCGGCGTCGCGGTGGATCCGCAGCGCCAGATCGCCTTCACCACGCCGGCCTATCTCGCCTTCGTCTCGCAGCTGGTGCCGCGCGAGAACGATACCGAGTTGTATGTCCAGGGTGGGGAGCGGCCGGAATACAGCCTGCCGGCGCTGAACGAGAATTTCGGCGCGCCCTATGCGGTGAAGCTTGGACCCTTCGTTTCGGTGCTGGGCCTGCCCTGTCAGGCGCCGCCCTGGGGCTACGTCGCCGCAGCCGACCTGACGACCGGCGAGGTGGTCTGGAAGCACAAGAACGGCACGACCCGCGACGCCTCGCCGATCCCGCTGCCCTTCCGCATGGGCGTGCCCAGCCTGGGCGGCCCGATCATGACGGCCAGCGGCGTGGCCTTCCTGTCCGGCACCATCGACGATTATGTGCGGGCGTATGACGTGTCCAACGGCAGGCAGCTGTGGGAAAGCCGCCTTCCGGCGGGAGGACAGGCGACGCCGATGACCTATCTGGGCGAGGACGGCCGGCAATATGTGCTGGTGGTGGCCGGCGGGCACGGATCGCTGGGGACCAAGGCGGGCGATTCGGTGATCGCCTATGCGCTGCCGAAGTGAGGGTGTCCTTACGGAAAAGTTGACCCCCCACCCTGACCCTCCCCCGCCCAGCGGGGAGGGTAGGTGGGAGCGTTCGCCAGCCATTCGCTCCCCAATGAAAAAGCCCGCCCAGGTACCCCGGGGCGGGCTTTCCCGGCAAACGATTCTCAGCGGGTCGGGACCGGCGGCGTCTGCGAGTAGTCGTAGAAACCGCGACCGTATTTCTTGCCGATCCAGCCGGCCTCGACATACTTCACCAGTAGCGGGCAGGGGCGGTACTTGCTGTCGGCAAGACCCTCGTACAGCACCTGCATCACCGCCAGACAGGTGTCCAGGCCGATGAAGTCGGCCAGTTCCAGCGGGCCCATCGGGTGGTTGGCACCCAGCTTCAGCGCCGTATCGATGGCCTCGACGCCGCCGACGCCCTCATAGAGCGTGTAGACGGCCTCGTTGATCATCGGCAGCAGGATGCGGTTGACGATGAAGGCGGGGAAATCCTCGGCCACCGCGGCGGTCTTGCCGATGGCGAGCGTCAGTTCCTTGATGGCGTTGAAGGTCGGCTCGTCGGTCGCGATGCCGCGGATCAGCTCGACCAGCTGCATCACCGGCACCGGGTTCATGAAATGCATGCCCATGAACTTGGCCGGACGGTCGGTCGCCGCGGCCAGACGGGTGATCGAGATCGACGAGGTGTTCGTCGCGATCAGCGCCTCCGGCTTCAGATGCGGAACCAGCTTCTTCAGCAGGTCGCGCTTCAGCGCCTCGTTCTCGGTTGCGGCCTCGATCACCAGATCGGACTCGCCGAACACCGACAGGTCGGTGCCGGTGACGATGCGGCCGAGGGCGGCGGTCTTCTCCGCCTCCTCCAGCTTGCCCTTCTGGATCTGGCGGTCGTAATTCCGGCCGATGCTGGCGAGCGCCTTTTCCAGGACCGCGTCGCTGATGTCGGACAGGACGACATCATAGCCGGCCTGGGCGCAGACCTGGGCGATACCGCTGCCCATCTGGCCGGCACCGATGATGCCAATCTTCTTGATCGTGGTCATGGGGGCTGTCCCGCTTGGGATGTGGATAGAAGGACCGCCGTCGAGGGGAGTGCCGGTGCAGGCCAGCCCCCCTCGGCGGCGTCCCGGATCAGCGCGCCTTGTCCAGTTCGGCCGTCAGCTCCGGCACGGCCTTGAACAGGTCCGCGACGAGGCCGTAATCGGCGACCTGGAAAATGGGCGCTTCCTCATCCTTGTTGATCGCGACGATCACCTTGCTGTCCTTCATGCCGGCGAGGTGCTGGATCGCACCGGAGATGCCGACGGCGATGTACAGCTCGGGCGCCACGATCTTGCCGGTTTGCCCGACCTGATAATCGTTCGGCACGAAGCCAGCGTCCACGGCGGCGCGGCTGGCGCCCACCGCGGCGCCCAGCTTGTCGGCGAGAGCCTCCAGCATCGGGAAATTCTCGCCCGACTGCATGCCGCGGCCACCCGACACCACCACGCGGGCGGCGGTCAGTTCCGGGCGCTCCGACTTGGTCAACTCGGCCGAGACGAAGCTCGACAGGCCGGCGGCGCCGGCGCCCGCCACCGTCTCGACCGGGGCAGAACCGCCTTCGGCGGCGGCAGTCTCGAAGGCGGTGGTGCGGACGGTGATGACCTTCACCGGGTCGGACGACTGCACGGTGGCGATCGCGTTGCCGGCATAGATCGGCCGCTCGAAGGTGTCGGCCGACACCACGGCGGTGATGTCGGAGATGGCGGCGACGTCCAGCAGCGCGGCGACGCGCGGCAGGAGGTTCTTGCCGACCGAGGTGGCGCCGGCCAGCACATGGCCGTAACCGTCCTTGGCGACCGAAACCACCAGCGGGGCAACGTCTTCCGGCAGCTGGTGCTCATAGGCCGCATCGTCGGCCAGCAGCACCTTGGCGACGCCGGCCGCCTTGGCGGCGGCGTCGGCGGCGGCCTGGGCGCCCTTGCCGGCGACCAGGACATGGATGTCGCCGCCGATCTTGGAAGCGGCGGTGACGGCGTTCAGGGTGGCGGGCTTCAGCGACGCGTTGTCGTGTTCCGCGATGACGAGAATGTTGGCCATGGTATCATCCCCCTCAGATCACGCGCGCTTCGTTCTTGAGCTTGTCGACCAGCGTGGCGACGTCCGGCACCTTGATGCCGGCCTGACGCTTCGGCGGCTCGGTCACCTTCAGCGTGGTCAGGCGCGGGGCGACGTCGACACCCAGGCTGTCCGGGGTGATGGTCTCCAGCGGCTTCTTCTTCGCCTTCATGATGTTGGGCAGCGAGGCGTAGCGCGGCTCGTTGAGGCGCAGGTCGGCGGTGACCACCGCCGGCAGCTTCAGCTCCACCGTCTCCAGACCGCCGTCGATCTCGCGGGTCACCGCGACCGTGCCGTCACCGGCCACGACCTTCGAGGCGAAGGTGCCCTGGCCCCAGCCGAGCAGCGCCGCCAGCATCTGGCCGGTCTGGTTGCAGTCGTCGTCGATCGCCTGCTTGCCGAGGATGACGAGGCCGGGGGCCTCCTTCTCGACCAGGGCCTTCAGCACCTTGGCGACGGCCAGCGGTTCGGTGGTCACGTCGGTCTGCACCAGGATGGCGCGGTCGGCACCCATGGCGAGAGCGGTGCGCAGCGTTTCCTGCGCCTGCGCCGGGCCGATGGAGACGACGACGATCTCGGTCGCCTTGCCGGCTTCCTTCAGACGGACAGCCTCTTCGACGGCGATCTCGTCGAAGGGGTTCATGCTCATCTTCACGTTGGCGGTCTCGACGCCGCTGCCATCCGCCTTGACGCGGATCTTCACGTTGTAGTCGACCACTCGCTTAACGGGGACGAGGACTTTCATAACTCACCCTGGCTGCTGAGCGCGCGCCCATTACGGCGAACACCGCGAAAATTGCTGTGGTTGCGAACGGACCATAGGATCTGGCAATACCACTGTCAATGACGCGCCAGAAGCGCCGACGGCGGTGACTGCCGGATTCCGCGGCCATTTCATCAACGATTGGCGCCGGGAACCCACAGGACGTCGTCCGCCCCGTTGCGGTTCACCACCCGGCTCAGGACGAACAGGTGGTCCGACAGCCGGTTGACGTATTTCAGCGCCGCCGGGGTCACCGGTTCGTGGCGCGCCAGTTCGGTCATCAGCCGTTCCGCCCGCCGCACCACGGTGCGCGCCAGATGCAGATAAGCCGCGGCAGGCGAGCCGCCGGGCAGGATGAAGGAGGTGAGCGGCGCCAGATTGGCGTTCATCGCGTCGATCTCCGCCTCCAGCCGGTCTACCTGGGCCTGGACGATGCGCAGCGGCGGGTATTTGGGCTCCTCCTCCTCCGGTGTGCAGAGGTCGGCGCCCAGGTCGAACAGGTCGTTCTGGATGCGGCCGAGCATCGTGTCGGCGTCCGGCCAGTCACTGAGGTGGAGGCGGGCCATGCCGATGACGGCGTTCGCCTCGTCCACCGTGCCGTAGGCGGCGACGCGGCGGTCGTTCTTGGGCACCCGGCGGCCGTCGCCGAGCGAAGTTTCGCCGGCGTCGCCGCCGCGCGTGTAGATCTTGTTCAGCTTTACCATTGGAAGCGTCAGCCTTTGATGAGGATGGCGATTACGAACAGCACCAGTGCCGCGCCCTGCAGGATCACGCGCAGGCGCATCGCCTTGTTGGAACGGCGGGGATCGTTCCTGCCGCCGCGGGCCATGAAGAAGAGGCCGACGAACAGCGAGCCGACCACGGCCAGCATCGCCAGGACCATCAGGATGGTGAAGAGATCTCGCATGGCGCCACTATAGCCCGCGATGAGCGCCGCGCCTATGGCTGCCCTTGGATACGATGCGATACGATGGATGCAATGTCGTTGTTGCGGTGCCCCGGAAGAATTGTCGTTGCGGGCAATCACCCGGTTGCCAAAGCCGTTGGACTGCATACAGTGCGCGGCGACGGACGGCCACAGCCAGGTTGGTCAGCGGAGCGGAGATGCGTGCGATGCGGCGGCGGAGTTTCCTGAAAACGGCCCTGAATGTGACCGCGGCTGCGGCGGCCGGCACCGGCGCGATGGCCGCATTGACCCGCGGGGGCGTGCACGCGGCCTCCGACTCGGCCGCCCCCACGGTCGCCTTCCCCGACGGGTTCCTGTGGGGCGTCTCCACCTCCAGCTACCAGATCGAAGGGGCGGTGGCGGAGGATGGACGCGGCCCCAGCGTCTGGGACACCTTCAGCCATTCCTACGGGCGGATCGCCAACGGCGACACCGGCGACGTCGCCTGCGACCATTACCACCGCTATGCCGAGGATGTGGAGTTGATGGCGCGGGCCGGGATGAGGGCCTACCGCTTCTCCATCGCCTGGCCGCGCATCCTGCCCACGGGCACGGGGGCGGTGAACGCCAAGGGGCTCGACTTCTACGACCGGCTGACCGACGCGCTGCTGGCGAAAGGCATCCAGCCCTGGCCCTGCCTGTTCCACTGGGATTTGCCCCAGGCCTTGCAGGACCGCGGCGGCTGGACCAACCGCGACATCGCCGGCTGGTTCACCGACTATGCGTTGGCGGTGACCGCCCGGCTGGGCGACCGCGCCAAGCACTGGGTGATGCTGAACGAGCCGTCGGTCGTCGCCATCTTCGGCCACGGCACCGGCGGCCATGCGCCGGGGATGACCGGCCGCGACAACTGCCTGAAGGCGATCCACCACCAGAACCTCGCCCAGGGCACGGCGCTGGCCGCGCTGCGGCAGGCAGGCGGGAAGAACTGGCAGCTCGGCACCGTGCTGTCGCTGCAGCCGTCCTGGCCGGTGGGGGGACTGGATTCGAACTATCAGGCGTCGCTGATGTGGGATGCGGTATGGAACCGCTCCTGCCTGGACCCGCTGTTCAAGGGCCGCTTCCCGGAACTGCTGGAGGCCGAGTTCACCCGCATCGCCGAGCCGGGCGACCTGGAGCGGATCAGGCAGCCGGTCGATTTCCTCGGCATCAACTATTACAGCCGCATGCACCAGCAGCCCGATCCGCATGGGCTGTTCGGCACCGGCTACGGCTCGGCGCCCGAAGGCACGCGCAGGACCGGCATGGATTGGCCGGTGGAGCCGGACGGGCTGACCGAGATCCTGGCCGAGCTGCAGGAGAAATACGGCAACCCGCCGGTCTATGTGGCCGAGAACGGCGCCGCCTATCCCGATACCGTCGTCGATTCGAGCGGCCGGGTGGAGGACCGCGACCGCATCGCCTATCTGCGCGACCACCTCCTGGCGGCGGCCAAGGCGATCGACGAGGGCTGCAACCTCAAGGGCTATCTGGCCTGGACGCTGCTGGACAATTTCGAATGGGCGGAAGGCTACCGCCGCAAGTTCGGCCTGATCCAGGTCGACCGCGAGACGATGGCCCGCAAGCCGAAGGCCAGCTACGACTGGTACGCCTCGGTCATCCGCAACAACGCGGTTCCGCTGCGCTGAGCGGGGGAGTGTCAGCCCAGGCGGCGCATCGCACCATCCACCTTTATGAGGAAACGCTTCCGGCTGGCTTCGGTGGATCGGTCCATGTCGTAGTGGGCATGATAGTGGAACCTGGCCTGCGGCGCACAGGCGGTCAGAATGCCATTCTTCAGGATGCGCCGGGCGGGATTGCGCATATAGAGTTCCGTCAGCCACCACGGCGATCCGAAGCTGGTCAGCACAGCCACCGTCCGCAGCCCGGTCAGGAGCGGCAGAATGCGGCCGCCGTCGCGATCATGCCGGAACGCGATGCCCGGTCCCCACACGCGGTCTATATATCCCTTGAGGATGGCGGGCTGGTCGAACCACCAGTGCGGGTAGCAGAAAACCAGCCCTTCCGACCAGCGCAGCCGCTCGACGAGACAGGCCACGGCCGAGGCATCGTAAACGGGCGAAAAATAGCTGGCGCGCTCGGCTACGGTCAGCGCCGGCGCGAAGCCCTCGGCATAGAGATCGGTTTCCAGAACCTCGTGACCGGATGCACGCAAAGCGGATACCGCGGTGCGGTGAACGGCGGCGGCGAAGCTCTGCGGCAATGGATGGGCGAGTATCGTCTGTATTCGCATCGCGGGACGATAGCACGGCGACCGGACCATGATACACTGCAGCGATAAGTTCGAAACCATCCGTGACACATGCCGACCCCACGCCCATCCCAGCCGACCCGATTCGCCATCCAGAAGGCGCGCGGCAAGGGGTGGAAGACGCTGGAGGTGGGGGAGGAGCTTGCCCACGCCAAGGCGCGCTTCGACCGGATGGTGGGCGTCAACCCGCGGGCTTATTTCCGGCTGATCCAACTCGATTACAACGCCGACTCCGCCTATGAGGGAATGGAGTTCATCTGGACGCTGATCGAGCTGTACGACCCGACCAAGGGTGGGCGCGTCCGCCCGGCGCCCAAGCCGGCCGCGTCCGCCAAGCCGGGGCGCAGGCGCAGGACGGCGGAACCGGTGGCTTTACCGCTGCGGGTCTATCTGGCGGTGATCCTGATCGGTACGCTCGTGGGCGCCCTGGCCTACCTGCATTTCGCCGGCGGGAGATGACGGGGCGGCCGGTAGAGGGTCATTCCGTCGTGTAGCCCTTGCGGCGCATGCACAGCGCGAAGATTTCCTTGCGATAGCCGTACTGTGGCGTTTCCGGCAGCGGACGCTGGGGATAGCCGCGCAGGCGCATGGTGTGGTCGACCTGCTCGTTGCATTCGTCGAAGGCGATGGTCGGCACGTCGGGGCTGGCTGTCCACTCGCGGTAGGTGGGTTGACTGCTGCAGCCGGACAGCAGGAGCATGGCGGACAGAATGGCGGCTGCTGCTACCGGCCCGATCCCCGGAGATGCGTTCCCGAACCCGTTCATGGCGTCCCTGCACTCCAGTGTTGCCCCCGAATTGACGCTACCACGTCCGGCCTTTTCCGATCCATTTTCCCACACCATTTCCGGGAGCGCGCCTTTTCGGCAACGCTGCGCGGCGGACAACAGGGACGCGCAAAAATCGCCGCCGGAAAAGCGTCGCAATCTGGTAACACGATCCAGGCCCTCGATTCGCGGGGGGAGTGTCGTGGCTCTGAAATCGGTCTGGCGTCACGGACGGAGGGACAAGGCGATGTCTGGGATTGCGCGGCGGGTGCGTGGTGGCGCCGCGGTGGCGGCTGTGGCGGTGATGGTGTCGGTTGCTGCGGTGGGAATGCCCGCTTCCGCATGGGCGCAGGCATCGGCCGCCGACATCCAGTGGGCGCAGACCTTCCTGAAGGACAAGGGCTACAACATCGGCGGCCGGGCCAAGGGCCAGATGACGCCGGAGACGCGTTCCGCGCTCAGCGCCTATCAGAAGTCGGTCGGCCTGCCGGCCACCGGCAACCTCGATCAGGCCACCATCAACAAGATCATGGGCGAGCGCGAGAAGAAGGCCGCTCCCACCATGGGCAGCCTGTCCAAGAGCCAGGTCGGCCAGACCCGCCAGGACAGGGAGGTGGCGCCGCGCGCCGCCCCGACCGGCCGGGTCGAATCGGGCAGCGAGAGCCTCGGCGGCATGGCCCAGTTCGGCGGCGCGCCGGCGGCGGCACCGTCCTCCCCCTCGTCCGCTTCCACCGGCCACAGTGCGCCCTCGGCGTCCCAGAGCGCGGCGCGTCCGTCGCCCGGCGCTGGCGATGGGCCGGTGCCGCAGGCGGCTCCCCGTGGGGCGGTGTCGGCGACCACTCCCGACGGCAAGCCGGTTCCGGTGGTTGAGCCGGCGGCGGTCGGCGGCGGCACGTCGATCTGGCAGTCGAACGCCGCTCGGGCGGGTGTCGCCGGTCTGATCGCAGCGACGCTGGGCGGCATCGGCTTCGCCTGGTGGCGCAGCGGGCGCGGCGTCGATCCGCTGAGCCGGACGCCGGCAGGCGACAACCGGCCGCGCGACACCCGCGTCGAACCGAGCTTCGGCTCCCCCCGCCGCCGGGAGGAACTGACCGCCGGCCCAAGGCTGACCGCCGAGGCGCGGCGGCGCTGAGCGCCGCCCCTTTCCTCACATCATCATCGGACAGCCGCCCCCGCCGCAGCCGCCGGATGCGCAGGCGGGGGCTGGCGCCGGCTGCGACTTGCCGACGCGCGGGGCCATGATGGCCTTGGCGACCTCGGTGCCGCCGCAGGAGGGGCAGGGGATGCCGGTAGCCTTCTTGGCATCGTAATCGGCCATATTGTCGAACCACTGGTCGAAATCATGGCCGCAGGCGCAGTGCAGGGCATAGACGATCATCGCGAAGCCTCGAAAAGCGGAAATTCGGCCGCTGTTCTAGTCATGCATCCGACTCCCCGCCAGGATCTGCATCAATATCCGCATCAATCGCCATCTGCATCAATCGCCGGGACTCAACGCGACTCAGTGACCCCCAGGCGGGCGCACATCGACAGCAGCGGGCAGGTGGAGCAGCGCGGCCGCACGCCGGTGCAGATCCACTTGCCGAAGGGCACCAGCCGCTTGTTGATCTCGACCCAATAGCGCTTGGGCAGCACCGCCAGCAGCGCCGCCATGGTCTTTTCCGGCGTGCGCGCCGACACATAGCCCCAGCGGTTGGTGACGCGGTGGACATGGATGTCGACCGCCAGCGCCGGAATGTCGAAACCGACCGCCAGGGTCAGCGCCGCGATCTTCGGCCCGACCCCGCGGAAGCGCATCAGCGCGTCGGGGGTGTCCGGCACCTCGCCGCCATGCTCCTCGACGATGCGGCGCGACAGGTCGCGGATGTCGCGGGCCTTGGGTTCCGGGAAGGTGGCGCCTTGCAGCAGCTCCACCAGCCGCTCCTCCGGCAGGGCGGCCATGGCGGCCGGCGTGTCCGCGACGGCGAACAGCCGTTCGGCGACCGCCAGGCTCGTTTCGTCCCGCGTGCGGGCGGAGATCAGGCTGGCGACCAGCTGCTGGAAGGGGGTGGCATGGCCGCGGTCGCGCAGCTCGAACATCGCCGCCTTGGGATAGGGGGCGACCGCGATCCGCAGGCGGCGGAAGGCTTCGTCGATATCGAAGGCCTGGGAGGTCGCGGACTGCAAACTCACGGGAGAACCACCTCCGGGGAACGGGCTGCAACGGCACCCCGCTCGTCAACCGGCAAGTCCCCGTGATGGTTCCGGCCAGAGTGTTCCGGCCGGATGGCCGATCAGAGCGCCTTGATCTGCATCTTGATCGGCCCCTCCGCCCGGCCATGAACGAACTGGTCGACATAGGCGTTGCCCGAATTGTCGATGTCGCGGGCGTGGCCGGTCCAGATGATGCGGCCCTGGTAGATCATGGCGATGCGGTCGGCGATCTTGCGGGCGGACGCCATGTCGTGGGTGATGGTGACGGCGGTGGCGCCGAGATCCTTCACGCACTGCACGATCAGCTCGTTGATGACGTCTGCCATGATCGGGTCGAGGCCGGTCGTCGGCTCGTCGAAGAAGATGATCTCCGGCTCGTCGGCGATGGCGCGGGCAAGGCCGACACGCTTCTGCATGCCGCCCGACAGCTCCGCCGGCGACAGCTCCGCCACGTCGGGGGTGAGGCCGACGGCGCCCAGCTTGGCGACGGCGATCTCCTTGGCCTGGGATCGGGGCATGTTCGCGCCCTGGATCAGGCCGAAGGCGACGTTCTCCCAGACCTTCAGGCTGTCGAACAGCGCGGCGCCCTGGAACAGCATGCCGAACTTGTGCAGCATCTTCTCCCGCTCGCGCGAGCGCAGGCGGGTCGTCTCGACGCCATCGACCTGGATGGAGCCGGAATCCGGCGTCAGCAGGCCGAGGATGCTTTTCAGCATCACCGACTTGCCGGTTCCCGAACCGCCGATGACCACCAGCGATTCGCCCTTCGCGACCTCGAGATCGATGCCGTTCAGCACCTTCTTCGGGCCGAAATGCTTGGTGACGCCCTTGAGCGCGATCTTCGGGACGGTGGTCATGCGATGGCGCTCACTTGGTCGAGAAGAAGAGGCCGGTGATCAGATAATTCCACACCAGGATCAGGATGGAGGCCGACACCACCGCGTTGGTGGTGGCCGCACCCACGCCCTGTGCGCCGCCCTTGGAGTGATAACCGTGGTAGCAGCCCATCAGCGCGATCAGGAAACCGAAGATCGCCGCCTTGACCAGGCCGGAAATCACGTCGACCGGTTGCAGGAATTCCCAGGTGCGGTTGATGTAGCTGGCGGCGTTGAAGTCCAGCCGGTAGACGCCGACCAGGAAGCCGCCGAACACGCCGATGATGTCGGCGACCACCACCAGCAGCGGCAGCATGGTCAGGCCGGCGATCAGGCGCGGGGCCACCAGATACTTGAACGGGTTGGTCGACAGGGTCGACAGCGCGTCGATCTGCTCGGTCACCCGCATGGTGCCGATCTCCGCCGCCATGGCGGCGCCGATGCGGCCCGCGACCATCAGGCCGGCCAGCACCGGCCCCAGTTCGCGCGTCACCGACAGCACGACGACGGTGGCGATGGCCCCCTCCGCCTGGAAGCGGGAGAAGCCGCTGTAGCTCTGCAGGGCCAGCACCATACCCGTGAACAGCGCCGTCAGCCCGACCACCGGCAGCGAATAATAGCCGATGTCGATCATCTGGCGCAGGATCTGCCGCGGATAGAGCGGCGGGCGCACGCAGTGCGACAGGGCGGACCCGGTGAACAGGGCAAGGCGTCCGGTCGCTTCCAGGAAGATCAGGAAGGCCCGGCCGGTGGCGGCGAGGAAACCCATCAGTCGGCCCGCATCCTTGGTTTGAGTCTCATTTGGGCGCTGCGGTCATAGCACCGATGGACCCCGCGGTCATCCTTGGACTTTGCAATGGTGGGGCGACATCCGCCGCGCGCGGTGGGAATAGGGGATCACCCGCCGAGATAAACCCGGTGATAGCGCCGACCGAGCGAGGTCAGGATCTCGTATCCGATGGTCCCGCCTTCGGCCGCCACCGTGTCGACCGGGCGGTTGGGGCCGATCAGCTCGACCATGCGGCCGGCATGGGCCACCGACTCCGGCAGGCCGCTGACGTCGATGGTGATGAGGTCCATCGAGACGCGGCCGACGATGGGGGCGGCGACGCCGTCGACGAAGACGTGCCCCTTGCCGCCCAGCGAGCGCATGTAGCCGTCGGCATAGCCGACGCCGATGGTGGCGATCCGCGCCGGGCCGGTCACCCTGTGGGCCGCGCCATAGCCGACCGACATCGGGACCGCGCAGTTGCGCACCTGCAGCAGACGCGCGTCCAGCCGCACCGTGCCGCGCATCGGGTTGGGCAGATGCGGGGTCGGGTTGACGCCGTAGAGCGCGCAGCCCGGCCGGGCGAGATCGAAATGATGGTCCTTGCCGTGGAAGATGCCGGACGAGTTGGCGAAGCTGGCCTTCGCCTTGGGCAGCCGGGCCAGCGCGGCGCGGAAGCGGCCGAACTGCTCCCCGGTCATCGGGTTGTCGAACTCGTCGGCGCAGGCGAGGTGGGTCATCCAGCAGCGGACGTCGATGCCTTCCAGCCACTCCGGGTGGGCGGCGAGGTCGTTCAGCTCGTCGGGGCCGAGGCCCAGGCGGTTCATGCCGGTGTCGATGTGGATCACCGCCGGCAGAACCTCCCCCCGCGAGGCGGCGAAGGCCCGCCACGCCGCGATCTCGCCCAGATGGTTCAGCACCGGCAGGATGCGGCCGGCGATGAAATCCTCCTCGCAGCCCGCCGGCAGCCCGCCCAGCGAAAACACCCGTGCATCCGGGGCGACCGGCTCCAGCGCCCGGCGGACGGCCAGCGCCTCCTCGAACTGGGCGACGACGAAGGTCCGGCAGCCGGCGGCGGCCAGGGCCGGCACGACGCGCGCCACCCCCAGCCCATAGGCATCGGCCTTGACCACGGCGGAGCATTCCGCCGGGGCGACGCGGTCGCGCAGCTGCGTCCAGTTGGCGACGACGGCGCCGAGATCCACGGTGAGGATGGCTCCGGCGCGCGGGTTCAGGTCGCTCGTCACTTTGGTCACTCGTCGGTCTGGTGGTGCTGGTCGAGATCGCCGAACTTGGTGAACTGGCCGTCGAAGTAGAGACGGACGGTGCCGATCGGACCGTGACGCTGCTTGGCGATGATCACCTCGGCGGTGTTGTGCACCTCGCCCAGGCGCTGCTGCCAGCGCTGATAGCGGTCGTTGAACTTGTCGTCGCTCTCGTCGGGCCGGCGCGAGGGCTCGGCGCGCTCAAGATAATACTGTTCGCGGAAAACGAACATCACGACGTCGGCGTCCTGCTCGATCGAGCCCGACTCGCGAAGGTCGGCCAGCTGCGGGCGCTTGTCCTCGCGAAGCTCCACCGCGCGGCTCAACTGCGACAGCGCCACCACCGGCACGTCCAATTCCTTGGCGATGGCCTTCAGGCCGCGGGTGATCTCCGAGATTTCCTGCACCCGGTTCTCCGAGCCGCGCGACGACGACCCGCGCAGAAGCTGGAGATAGTCGACCACCACCATGCTGAGGCCGGACGTGCGCTTCAGCCGGCGGCAGCGGGTGCGCACCGCGGCGACCGACAGGGCGGGCGTGTCGTCGACATAGAAGGGGCAGCGGGCCAGATCCTGGCTGGCCTGGACGAATTTCGGGAAGTCGGTGTCGCGGATCTCGCCGCGGCGGATCTTGTCGCCCGGCACCTGCACCTCGTCGGCGAGGATACGGGTGGCGAGCTGTTCCGCCGACATTTCCAGCGAGAAGAAGCCGACCACGCCGCCTTCCTGGCCGCTGGAGCGCATATGCGCCTTGGCGGCGTTGAAGGCGATGTTGGTGGCCAGCGCCGTCTTGCCCATGGAGGGGCGCCCGGCGAGGATGATCAGGTCGGACGGGTGCAGACCGCCCAGCTTGCGGTCGATGTCGATCAGGCCGGTGGTGACGCCGGTGACGTGGCTGGAGCGGCGGAAGGCCACCTCCGCCGTCGCGATGGCGTGCTTGACCGACTCGCCGAAGGCGACGAAGCCGCCCTGCACGTCGCCGGTCGAGGCGAGGTCGAACAGCTGCTTTTCCGCCTCGCCGATCTGGTCGAGCGCGGTGATGTCGAGGTCGTGGCGATACGCCTCGTTCACCATGTCGGTGCCGACCTCGATCAGCTGCCGGCGGATGAACAGGTCGTGGATGGTCTTGCCGTAATCGCCGGCGTTGACCACGGTGACGACGTTGGCCGCCAGCTCGGCCAGATAGGCGCTGCCGCCTTCGACCGCCAGTTCGGGATCGTTGTCGAACAGGGCCTTCAGGGTGACCGGGTTCGCGATCTGGCCGCGGTCGATCATCTTGGTGATGGCGGCGAAGATGCGCTGGTGGGCCGGATCGTAGAAATGCTCCGGCCGCAGGAACTCGCCGACCTTCTCGTAGGCCTTGTTGTTGACCAGGATCGCGCCCAGCAGCGCCTGCTCCGCCTCCTCGTTGTTGGGGGGCGTGCGGTACTCGGCCGTCGGCTTGACCGCGGATGACGGGCGGGGATCGAACAGCGATGAGGTCTGGTTGCTCATGAAGGACACAATAGCAGAAACAGAACGGGAACGCTCTGCGAAGGGTGGGGAACCCTCCACAAAAGCTGTGCACAGAAGTTATCCACAGGCTGGGAAGTTTGGGGATAACCGGGGGAAGCGCCGAAGCTGGCTCAGAGCTTCTTCGGCTGGGGCGGATGGCCGGGGGGCGGCGCCACCTCCAGCGCCTCGAACACCGCATCGATGTGGTCGGCGACGCTGTAGAGGGCCGAGCGGTCGATGCGGGCGAAGCCCTGGGCGACCATGTGGTCGATCAGGCCGAGCAGCGGGCGCCAGTAGCCGTCGACATCGGCGATGACGATCGGCTTGTCGTGCAGCTGCAGCTGCTTCCAGGTCAGGATCTCGAAGGCTTCGTCCAGCGTGCCGAGTCCGCCCGGCATGACGACGAAGGCGTCGGAGCGCTCCACCATCATGCGCTTGCGGGTGTGCATGCTGTCGACGACGTGCAGTTCGGTCAGGCCGGTATGCTCGATCTCCGCCGACTGGATGTGTTCGGGGATGATGCCGACCACCTCGCCGCCGGCGGCGATCGCGGCATCGGCGGCGATGCCCATCAGCCCGACCCGGCCGCCGCCATAGACCATGCGGATGCCGCGGCGGGCCAGCCCGTCGCCCAGCGCATGGGCGGCTTCCTTGTAGACATCGGCGACGCGGCTGGATGCACCGCAATAGACGCAGACGGACGACAGGCTCTTCATCGCGGGTCAACCTTTCTCGCCACCGCCGCCCACCCGGGGCGGGGCGTAAACAATCCGGTGAAAGCCATGGAATATCGGGAGAGGGCGGCGCGTCAACTGCGGCGCCAGCACCGTTAAGCCAGGGCATCATCGGGAGGGACCACATGAGCAACCGCGTCGTCAATGTCCTTGCGGCGGCGTCCGTCGCCGGTCTGATGTTCGCCCTGTTCGGCATGTCGTCGGGCAATGCCGCAGGCGCCGGTCCGGCCGAGCAGGTGAAGGACCGGCAGCAGACGATGAAGAAGCTCGGCGGCGGCATGGGCGCCGTCGCGAAGTATGTGAAGAACGAGGGGGGCACCCTCGAAGATGCGGCCAAGGGCGCGGAGGCCGTGCTGGCGGTCTCGAAGGTCGACCCGAAGGCGATCTTCCCCGAAGGCACGGCGGTGGGCGTGACCGACAGCGCCGCCAAGCCGGAGCTGTGGAAGAACTGGGCCGAGGTGCAGCGCTACTGGAGCGCCATCCAGCCGGCGGCCGAGAAGCTGGACGCCGCGGTGAAGAGCGGCGACCGCGCCCAGATCGCCCAGGCGCTGGGCGCGACCTCCAGGACCTGCGGAAGCTGCCACGAGGACTTCCGCGTCAAGAAGGACTGACCGATGCGGCGCCTCCCGACCGCCGCCGCTGCCGCCGCGATGCTGTTGCCGCTCGCCGCCGCGGGCAGCGCTGTGCCGGCTGCGGATGGGGGGGCCGTGGATGGGGCGGTTACGGATGGGGCGTCGGCGGGCGACCCGGCCCCCGGCGAGTCCGTGACCCGCGGCGCCTATATCTTCCATGCCGCCGGCTGCCTCGGCTGCCACAGCAACGAGAAGGAGGGCGGGGCGCCGCTGGCCGGCGGGCGGGCGATGGCCACCCCCTTAGGCACCTTCTACACCCCCAACATCACGCCGGACCCGGAAACCGGCATCGGCCGCTGGAGCGACGACGACTTCATCCGCGCCTTCCGCGAGGGCGTGCGACCGGACGGCGCCGCGCTGTTCCCCGCCTTCCCGTATGCCAGCTACACGCGGATGACCGACCGCGACCTGCTCGACCTGAAGGCCTATCTGTTCAGCCAGCCGGCGGTCGCCGCCCCGAACAAGCCGCATGACCTGACGCCGCCCTTCTCCTGGCGCTTTCTGCTGCCGGCCTGGCAATGGATGTATCTGACCCCCGGGCCGGTGCCCGATGATCCGGCAAAGCCGCCGGGCTGGAATCGCGGGCGCTATCTGGTCGACGCGCTCGGCCATTGCGGCGAATGCCACAGCCCGCGCACCCTGATGGGCGGCATGGACGCCGACCGCTATCTGGCCGGCAACCCGGACGGCCCGGACGGTGACAAGGTGCCGGGGATCACCGGCGCCCAGGGCAAGGGGATCGGCGATTGGTCCGACGGCGACCTGACCCTGCTGCTGGAGACCGGACTGACCCCGGAAGGCGATGTCGTCGGCGGCGCGATGGGGGAGGTCGTGCGCAACAGCACCTCCAAACTGACGGCGGAGGACCGCGCCGCCATCGCCGCCTATCTGAAGACTGTGCCGGCGAAGGAGTGATCCGGCCGGTTTTCGGCCAAATCGTGATCTTGCGGGGCAATCAATGCCGATTGGCCGATGGAAATGCTCCAACGGCGCCATTCTTTTGGCGCCTGTCCTTCTGCTATAGTTGCTCATCCTGCCGTGGTGGCGGGCCGCCGGATGGGTGCTCTGTGAAACGAAACGCGTTGTTCGCAGCTTTGGGCGTGGCTCTGACGGGTGGGGCGGCGGCGGTCGCCCTGTGGCCGGCCGGTGCTCCTGTGCAGGCCCCGGTTCCGGCGGTATCGGCTCCCGCCGCCTCGCCGGCTGCACCCGTGAACGCTGCGGAGGCAGCGGCTCCAGCCGCCCCCGCGGCGCCCAGCTTCGACGTGGTGCGGGTCGCGCCGGACGGGGCGACGGTTATGGCCGGCCGCGCGGCGCCGGGATCGCAGGTGACGGTCACCGACGGCGGCACGCCGGTCGCCACCGCCAAGGCCGACCAGCGCGGCGAATGGGTGATGCTGCCCGACAATCCGCTGGCCCCCGGCACGCGCGAACTGAACCTGACGGAGACCCGTCCCGGGGCCGACACACCGGTGCCGGCCGACAAGGTGGTCGTGGTGGTGGTGCCCGATCCGGCCGCCGCGACTGAAATCGCCGCGACTCAGACGGCCTCGACACAGGCCGCCGTGACCGGCTCGGCCTCGCTGGGCAGTGCGGTGGCCGTGGCGGTTCCGCGCGACGGTCTGGCCGGCGCGCCGGCATCCATGGGCGGCAGCTCGGTTCTTCAGGCTCCCCCGGTGCCCGCCAACGGCGCGCCGCCGCCGCCGGGCGGCGTGTCGGTGGAAACGATGGACTATGATCCCGCCGGCCGCGTTGCGCTGGGCGGGCGGGCGGCGCCCAACAGCGCGGTGCAGCTCTATCTCGACAACATCCTGGTCGGCAGCGCCCACACCGATCCCAAGGGCGGCTGGCGCCTGATCCCGGAAAAGCTGATCGACCCCGGCGTCTACACCCTGCGCGCCGATCAGGTCACCCAGGCCGGCAAGGTGGTGGCGCGGGCCGAACTGCCGGTCCAGGTCTCCGCCTTGCCCGCCGAGGCGACGGACGGGCGCAGCATCGTCGTGCAACCCGGCAACAGCCTGTGGCGGCTGGCGCGGCGCACCTATGGCGACGGCATGCTCTACACCACCATCTACACCGCCAACCGCGAGCAGATCCGCGACCCGGACCTGATCTATCCCGGCCAGATCTTCTCGCTGCCGCAGGTGAATTGAGGCGGCAAGGGGGGCTGCGACTGCCGCTCCGCAGGCCCCAGCGAAGGCAAGCGTAAGGCCTGATGGGGCGGGCTTTATGCTCGGCGGTATCAGTCCGGCGGCAGGCGGCCGATGGCGGCCCAGCCCAACTGGGTCAGGCGCAGCATTTCCGGCCCCTCGCCGGCCGGGTTCGGGTCCAGCGCCACCAGTTCCCGATTCTCGAACCAGGCCCAGCGCGTCACATCGGCGGTGGTGCCGGGCCAGCCGTCGGCAAGCCGCTTCAGCACCTCGAGATCGGCCGACGCGATGGGGAAGCGCGGCTTGGGCATGATCGCCTTCCTGGCGGTCGCGGGCGCCTCCGCCCCCGCCCCCGTCCCCTGCAGCGGCGGCGCGTCGGCCCCGGCATGGGCACGGATCCAGTCGGTCTGATAGCTGCGGAGCGCCTGTTCCAATTCGCTCCGCGCCGCGTCCACCGGGCAGCGCAGATAGGCGTCCAGCAGGGCGTGCAGCGTGTTCTTTGCGTCGCTCATGGTCCGAATATTCCTAAAGGGCGGCTTCCGGGAAGTCCCCGCCGCCGCAGCGTCAAAGCCATCCCGTCCGGCGGAAACGGATATACAGGCCGGCGCAGACGGCGGCGATCGCGGCGAGCACCGCCGGATAGCCGTACCGCCAGTGAAGCTCCGGCATATGCTCGAAGTTCATGCCGTAGAGGCCGGCGATGGCCGTCGGCACGGCGAGGATGGCGGCCCAGGCGGCCAGCTTGCGCGTCACGTCGTTCTGCCGCGCGGCGGCCAGTATCATACTGGTTTCGAAGGCGAAGGACAGCACCTCGCGCAGCGAGGCGATCTGTTCGTTGACGCGGATCACATGGTCCTGCACGTCGCGGTAATAGGGACGGATCGCCGGGTCGATCATCGGCAGGTCGAAGCGCTCCAGCCGCGAGCAGACCTCCAGCAGGGGCAGGGCGTTGCGGCGCAGCCGCTCCAGGTCGCGGCGCAGTTGGTGGATGCGCTCGATCTCCGCCGTGCCGGGCGGGCGGGCGATCATCAGGGTATCCAGCTCCTCCACCATCGCCGCCATCTGGTCCAGGACGGGCGCATAGCAGTCCACCACATAGTCCATGACGGTATAGACGACGAAATCCTCGCCGTGCTTCAGCAGATGCGGCGCGCTTTCGGCCCGCGCGCGCACCGGCGAATAGCTGGTGGATGCGCCGTGCCGCACGGTGACGACATAGCCGCGCCCGGCGAAGACATGGGTTTCCCCCAGCACCAGCACCTCCCGTTCCAGCCGGGCTGTGCGCAGGACCATGAACAGGCTGTCGCCATAGACCTCCACCTTCGGGCGCTGGTGGGCGTGCAGCGCGTCCTCCACCGCCAGCTCGTGCAGGCCGAACTGGCGCTTCACCTCCATCAGCAGCGCCTCGTCCGGTTCCCACAGGCCGATCCAGACGAAATGGCCGTCCTTCCCGGCCCAGGCTCCCGCCTCCGCGACCGGCACGTCGGCGATGCGCCGGCCGTCGCAGTAGGCGGCGCTGGCCATGACGGGGTTGTGGGTGGGAACGGGGGAGGGCGGCAAGGTCATGATGCGGAAAACCCGGCTGCGGGCGGCGGAGTGCCGGCACTCTAAAGAGGTTCTCCGGCAGCGTCGACGAATCCGACGGCGCCGGCCGGGCGGAACGGGCGTCCCATGTGTTGTCACTGCCAAGGACCAGTTTTGCCCGGAGCAGTGTGACCGGGAGCCAGTTCAGATCGGGAGGGGTGGGACGATGTTCCAATCGGCGGCGCGCGGCATGTATCTGCTGGCGGCGGTGACGCTCAGCCTGTTCGCCCTGCTGTTCATCGGCCTGTCCGCCCTGACGGTGGTGGAGGGGGTGGTGGCGCTGGACAGTCACGCGCTGACCTCGGCCATGCTGGAAGGGGTCGGGATGATCGTGCTGGCGATCGCCGTCTTCGAGATCGCCAAATACCTCTACGAGGAGGAGATCGTCCGCGAGCGCGAATTGCGCCGCGCCGACGAGGCCCGCCGCACCCTGACCAAGTTCCTGACCACCATCATCATCGCCGCCAGCCTGGAGGGCCTTGTCCTGGTGTTCGAGGCGCGCACCAGCGAGATTTCCTCCATCGTCTATCCGGTGATGCTGCTGGCGGTGGTCATGCTGCTGGTGGTCGGGCTCGGCGCCTTCCAATGGCTGGCGCGCAAGGCCGAGAGCATCCATGTCGATCCCGCCGCCTCCGAAGCGGACGCGGCCGAGGCCAAGCAAGGCGAAGAGGAGGTCATCGCCAAGGCATAGGCCGACAAGACGGGGGCAATGGGCCGCGGCGTCAGCCTTTTGCCATCATTGACCCGGCCATGCCGCCTGCGCCAAGCTTGCCCGCATCCAAGGTGGTATGGGGAGATGGGGCATGCCCCGCAATACGGGCATCTACACGGCCGTCTACGGATTTCCGGAGTCGGCGGACGCGGCGCGCCAGCTTGCCCAGGCAATGGACATTCCCTGCCACATCGCAGAGTTGCACCGCTTTCCCGATGGCGAGAGCCTGGTACGCCTGCCCGAACCGGTCGAGCGCGCCATCGTCTACCGTTCGCTCGACCGCCCGAACGACAAGCTGGTGGAGCTGACGCTCGCCTCCTCCGTTCTGCGGCGCCATGGAGCGACCGACCTCTGCCTGGTGGCGCCCTACATGGCCTACATGCGCCAGGACGCGATCTTCAGGCCGGGCGAGCCGGTCAGCCAGACGGTGGTCGGGGAGTGGCTGGGCCGCTGCTTCGACCGGTTCGTCTGCGTCGAGCCGCACCTGCACCGCACCCACACGCTGGACGAGGTGTTCGTCGGCCGCCCCGCCATCGCGCTGAGCGGCGCGGCGCCGATCGCCGACCATCTGCGCGCCGCCGGCGTGGCGCCCGGTACGGTGATCGTCGGCCCCGACGAGGAGTCCGCCCCGCTGGTGGAGGCGGTGGCCGGCCCGCTCGGCCTGACCGGGGTGGTCGGGCGCAAGGAGCGGCGCGGCGACCGCGACGTGACGGTGGCGCTGCCGCCCGATGCGCCGATCCATGGCCGCCCGGTGGTGATCGTCGACGACGTCATCAGCTCCGGCGAGACGATCTTCTCCTGCGCGCGGGCCGCGCGGGCGCTGGGGGCCGACACGGTCCGGGTGTACGGCGTCCATGCCCTGTTCAACGACACCGTCGCCGGACGCTTTGCGGCGGAAGGGCTGGGCCGCCCACTGTCCTGCGATGGCGTGCCGCACCCGTCGAACGCCTTGTCCCTCAGCGGCCTGATCGCGGAAGCCATCCAATCATTCGCAGACAAATGAATGCATTTCGGAAGGCGGCCTTCGTAGCCGGTCAGACGGCGCAGAGATGCCCGGTCAGGAGGCAGGTGCGACCATCATGCGCAGCTCTTTGCCGATTCTTTGATCGGTCGCGGCCGTGCTTGGGTTGCCATTTACGATAATTGTCATATAACTGTCGCCGGATGCATCGCGGCTTCGCGCTGATGTGCGTATGCCGCATCAATGGTTTGGATGGGCGACATGGCGGCTGATCGGCGGGCATTCGGGGCGGAAGCGGGCTTCTTCGGGCTTGAGGCGGAGGAGCGCGGCCTTTTGGCGAGCATGGGGCGGTTGATCGACCGCAGCCTGCCTGACCTGTCCGAGCGCTTCTACGCCCACCTGTCGCGCTGGCCGGAGACCCGTAAGCTGCTGGACGCCCACGGCGACCTGCCCGGGCTGAAGCGGCAGCAGGCCGACCACTGGCGCCTGATGTTCCAGGACGCCGGTTCGCCGGCGCACGAGGCCCGCTGCCGGGCCGCCGGGGAGGCGCATCTGCGCATCGGGCTGGAGCCGTCCTGGTACATCGGCGCCTATGGCGTGGTGCTGAGCGACCTGCTGGCCCTGGTGCAGGGGGCGCTGCGCTGGTGCCCGGCCACGGCGCGGCGGGCGATGGCGGCGGTGACCCGCGCGGTGTCGTTCGACATGGACCGGACCCTGGCGGGCTACGGCCTGTCGGAGGCCGAAGCCGCCGGTGGTGCCGGGAGCGGGCGGCAGCCGGGCGATTTCGCCGCGGCTCTGATGGACCGCACCATCGACGTGGCGATCGCCATCAACGAGGCGGCGGTCGCCAACGCGCAGATGGTGGGGCAGCTGCGCGCGGTCGATCATGAATCCCAGGGCATCGCCGCGGCGACCGAGGAGACGGTGACCGGCATCCAGGAGATCTGGGCGCGCAGCCGCGACGTCGCGGCGCTGGCCGGGGAGGCACGGTCGGTGACCGCCGAGGGCGGCCACACCGTTCAGCAGGCGGTCGCCCGCATGGAACAGATCGCCACCGCGGTCGACGGGGCGGCGACGCGGGTCGGCGAATTGTCGGTCGCCTCCGAACGCATCGCGGAGATCGTCTCCACCATCGAGGCCATCGCCAAGCAGACAAATCTCCTGGCGCTGAACGCCACGATCGAGGCGGCGCGTGCCGGCGAGGCGGGCAAGGGCTTCGCCGTGGTGGCGAGCGAGGTGAAGAACCTGTCCAACCAGACTGCCCGCGCGACCGAGGACATCCGCCTGCGCATCGACGCGCTGAAGGCGGAGATGGGCGCCATCGTCGCGTCGATGGAGGGCGGCACCCGCGCCGTCGCCGCCGGCCAGCAGGCGATCCGCGAGGTCAGCGAGCGCATGGCCGACATCGGCGACCATATCGGCCGCACCGAAAATCGCATGTCCGACATCGCCAGCATCCTGACCCAGCAGTCCGCCGCCGCCAACCAGGTGGCTTCGGGAACCGCCCGCATCGCCGAAAGCAGCGCGTCCAACAGCGCCGCCATCCTGCGCAGCGTCCAGGCGACCCGCGGCGTGGAGGCCCTGCTGGGCAACCAGCTGTCCCAACTGATGGAGCAGGACATCCCCGGCAAGATCGTGAAGATCGCCAAGGTCGACCACGTCATCTGGAAGAAACGGCTGGCCGACATGCTGGTCGGGCTGGAAACCCTGCGCCCGGATGAGTTGGCAAGCCACGAGGCCTGCCGGCTCGGCAAATGGTATTACGGCCCGTCCTCGATGGCCTATCGCGCCCATTCCGCCTTCGCCCGGCTGGAAACCCCGCACCGGCTGGTCCATGACCACGGCAAGGCGGCCGCCCGCGCCTATCTCGACGGCGATATCGACCGCGCATTGGCCGAGGTGGCGGAGGTGGAGCGCGCGTCCAAGGACGTCATCCTCCTGCTCGACGCGCTCGACAAGGCCGGGCTGGAGAACGGCCCGACGCCGGTCGCCGCGTTTGGATTCTGAGCGCGGGTTCTGAGGGCGGCTTCCGACCCGCTGGTAACACTAACGATCGGGGTGGATTCTGGTGTAGGCTGGCCGACATAGGCGGGTCGTATAAAGGCGGCCCGGCCAAAATGCGCGATGGCGGGCCTTTGAGCGGAGAGGTGTGATGTCGAAGTTGACGGACGTCGTGCTTCGGATGTCGCGGAAGCTGACGGAAGACATCGCCGCCCTGGCCCGGCTGCGCGCCGCCGGAAAGCCGAAGACCTTTCCGCGCTTCCGCGAGATCCGCGCGGCCTATCTGGACATCCAGGGGCTGATCTTCTCGATCCAGGAAAGGCTGGAGGCCGCCGGGAAGGAGCTGCCGCCGAATTTCCCGCAATGGGTTCTCCGGCAGAAGCTGAGCGCCATCGCCATCTTCACCGACATCAGCCATTCCTTCGTCAGCGATCCGCCGCTGGCGCTGACCTCGTCGCTGGGCGCCTTCGACGTGCTGGTGGCGGAGCAGAAGGCCTTCAACGAAACCCTGCACACCTTCGACACCATGCTGATGGAGGCGGGCATCGACGACAAGACCGCCGACGAGCTCGATGCGACCCGCACCAAGATCGAGCAGATCCTGGGCATGATCGAAACGCTGCTGCTGACCAGCCCCAAGATCCTAGAGGAGTTCTGATGGCGGAACCGGCAGCCGATCCCGCAGCCGATCAACCTGCGGACCGCCCGCCGGCCTCCCGCCCGAAACCCTCCTTCAGTCGTTTCCCGCGCAATCTGCCATTGCCGGCCCTGATACCCGCTCTGGCTTTGATTGCCGGATGCGGCCTGTCCGTTCTTGCAATGCTCCAGTCCGATCGCCTGCTGACCCAGGAGGAGGAGCACCGCTTCGCCACGCGGGTCGAGGAGATTCACGGCCAGATGGCCGACCGGCTGCAGGTCTATCAGCAGGTCGCCCGCAGTGCCGCGTCGCTGGTGATGACCTTCCCCGACCTGCATTGGACGCAGTGGAACCGCTTCGTCGAAGCGCTGGACATGCCGCGGCGCTATCCCGGCATCATTTCCGTCGCCTATGCCCGCGCCGTGCCGGCCACCGGTTCCGGCGAGCTGGTGGCGGCGATGCGGGCGGCCGGCCTGACGAATTTCCGCATCTGGCCCGAGAGCGCGGGGGCGGAACGGGTGGTCAACATCTTCACCGCCCCGGTCGACGAGGCGAATGTACGGGCCGTCGGTTTCGACATGATGTCGGAAGCGACACGGCGCTCCACCATCGAGCGGGCGCGCGACAGCGGCGAGCCGGCCGCCACCCGCGCGATCACGCTGAAGATCGACGAGGCGGCGGGGGCGAAGCCCGCCCTCATCCTTTATCAGGCGACCTATCGCGGCGATCCGCTGCCGCCGTCTCTGGAGGCGCGGCAGGCCTCCTTCACCGGCGTGGTGGCGGTCCCGGTGCGGATCGGTTCTCTGGTGGACGGGCTGGTCGACGAGAAGCGGCCGGATATCGGCCCGGACGCCGGCCCGGACGCCGGCCCGGACACCGGCCCGGACACCGGCATCGAGATCTACGACGTGCCGCCGGCCGAGGCGGAATTCCCGCTCTACCGCAGCCGGCGCCCGCTGGAAACCACGGCCGCCATCAGCCTGACGCGGGAGTTGCCGGTGGGCGGCCGGGTCTGGACCGTCCGTTACGACAGCCTGCCCGATGGGGTGCTGACCGCCCATGAATGGGTGCCGGGGGCACTGCTGGTCGGCGGGATCGCGCTGAGCATCGCGCTGTCGCTGATCCTGCGCATGATGCTGGCGACCCATAGCCGTGCGGTCGAACTGGCGGGGAGGATGACGGCCTCGCTCCGCCTGCAGGAGGCTGAACGGCAGCAGCTGTTCACCCAGGCGCCGCTGGGGATCGCCCTGGTCGGCACGAACGGCCTCCTGACGGATTGCAACCCGGCCTTCGGCGCGGCGGCGGGACTGGCGCGGGAGGAACTGCTGGGCACCGACTTGCGGCTGCGCTTCGGCGACCAGGGGTCCGTCTTCGCGCTGGAGGCGGCGCTGCAGGGGGAAAGCGGCAGGCTGGAGTCCGACCAGCCGCTGGTGCTGGGCGGGCGGCGCAGCCATTTCAGCCTGCATTTCCAGCCCGTCATCCTGGCGGAAGAGCTGAAATTCGTCCTGGCCTTCGCCGAGGACATCGGCGAGAAGCGTCGGGCGGAGCAGCACATCCAGTATCTGGCGCATTTCGATGCGTTGACCGGCCTGCCCAACCGCATCCTGCTGTTCGACCGTATCGCCCAGGCTCTGCGCGAGGCGCGGCGCGAGGGCAGCAAGGTGGCGGTGCTGTTCATCGACCTCGACCGCTTCAAGGTGATCAACGACAGCCTGGGCCACAGCTTCGGCGACGAGGTGCTGCGGTCGGTGGCGCGGCGGCTGCGGTCGGGATTGCGCGAATCCGACACGGTCGGGCGGCTGGGCGGCGACGAGTTCCTGATCGTGCTGCGCCGCGTGATGGAGCCGGGGGATGCGGCGAGCGTGGCCGAGAAGGTGGTGGCGCATCTGGCCAGCCCCTTCACCGTCGGCGGCCAGAATTTCGTGGTGACGCCCAGCATCGGCATCAGCCTGTATCCCGACGACGCCGAAGACCCGGAAGGGCTGATCCGCTGCGCCGACATCGCCATGTACCACGCCAAGGAAAGGGGCCGGAACGGCTTCCGCTTCGTCACCAGGGAGATGGGCGCCAGATCGCGCGAGCGCATGGATCTGGAGGCCAGCCTGCGCAAAGCCATCCGCGAGGGGCAGCTGTTCCTGGTCTACCAGCCGCAGGTCGATACCCTGACCGGCCGGGTCGTCGGGTTGGAGGCGCTGATCCGCTGGCGCCACCCGGAGGAGGGGCTGATCCTGCCCGGCCGCTTTCTGCCGGTGGCGGAGGAGACCGGGCTGGTGCTGGCGATGGGCGACTGGGTGCTGTTCGAGGCCTGCGAGCAGATCCGGCGCTGGCGCTCGCGCCTGGGCCTGTCGATCCCGGTGGCGGTCAACGTCTCCGGCGCCCAGTTCCGCGACGGGCAGCTGCCGGCCAAGGTCGCCCGTGCCCTCGACGCCAACGGCCTGAGCGGGCCGGAGCTGGAGATCGAGGTGACCGAAAGCACCCTGATCGACGATGTCGAATCGGCGGCGGCGACGCTGGAGGCATTGAAGCAGCGCGGCGTTCTGATCGCGCTGGACGATTTCGGCACCGGCTATTCCAGCCTCAGCTACCTGCACCGGCTGCCGATCGACAAGCTGAAGATCGACCGTTCCTTCATCCACGATCTGTCGACCGGCGCCAGCGACGCCTCCGTCCCGCGCGCCATCGTCGGGCTGGGCCGCAGCCTGGGCCTGTCGGTGATTGCCGAGGGGGTGGAAACGCAGGAGCAGCTGCAGCTTCTGCGCGACCTGGCCTGTGAAAGCTACCAGGGCTTCCTGTTCAGCCGCCCGATCCCGGCCGAGGAGGTGGAACGGCTGCTGGGCAGGCAGGGCGCCGCCCATGCGGTGGCTGTGGAGTGACGCCGGCGACCGGATGCGCCATCGAGGCGGCTCCCCCGGCGAGACCGATGCGGCCGGAGCGGCCAGGAGCGGACACCCGTCATCCAGGGAAGTCCGCGGAAGTCGGATCGCTTTGCGTCCGGCACTGCAACAGCGTGTCGATCACGGTCGTGTCGCTGTAGGGCTTTGCGATCACCGGACGGTGGCGGTGCGACTTGGGCAGCCCATCCTCGCCATGGCCGGTGGTGAAAATGAATGGGATGCCGATTTCGGCCAGACGGTCCGCAACCGGATCGATCTTCTGGCCTCGCAGGTTGATGTCGAGCAACGCGATGTCGAAGCGGTTCGCTGCGATGATTTCCAGAGCGCTGTCGATCGAGCCGACGGGACCGAGGCAGATGGCGCCCTGGTCGCTCAGCACATCTTCCAAGCTCATCGCAATCAGAGGTTCGTCCTCGACGATCAGAATGGTCAAGTCGGTCAAGGCATCTCGAATCAAGGTTTTCTCGCCTGAGCTTCCGTGTCTATCTGGGAAATCATAAAGTAAAGATGAATAAATTATTTGAACGGTGTTGTTCCAATGTTCCGATGTTTTCTGATATTTGTCGGTTTCATCATCTCCGGGAATGAGGGGTCGCATTCTCTCGGCAGCGTCCGCATGATCTGATCACCGCGTTATGGGCCAAATGTCCACATACAGATGGAGTGCCGCCCGCGCGGCTCCTCCATGCCGGACAACATGAATACGTTCGCGGCGCGACGCTGGATCTGTCTGTCAGGCGATTGAATGAGGGGAGCGGAGAAGAGTGCGTCCGCAATGCGCTCCGGCTTCGCCCATTCCCCGATATGCGTTCAGAACGGCAAACCGTCGTCGCCGTTCATCAGCCCCAGCGTCGCCAGCGCCATAACCTGGGCCGAATGGACCATGTCCTCGATGCCGACCCATTCGTCGGGCTGGTGGGCGAGGTCGAGGATGCCGGGGCCGTAGGCGATGCAGTCCTTCAACTGGCCGACGCGGACCACATGCTTCTGGTCGTAGGTGCCGGGGGAGACGACATGCCGGGCCGGGCGGCCGAGAACGGTTTCGATGGCGGCGGCCACCGCCCGCACCACGGGGGCGTCGGCGTCGGTCATCGTCGGCAGGAAGGCCAGCACCTCGCGCAGCTCGTAATCGAAGCCGGAACGGCTGCGGCGCAGATCCTCCAGGATGGCGACGATCTCGCCGCGGACCGCCTCGGGATCCTCCTCGATCAGGTAGCGGCGGTCGATGACCATGCGGCAGCGGTCCGCCACCATCGGGCTGGGCAGGCCGTCATGGTCCTCGCGCTGGCCGCCGTGGATGGCGTTGATGTTGATGGTGGACTGGCGCGCCCCCTCCGGAACCACCGGCATGTCGGTGCGCTTGGCGGCGAGGCGGGGGATCAGTTCCGTCTCGATCCGGTGCAGAACGGCGCCCATGTGGCGCACCGCGCAGTTGCCGAGGAAAGGCATGGAGCCGTGGGCGACGCGGCCCTTGGTCTCGATCTCCGCCCACCAGACGCCGCGGTGGCCGATGCAGACGCGGTCGACGTTCAGCGGCTCCGGAATGATGACGTGGTCGACGCGGGGCCGGGAGAAATAGCCGAGCTTCGCCAGATGGCCGACACCGCCGTAACCGCCCGATTCCTCGTCCACCGTGCCGGAGATCTCCAGCGCGCCGGCGGTCAGCAGCCCTTCCTCCAGCAGCGATTCGACGGCGATGATCGAGGCGGCGATGCCGCCCTTCATGTCGCAGGCGCCGCGGCCATAGACCCGCCCGTCCCTCACCACCCCGCCGAAGGGATCGACGGTCCAGCCCTGGCCGGCCGGCACCACGTCGATATGGCCGTTGAAATGCACGCAAGGCCCCGGCCGCGGCGCTTCGATTCGGGCGACGACGTTGGTGCGCGGGTAGCGGTCGCTGTCGCCGGCCGCGCCCTCCGCCCGCACATACTCCACGGCAAAGCCGCGCGCCGCCAGCCGCCGGCCGATCAGCTCGGCGCAGTCGGTATAGACGTCGCCGGGCGGATTGACGGTCGGGATGCGGATCAGCGCCTGGGTCAGGGCGACCAGATCGTCGCGCCGTGCCTCGATCCGGCGGAACAGCTGGCTGGTTGCGGCGTCGGTGTCGGAGCGCATGGCCTCTCCCGCGGCAAGGACGCCACCAGTGTCGCCTCAAGCGGATGGTCCGTCCACCCCGCCTTTCGGAAACCATCTCTCCCGCCGCCGGTTCACCGCATTGTGCAGCGCACTTTCCCGGACCGGCCGGGGCGGCTACAGTCGCGGCGCCCCCCATCTGAGAGTTCCTGTCATGACCGTCACGCACCCCATCGGGCTGAGCGCCCCGACCCTGGCCGACCCGGTGATCGCCGAGGCCGCCGCCCGCTTCGTCGCCGCCCGCCGCAGCGCCACCGGGCTCGACGCGTTTCCCGGCCCGCTGCCGGCGGATCTCGCCACCGCCTACGCCATTCAGGCGACGGCGACCGCGGCCTGGCCCGACGAGGTCGCCGGCTGGAAGGTGGCGCGGGTGCCGCCGGCCCTGGAGGAGGCCTTGGGCGCCATGCGCTACATCGGCCCGATCTTCGCCGGCACGGTGGAGGCCGCCGATGGCGGGGCGCTGAGCTTTCCGGTGATCGCCGGCGGATTCGGCGCGGTGGAGGCGGAGTTCGCGGTGCGCATCGCCGCCGACGCCCCCGCCGACAAGCTGGACTACAGCCCGGCGGAGGCCGCTGCCTTCATCGCCGCCGTCCATGCCGCCGTCGAGGTGGCGGGCGGCCCGCTGGCCCCGGTCAACGAATTGGGGCCGACCGCCTCGACCGCCGTCTTCGGCAACAACAGCGGCCTCATCGTCGGCGAGGAGATCGCCGGCGGCATCGAAGGTGCCGATGCCCTGCGGGCCGAGGTGCTGATCGGCGGGCAGAGCGTCGGGGTCGGCAGCGCCGCCAAGCTGCCGGGCGGCATCGCGGCCGCGGTCGCGGTGGCGCTGAGAATGGCGGTCCGGCTGGGCCGGCCGCTCAAGGCGGGGCAATGGGTGTCCACCGGCGCCCTGACCGGCGTGCATTCCATCGCCATCGGCCAGCAGGCGCGGATCACCTTCACCGGCCTTGCTCCGATGAGTGGCACTGCCGTCGCGGCGGTTCCCGCCGCCTGACCATCGCGGCGGATCCTGCCGTCTGACGGTTTGGACGCTTCGCCATGAGCGTCGCGGGCCGTGCAATCCAGGGTGTGGCGGAGGGCATGGCCGTCCGCCGCCTTGGGGCGAGCCAAACGGGCGCTGGGATGTTTGAATGGCGTTCCCGCTCCCGTCGCCGGATTCAAACGCCTTGCCCCAGACCAGCGCATCCCAGGCCAGCCTGCCGTCCGACGGCGCCGCCGCGGCCTCCATCCTGCCGCCGGTCCAGTTGCTGGCCGGACTCGGGCTTGCCGTGGCGGGGGTTGTCGCCTTTTCCCTGAAGCCGGTCATCATCAAGCTGGCCTACCGCTACAATGTCGATCCGGTGACGCTGATCATGCTGCGCATGGTCTTCGCGCTGCCCTTTTTCCTCGCCATGGCCCTGTGGCCGGGCGCGGGGAAGGGGGAGCGGGCGCCGGTTTCCCCACGCGACCTCGCCCTGACCATCGTACTTGGCGTCACCGGCTATTACGCCGCCAGCGTCTGCGATTTCCTGGGGCTGCGCTATGTGTCGGCCGGGATGGGGCGGCTGCTGCTGTTCCTCTACCCGACCATCGTCGTCCTGCTGTCCGCCATGTTCCTGGGCAAGCGGATCGGCCTGCGCGAGGTGGTGGCGCTGGTCGTCTCCTATGCCGGCGTCGCGCTGGTGGTGTGGTCGGAGGTTGGGATCGGCCATCCCAACCTCATGGCCGGGGCCGGGCTGGTCTTCATGGGTGCCTTCCTTTATTCGGTCTATCTGGTGGGCAGCAGTCGGGTGGTGCAGCGTATGGGAGCCATGCGCTTCACCGCCTATGCGATGACGGCGGCCTGCCTGTGCTGCATCCTGCAATTCGTCGTGCTGCGGCCCTTGTCGGCGCTGGAACTGCCGTTGCCGGTCTATGGGCTGTCGGCGGTGATGGCGGTGGTCTGTACCGTGCTGCCGGTGCTGATGACGGCGGAGGCGCTGCGGCGGATCGGCCCCAATCTGGTGGCGCTGAGCGGCGCCCTCGGTCCGGTGGCCGCCGCCGTCTTCGGTTATCTGATGCTGGCGGAGCCGATGGGCGTGCTGCAACTGGCTGGCGCGACCCTGACGGTGGCCGGCGTCACGATCATCACCTTATGGAAGACAGGCTGATACCGGCGAACGCTTGAACCGACCCTTCAAGCGTTCGCCGGCCGCCGCGACGGCGGCGCGCCCACTGGCGCGGTAAAGCCTGCGTGGCGCTTGAATGCAATACGGCAGGTCAATTCATCGGCCTGCCGGTATGAAGCCGTTCTTTCGGGTACTGGCGGAATAACGGGCTTCCCGCCATCGTCTGCCGATCCATGGGATTGAAGCCCATGGGATTGCAATGAGGAGCCGGTGCGATGACCAACCATGCGACATCGTCGAGCGGGTACGGTGCGGGTGCGGGAGCCGCCACGGCCGGACAGGATGCGCTGCTTCTAGCGGCCCGCGTCCTGCTCGGCGCGATTTTCGTGCAGAGCGGGTTCGGCAAGCTGATGGCGCTCGGCGGCTTCATCGCCGGGCTGGAGAGCCAGGGCGTGCCGATGGCGGCGGTGATGGGCACCATCGGCGCGCTGGTCGAGGCGTTCGGCGGGCTGGCGGTGGTGCTGGGCGCCTGGACCCGGCTGGCGGCGCTGCTGGTCGCGGCCTTCACCGTCGCCGCCACCCTGATCGCCCACCGCTATTGGGACGCCGCGCCGGAGGCCATGAAGATGCAGCAGATCCAGTTCATGAAGAACGTCGCCATCATCGGCGGCCTCCTGGCGCTGGTGGCGGCGGGCGGCGGGCGCTTCAGCATCGACGGCTGGCGGTCCCGCCGCTGACCTGCGGGGTCGGCCTCAGGAATCGTAGGCCATCAGCGAGACGCTGGGCACGTCGATGCGGTCGCGGCCGTTGAGGAAGGTCAGTTCCACCAGGAAGGCGGCGGCGCGGACGTCGGCGCCGACCTGGCGCAGCAGGTTGATGGCGGCGACCATGGTGCCGCCGGTCGCCAGCAGGTCGTCCAGCACCACCACGCGCTGGCCGGGCTTCACCGCGTCCGCCTGCACCTCGATGGTGTCGGTGCCGTATTCCAGATTGTAGGAATGGGCGATCTTGTCGCCCGGCAGCTTGCCGTGCTTGCGCACCATGATGAACCCGATGCCCAGCGCCAGGGCCAGCGGGGCGGCGACCAGGAAGCCGCGCGACTCGATTCCGACCAGAAGGTCCGGCTTGTGCGGGCGCACGGCCTCGGCCAGCTCGTCGATGGCGGCCTTCCAGGCGGCGCCGTTCGCCAGCAGCGGCGAGACATCGTAGAACAGGATGCCGGGTTTCGGGAAATCCGGAATGCCGCGGATATGGTCTTTCAGGTTCATCGGAGATCGTGTCCGTAAAGGGTCTGGTGCCGGCTGACAGGCCGGGGCCGCCGCCCGGCACTTTAGCGGCTGGCTGACTGCGCGGAAAGACGCGATTGGCCGCGGCTCCCGACGGGGCCGGGGCCAGGGCCGGGCATGGCGGCCGTGTCACGCGGCCATGCCGCATGGGGTTGACCATTCCGTGGTGCTCCGCCACGTTCCACAACACCGGTCGGCCTGACGCACCGGGCGGAGTGCGGTTGCGTGCGGCGGAGCCTGTGGCTGGAATTTTGGCGAAGGACGGAGCGGCGGTCGAGACGGCCCGGATCGATGCCGGGCCGGAGAACGGCGGGTGGCGGATCGGCGCCGCCGGGCGCTGGACGCTGCCTGCGGCCGGGGCCGCGTCTGATGCGCTGGACCAAGCGCCGAAGCCGGAGCGCGGTGCCGGCGTACGGCTCGACCTGTCGCGGGTGGAGGCGCTCGACACCGTCGGCGCCTATCTGCTGAACCGGCTGGCCGACCGCCTGCAGGCGGAAGGGCATTCGGTTGAGGTGGTCGGGCTGCGGCCGGAGCATGCCGCCCTGTTCGGCGCGGTGCGCGATGCCGGCAAGGCGCCGCACCATCCGGTCGAGCGCGACCATCACCCCATCCTGGACATGGTCTTCCGCACCGGCCAGACGACGGTGAACGCCGGCAGGGAACTGCTGAACCTCATCGGCTTTCTCGGCCTCGTCACCGTCACCTTCGCCCGGCTGATCCGGCACCCGTCGCGCCTGCGCCTGACCTCCGTCCTGTTCCATATCGAGCAGACCGGCCTGAACGCCCTGCCGATCCTGGGGCTGCTGTCCTTCCTGATCGGCGTGGTTCTGGCCTTCCAGGGAGCCGACCAGTTGAAGCGCTTCGGGGCGGAGCTGTATGTGGTCAACCTGCTGGGCATCTCCGTCCTGCGCGAGATCGGCATCCTGATGACGGCGATCATCGTCGCCGGCCGTTCCGGCTCCGCCTTCACCGCGCAGATCGGCACCATGAAGGTGAACCAGGAGATCGACGCCATCGGCACCATGGGCCTCGACCCGATCGAACTGCTGGTGGTGCCGCGGGCGCTGGCCCTGATGATCTCGCTGCCGCTTCTGGCCTTCTACGCCGACGTGATGGGGCTGTTCGGCGGCGCGGTGATGGCCTATGCCACGCTGGACATCACCTTCGGGCAGTTCATCCGCCAGCTTCACAGCGCCGTCGGCATCAACACGGTGATCGCCGGGCTGATCAAGGCGCCGGTCTTCGCCCTGGTGATCGCCATGGTCGGCTGCTACGAGGGGTTGAAGGTTTCCGGCAGCGCCGAAAGCGTCGGCATCATGACCACCAAGTCGGTGGTGGAGGGCATCTTCCTGGTGATCGTCATCGATGCGGTGTTCTCCGTCGTCTTCTCCATGCTGGGGGTGTGATGGATGCCTCTCCCGTCATCCGGGTGCGGGGGCTTGTCACCCGCTTCGGTCCGCAGACCGTCCATGACGGGCTCGACCTCGACGTGGAGCGCGGGGAGGTGCTGGGCGTCGTCGGCGGCTCCGGCACCGGCAAGTCGGTGCTGCTGAAGGAGATTTTGGGCCTGATCGCGCCGTCGGACGGCCGGATCGAGCTGCTGGGCCACGACACCGCCGAACTCGACCGGGCGGAGCGCACGGCGCTGCAGGCCCGCACCGGCGTGCTGTTCCAGAACGGCGCGCTGTTCAGTTCCATGACGGTGGCGGAAAACGTGATGCTGCCGCTGAAGGAGCACACCGATCTGCCGCCGGCGCTGATCGCGGAGGTGGCGCGGGTCAAGATCGCCATGGCGGGACTGCCGCCCGATGCCGGGACCAAGCATCCGGCGCAGCTGTCCGGCGGCATGATCAAGCGCGCCGGTCTGGCCCGCGCGCTGGCGCTCGACCCCGACATCCTGTTTCTGGACGAGCCGACCGCCGGGCTCGATCCCATCGGCGCCGCCGCCTTCGACACGCTGATCCGGGGGCTGCAGCGCAGCCTGGGGCTGACCGTCTTCATGGTCACCCACGACCTCGACAGCCTGACCTCGATCTGCGACCGCATCGCCGTGCTGGTCGACAAGAAAATCCGGGTGGGGACATTGGCCCAGCATCTGGCCGATCCGCATCCCTGGATCCGCGAGTATTTCCACGGGCCGCGCGGCCGCGCGGCTCTCGACGCGAAAGAGCGCAACGCCGCTCTCCGCCACGCGAAAGGGTAGGGCCACGCCATGGAAACCCGCGCCAGCTACATCCTTGTCGGCAGCTTCGTGCTGGCCCTGGTCGCCGGCCTGCTGGTCTTCACCGCCTGGATCGCCAAGGTCCAGCTGGACGAATCGCGCGAGACCTACCGCATCTACTTCACCGGCTCCGTCACCGGCCTGCAGCAGGGAAGCCCGGTGCGCTACCGCGGCGTGCCGGTGGGCACGGTGACCGACATCCGGCTCGACCCCGACAACGTGACGCGGGTCCGGGTGACGATCCAGGTGCAGAAGGGCACGCCGATCATGACCGATTCCATCGCCTCGCTGGAGGTGCAGGGTATCACCGGCGGCGCCTATGTCCAGATCTCCGGCGGGACGGAGGGGGGAAAGCGGCTGACCGCCACCGACGCCGACGGGGTGCCGACCATCCCGTCGCGCCCCAGTTCGCTGACGGCGGTGGTCGACAGCGCGCCGCAGCTGGTCAACCGCGCGCTTGAGGTCATCACCAGGTTGGGCGAGCTGCTGAACGGCGAGAACCAGCAGGCCATCGGCGAGATCCTGAACAACGCCCGCATCCTCAGCGGCGAGCTTGCCCGCGCCGGCTCCGGCCTGGAGGAGACGATGGCCCAGGCCCGGCAGACGCTGAACGGCTTCGAGGCGGTCGGGCCGCAGTTGGACCGCACTCTGGCCCAGGCGCGGGAAACGCTGGCGACGGTGGACGGCAGCGCCAAGCAGCTGACCGGGGACACGCGCGAGCTGATGCGCTCGCTGAAGCGCACCTCCGACACTCTGAACGCCCTGATGGCGGAAAATCGCGAGCCGGTGCGCGACTTTACCGCCACCGGACTATATGATTTGACGCTGCTGATCTCCCAGCTGCGCGACCTGTCCGGCCAGCTGTCGCGGGTGATCACGCGAATCGAGAACGATCCGTCGAACTTCCTGTTCGGTGGGACGCGTCAGGGTGTGGAGGTGCGTGGGAAATGACGGTGACGGCGATCTTGCGGAAGGGGACGGGCAAAGGGGCGGTGCGGTCGGCGCTGCGCGCGGTGGCGGGGGCCGTCCTGCTGCTGGGGCTTGCCGCCTGCGCCACGCTGAACCCGACGGCGCCGCAACTCTACACCCTCACCCCGCGCGCCACCGTCGCTCCCGGTCCCAAGGTCGACTGGCAGCTGCTGGTCGAAACGCCGTCCGCCGCCGCCGGGATCGACACGCCGCGCATCGCGCTGGCCCGCACGCCGACCTCGCTCGACTATTTCGCCGACGTGTCCTGGGCCGACCGGGCGCCCAACATGGTGCAGGGGCTGATCGTCCAGACCTTCGAGGACAGCGGACGGATCGTCTCGGTCGGGCGTGACACGGTGGGTCTGCGCTCCGACTATGTGCTGAAATCGGACCTGCGCGACTTCCAGGCGGAATACGCGACGCCGGGTGCGGCCATGCCGGACCGGGTGCATGTGCGCCTGTCGGCCAAGCTGGTCGCCATGCCGCGCCGGACCATCGAGGCGAGCGAGACCTTCGAGGCGTCGGTTCCCGTGCGTGGCCGGTCCTTCACCGACATCGTCACCGCCTTCGACGAGGCGCTGGGCCTCGTCTCCGGCGAACTGGTGAACTGGGCGCTGTCGCAGCGTCTCCCCGCCCCCGGCAGCTGACCGGCGAAGCGCGGGCACGTCTGCGTCCGCAGGTGCCGCAGCGGAAAAGCCCTTGCCACCTCCGCATAGCCGCGTACGTAATTGGGTTGTTCGCGCAGCGCAGGATCGGGCGATGACGGATTTGTCGGACGTGTCCCGGGAAGAGTTGGAGGCGATGGCCGAGGCCGGACGCGAGGTGCGCCTGTGCCAGCGTGTCCTTGCCAAGACCGGCGACACGGTGGTGGGCGAGCTTCTGCGCGGCCACGGCACGCTGTACGAGTGGAAGCACTATCCGCCGGGCGATGTCTACGACGCTGAATTCCATGCCCAGTACTATTACCACTGCCATCCCGAGGGCGAGCGGCCCAACGGGGAGCATGGGCATTTCCACACCTTCCTGCGGCCCCACGGCATGCCGCCCGGCCTGCGGCCGGCGCCGCTGCCCGATTTCCAGCCGCCGGAGAACGACAACGACGCGCTGTCGCACCTGATCGGCATCGCCATGGACGTCGCCGGCCAGCCGGTGCGTCTGTTCACCACCAACCGCTGGGTGACGGGGGAGACCTGGTACGGGGCCGACGACGTGATTGCCATGCTCGACGCCTTCGAGGTCGACCATGCCCGGCCGTCCTGGCCCGCCAACCGCTGGATCACCGCGATGATGCGGCTGTTCCGCCCGACCATCGTCGGCCTGCTGCACGAGCGCGACGCCGCCATCCGCCGCTGGGCCGACGCCCACCCCGACGCCTATGTCTACGAGGACCGCGGGCTGGAGGTGGCCTCCCAGCGCCACATCTCGGTGGAGGAGCAGATCGCCGGGATCGCCATCCACCTGCGCGGCGCCCGCCGCCGCCGCCCGATCCTGCCGGAACCGCCCAGCTTCGTCGAACAGCCCTGATCCGCGGCCCAGATCCCGCAAGGCCGATCCCGCAAATCCCATCCTGCAGGCCCGGCCCCTTCCCGACGATCTATGACCCTCCGGCGTTAATGAAGGTTCAACCGTTTCTGAAGATTCTTGATTGTGTGGACAAGTCTCCGCCCACATCCGCGCGGGTTATCGCCTCTTCGCGACCAATAAGGAGACGGATCAGGGCAGGAAGGGTCCCGGACCCATGAGTGACGGTATGAAAGCGGGTCATCTGACCCAGGAGGACGTGGCGCGGCTGCTGGCCGACCCGTCCCCGAACAGCCGGACCGATCTGGCCGCCAAGCTGGCCCAGCAGTTCGACAGCCCCGGGCTGTCGCAGGCCGAGCACAAGCTGGCGGAGGACATCATCCGCGTGATGGTCAACGACACGGTCCTGCGTGTCCGCCAGACCCTGGCCGAGAACCTGAAATCCAGCCCGTCCCTGCCGCGCGACGTGGCGCTGAGCCTCGCCCGCGACGTGGAGGCGGTGGCGATCCCGGTCCTCAGCGTCTCCACCGTGCTGACCCCGGCCGATCTGGTCGAGATCGTCCGGTCCGGGGGGGCCGGGGCCGAGGCCAAGAGCACCGCCATCGCCCAGCGCCCGACCGTGCCGGCGGTGGTGGCCGACGCGCTGATCGAAAGCGGGTCCGAACGCGCCGTCGCCGCCCTGGTCGCCAACGAAGGGGCGGAGCTGGGCGAGCGGAGCCTGGGCCGCGTCATCGACTGTTTCGGCGACAGCGAGGCGGTGCAGGATCCGCTGGTCCACCGCTCCAAGCTGCCGATCACCATCGCCGAACGGCTGGTCGCCGTGGTGTCGGAACGGCTGCGCCAGCATCTCGTCGCGCACCATGAGCTGCCGGCCAAGGTCGCGTCGGAGCTGATCCTGCAAAGCCGCGAGCGGGCGACCGTGGCCCTGTTCACCGGGGAGAGCGACGAAGGCGCCCTGGACCGGCTGGTGGGCCAGCTTGCCCGGACCGGCCGGCTGACGCCCTCGCTGCTGCTGCGCTCGCTGTGTACCGGCGACATCGTCTTCTTCGAGATGGCCATGTCGCGCATGGCGAATGTGCCGCTGACCAACGCCCGCCTGCTGATCCACGATGCCGGCCGGCTGGGGCTGAAATCGCTCTACGACAAGGCGAAGCTGCCGCCGGCCCTGCTTCCGGCCTGCCGCATCGCCATCGACGTGCTTAAGGAGACGCCCTATGACGGCGAACCCGGCGACCGCGAGCGCCACCGCCGCCGCGTCATCGAGCGCATCCTGACCCAGTACGAGGATTTGGCGCCCGAGGATCTGGAATTCCTGCTGGCGAAGCTGGGCGACATCATGCAGCCGGAAAACGCCGCGGCGTGACCGAGCGGACAGCTTTCACGGATGCAAGCCCGGCCGGGCCGGCGGAGACCGTCCGCCGTCTCGAAGCCCGCGTGGCCGAGCTGGAGGCCGCCTTGCGGCAGAGCGAGGCGCGGACGGGCGAAGCGCGTTTCCGCTCCCTGGTGCAGACCGCGGCCAGCATCATCCTGGTCCTGGGCGAGGACGGCAGCGTGCAGGAGGCCAACCGGGAAGCCGAACGCGCCTTCTGCGTGGACGGCGGCAGCGCCATCGGCCGCCATTGGACGGAGGTGATGGGGGAACGCCCGACCGGGGCCTTCGCCGCCCAGCTCGCCATCGCCGTCCAGGGCACGGAGGTCCGCAACTTCGAACAGGCGCTGCGCGAGCAGGACCGCATAAGCGAGCGGGTGTTCCTGTGGAACCTGAACCGCCTGCCGGAGGCGGAGGGTGTGCCGCCGGGCATCCTGTGCGTCGGCCAGGACATCACCCGGCGCAAGCGGGCGGAACTGGCTCTGCGGCAGGCCCGCGACGAGCTGGAAATGCGCGTCGCCGAGCGCACCCGCGCGCTGATGCAGGAAATCCAGGAACGCCGTCGCGCCGAACAGGCGCTGATCCAGGCCAAGGAGCAGGCCGAACTGGCGAACCGGGCCAAGAGCGAGTTCCTGGCCAACATGAGCCACGAACTGCGCACCCCGCTGAACGCCATCATCGGATTCTCTTCGATGATGGAAAGCGAGATCGTCGGGCCGTTGGGCCATCCCAAATACCTCGACTATGCCAAGGTGATCGGCAAGTCGGGGCAGCATCTGCTGGCCGTCATCAGCGACATCCTGGACGTCGCCAAGATCGAGGCGGGAAAGCTGGAGATGCATCCGCAGCCGATGGACGTTCGCGACGCGGTGGAAAGCTCTTTGCTGCTGATCGGCGAGCGGGCGAAGGAAAGCGGCCTGACCCTGACCCAGGACATCGCCCCCGATACCCCGCACCTGCTGGGCGACCCGGTGCGGGTGAAGCAGATTCTGCTGAACCTGCTGTCCAACGCCGTCAAGTTCACCCCCGCCGGCGGCAGCATCGCGCTGCGCGTGCAGCCGGATCGCGGCCGTGTCCTGATCGAGGTCGCCGACACCGGCATCGGCATGAGCGCCGCAGGCATCGCCGTGGCCCTGCAACCCTTCGGACAGGTCGACAGCCAGTTGTCCCGCCGCGCCGGCGGCACCGGGCTGGGCCTGCCGCTGGTCCGCTCCTTCGTCGATCTGCTGAAGGGCACGCTGGACATCCGCAGCCGCGAAGGGGAGGGCACGACGGTCAGCGTGCGCCTGCCGGTTGCGCCGCCATATGATGGGGAATGATCGGAATATGAAATGTCGGTGATGGGTGCCGCGCCGGTGGGGGATCGGCGCGATGCGACGTTGTCGGCGGCGTCATCGCCGGCTGCGCCATTGTCGATTGCAATGGTGTTCGGGATTTCCGGTGTCGATCCGCTGGAATGGGACGCCTGCGCGGCCGGCAAGGGGCCGTTCGTGAGCCATGCCTATCTCAGTGCATTGGAGGACAGCGGATTGGCGGGGCCGGCGAATGGCTGGCGCCCTGCCCACATGATCCTGCGGGAGGCGTCGGGCCGGATGGTTGGGGCGGCCCCCCTTTACCTGCGCGACCGTTCGACGGATGAGCACTGGCCCGATCAGCCATGGGTCGACGGCTACCAGGCGGCGGGTGGACGCTATTTTCCCAAGCTGCTCATGGACGTCCCCTACACCCCGGTGACCGGCGCGCGGATCCTGCTGCGGGAGGGGGGACCGCCCGGCGTGGCCGATGCGCTGATCGACGCGTTGCGATCCCTGGCCCACAAGCATGGCCTGTCTTCCATCCATGTCGGCTTCCCGAACGAGGAGGACCGCAGCCGGTTGGAGAGGGCGGGGTGGCTTACCCGTCATGGCGTCGACTACGAATGGAGGAACGAAGGGTACCGCGACTTCTCCGATTTCACCTCTGCCCTGTCGAAGCGGCGGCGCGGCGTGCTGCTGTGGGAGCGCCGCAAGGTCGCTGCCAGCGGAGTGCGGTTCCGTGAGGTGCCGGGCAGCCGGGTCGGGGAGGCCGACGCCGCGGTTTTCCTCGATCTGGTGACCGACCTTCACGTTCGCCGGGGGCGGCGTCAGGCGCTGACCATGGATTTCGTCCTGCGGTTCTGTGCCGCCTTCGGCGATGCCGTGAAGCTGACCTTCGCCGAATCCGGCGGCGTGGCGATCGGCACATTGATGACCGTGGAAGGGGATGATTGCCTCTATCTCCGAACTTGGGGCGCAAGAGAGGACACGCGGTTCGTCCATTTCGAAACCTGTTATTACCGCACCGTCGAATGGGCGATCGCCCATGGCCTGAACCGGGTTGATGCGGGGCGCGGCGGACCGCACAAGCTTGACCGTGGTTTCCAGCCGAAACTTACCCATGCCTGCCATTGGTTCCTGCACACCGACATGCGGCGTGCGGTGGCGGAGGGGTTGGAGCCACACAATGCGAAGATGCTCGACTGCTTCGCACAGGAACAGGCGCGCTCGCCCTTTCGCCAGCCGGAAGAGGGCGGTAAGGGTCGATAGCCGCTTGCACGGCGCGGCAAGCCGCGCCACCTTGACTGTTTGAATAGGTGACAGGCGGGGTGGGACATGACGGTGAGCCGGGATGATCTGAAGACGCGCATCGGGCAGGCGCTGGGCGAGGCGAAGGCCGATCTGGTCATCAAGAACACGCGCTTCCTCAATGTCGTGACCGGCGAGATTGCGGAGGGCGACATCGCCGTCTGCGGCGAGGTCATCGTCGGCACCTACGAATCCTATGACGGGGTGGAGGAGATCGACGGGCGCGGGCTGACCGTGGTGCCGGGCTTCATCGACACCCATGTCCATTGCGAATCCACCTGCGTCACCCCGCAGGAGTTCGACCGCTGCGTCCTGCCGCGCGGCACCACCACCGCCATTTGCGACCCGCATGAGATCTGCAACGTGCTGGGCGAGCAAGGCCTCCGCTATTTCCTCGACAGTGCCGGCGGGACGGCGCTCGACCTGTTCGTGCAGCTGTCCTCCTGCGTACCGGCGACGGAGCTGGAGACGTCGGGCGCGCGGCTGGAGGCGCCGGACCTGATCCGCCACATGGACCATCCCCGCGTGCTGGGATTGGCGGAGTTCATGAATTTTCCCGGCGTCTTCCACAAGGTGGACGGCGTGCTGGACAAGCTGGCCGCCTTCGACGGGCGCCACATCGACGGCCACGCCCCGCTGGTGTCGGGGAAGGAGCTGAACGCCTATCTGTCCTGCGGCATCCGCAACTGCCACGAGACCACCAGCGCCGCGGAAGCGATGGAGAAGCTGCGCAAGGGCATGCAGGTGCTGATCCGCGACGGGTCGGTGTCGAAGGACGTCCATGCCCTGGCCGAAGTCATCAGCCCCGAAACCTCGCCCTTCCTGGGATTCTGCACCGACGACCGCAACCCGCTGGACATCGCCGAGGAAGGGCACATGGATCACCTGATCCGCAGCGCCATCCGCCTCGGCGCGCCGGTCGCCCATGTCTACCGCGCCGCCACCTGGTCGGCCGCCCGCGGATTCCGCCTGTATGACCGCGGGCTGGTGGCGCCGGGCCATCGCGCCGACCTGGTCCTGCTCGATGACCTGGAGGATTGCGCGGTCAACCGCGTCATCCGCAACGGCAGGGTCGTCGGCCCGCACAGCTTCGACGGCCTGCCGGCGGTGACGCCGGTGGGGCTGGATTCGGTGAAGCTGGAGCCGGTGGCGGAGGAGGATTTCGCCGTGCCGGCTGGCGGGTCGGTCCAGTCGGTGATCGGGCTGGAGCCGGGCAGGATCCTGACCGAGCACCGGCGGATCGAGGTTCCGGTGGTGGGCGGCCGGATGGTGGCCGATCCGTCGCGCGACCTGCTGAAGATCTGCGTGTTCGCCCGCCATGGCAGCAACCGCAACATCGGCCGCGGCTTCGTCCAGGGTTTCGGCTTCGCGGAGGGGGCGCTGGCGTCGTCCGTCGGGCATGACAGCCACAACATCTGCGTGGTGGGGGCGAGCGACGCCGACATGCGGATCGCCGTCAACTGGCTGATCGAGCTTCAGGGCGGCTTCGTCGCCGTGCGCGACGGCAAGGTGGTGGGCGAGCTTGCCCTGCCGCTGGCCGGGCTGATGAGCCTGGAGCCGTTCGAAACGGTGGAGGCGAAGCTGCGCACCCTGCGCGCCGCCGTCCGCGCCATGGGTTGCCCGCTGGCCGAGCCGTTCCTGCAGCTGGCCTTCCTGCCGCTGCCGGTCATCCCGCATCTGAAGATCACCGACCGCGGCATGGTCGATGTCGACAGGTTCGAGCTGATTGCCGCCTGAATGGGCTGATTGCCTGGAAAAGAGGCGGAGGCGCGGCGAATGGGCAGAGCCTGACCGCTCCGGAACCAGGAAGCACGGGTGCCTGACGGATCCCCTTTCCTCTTGCGGGAAAGGGGCTTTCGAGCCGGCGCGCTCCGTCCGAAAATCGGCAGCAAGGGCGCCGGACCCTCTGGCACAGGCTTTGCCACGACGACACGTTATTCGTTGTTCGTCATCGAGCGAGCATGTTCAGCCATGACCCATCTGGCCCCCATGATCCACCAGTTGCACGACCTGCTGCCTGTCCGGCCGCCGGAGACCGTGTCGATGCGGACACGGGACGGCGTGCGGCTGGATGCGGACCTCTATCGGCCCGACGCCGCCGGCACATGGCCAGTGCTGCTGCTGCGCGTGGCCTGCGGCCGGCGCATCGCGCTGACCAGCCATTATGCCCATCCCCGCTGGTACGCGGCGCAGGGCTATGTCGTGGTGGTGCAGGATGTGCGCGGCTGCGGCACGTCGGACGGCCGTTTCCGCCCCTTCGAGGCGGAGCGGGAGGACGGGGCCGACGCCGTGGCCTGGGCGGCCTCGCTGCCGGGGTCGTCGGGCGTGGTGGCGATGTATGGCTGCGGCTATGCCGGGATGGCGCAGTGGCTGGCGCTGGCGGAGCGGCCGGGCGCCCTGCGCGCGGTGGCGCCGGCCTTCGCCGGCTGGGACGTCTTCTCCGACTGGGCTTATGAGGGCGGCGCCTTCCGGCTGGCCGACGCGATGGACTGGGCTCTGCGCAGCGCCGCCGAGGCGGCGCGGCGGGTGGAGGACGGCACCGGCCACCGCATCCTGTCCGATGCGGCGCGCAGCCTGCCCGTCGACGACGAGATCCCGTCGCGGCCGCAGGCCCTGCGCGATTATGCCCGCTATTCCCATTACGACGACTGGCTGACCAACCCCGTGCCCGGCCCGGCCTGGACCGCGCTGTCGCCCAAGGCGATGCGGGCGGACATGCCGGCCGACGTCGCGGTGCTGCAGATCGGCGGCTGGTACGACCCCCGGCTGGCCGGCACGCTGGATGCGCATGACCTGCTTGCGGCCGACCGGCTTGCTGCTCGGGGCCGGGCGTCGGTGCGGCTGGTGATCGGTCCCTGGGGCGCCGACGGACCCGCCGCGGCGCCGGGGGAGGGGCCGACGCTCGACACGCTGCAACTCTCCTGGTTCGATCGGGTGCTGAAAGGGCAGGGATCGGACCGTGGCGGCCCGGTGCGCCTGCATGACGTGGAAACCGGGCGCTGGCACGACCTGCCCGGCTTGCCCACGGCCGAGGCGGTGCTTCATCTGACCAGCGACGGCCTCGCCAACCGGCAGGGCGGCCGGCTGGGGCCGGAGATGCCCGATTTCGAGGCACTCGACGTGGTGGTGCATGATCCGCGCGGCCCGGTGCCGACGGTCGGCGGCCATGCGGTGCCGTCCGCCGCCGGCCGCCACGACCGCGCCGCCGTCGACCGCCGGCCGGATGTGGCGACCTACACCAGCCTGCCCTTGGACGAACCGTTGATGCTGGCCGGGCGGGTCGCGCTGGATTTGTGGGTGGAGGCCGACGCCCCGTCCTTCGACGTCAGCGCCGTGTTGTCGGTGCTGCGCCCCGACGGGCAGGTGCTGCCGCTGACCCAGGGCCATGCGCGGGTGGAGCCGGGCGATCCGACCCGGCCGCTGACCATCGCCATGCGGGCGGCCTGCGCCACGCTGGCGCCGGGATCGGCGCTGCGCCTCAGCCTCGCCGGCTCCTGTTTCCCCGCCTATCCGGTCAATCCCGGCACCGGGGCCGAGCCGGGCGAGACCCGCCGGGTCGATGCGCTGCCGATCACGCTGCTGATCCACAGCGGCCCGGACCGTCCGTCGCGCCTGCGCCTGCCGGCCTCATGAACGTCAGGCCCAAAAATCTCTGGCCCGAAAACCTTAAGGACCGCCGGGTTCGTCCGTATCGGCCCTGCCCGCAGCCTCCAGGCAGTAATCCAGGCTCTGCGACAGGAGCCGCATCATCAGGTCGCGGAACGGCGTCTTGTCGCCGACCGCCCAGGCCCGCTCGACGAGATCGAGATAAAGGTCGCGGTCTTCCGCCTGGACCACCACCGGCGGGTAGCCGGCGCGATTCAGGATCAGGTTGCACAGCAGCAGCGCCGTGGCGCGGTTGCCGGTGTGGAAGGGGCGGATGGCGCTCAGCTTGTAATGCGCCTCGAAGGCGGCGTCGGGACCGGCGTCCGATTTGCGCATCCAGGTCGACAGCGCCGACATCGATACGCGCAGCTTGGCCGGATCGGGCGCCGTTTCCGCCGGATCGTCCTTCGGCGCGCCGTTGCGGTATTTCCCGGCCTCGTCCTCGATGCCGCGATACAGAACGCTGTGGAAGGCGGAGACCGTGCGTTCGGTCACGGCGCCCGTCGGATCGAAGGACAGCCGCGCCATCAGTTCCAGCGCCGCGCGATGGTTCAGCACGAAACGCTGCTCCTCCGCCGCGCGGTGGCGCAGGATGCTGCCGCGCTCCAGGATCGCCTTGACGTCGGCGGGCTTGACCGGCACCTCCTCCAGCGCGGCGGCGGCGGCGGTGAGGTCCAGTTCGAAGCGGTCGGCGATGCCATGCACGACCTCCTGCGGCAGGGGGCGGGCAGCGTCCAGCGCCCGTTTCTTCTCCGCGATCTCTTCGAGCAGGGCCATCGGTCACTCTGATCTGGTGAATGGGAGCGGTCTGGTGGCTGGAAGCCGGTTCAACGGGGCTCGGCGCAACATGCCGCGCCCCCTGCGGGGATTTGCCGCTTGGACGGGCACGGTTGCCGGTTTTAGGATCCCTGTCAAGATGTCCACAACCCAGCCATGGCCGGCCGCAACCGCTTTAAAAGGGCGGAGGCGCTTGAATTCGCGGGATGCGAGGGGGGAGGTCGCTGCGATGACCTATGTCGCCTGGGACGAATCCATGAGCGTCGGCGTGCCCGTGCTCGACGACGAGCATCGACGCCTTCTCGACCTGTTCAACGGCCTGCTGGAAAGCGGCATCACCCCCGCCAACCGGGAGGAGCTGTCCAGCCTGCTCGCCAGCCTCAAGGACTATGTCGCCGTCCATTTCGCGCGGGAAGAGGCGATGATGGAGCGTTGCGGCTATCCCGAACTGGACCGCCACCTCGCCGCCCACCGCTATTTCGCCGGCGAGGTCAATAAGCTGGCCCAGGACTTCGAAGGCGGCAACCCCACCATGCTGCGTGTCGACCTGATCCTTCTGCTGAAGGACTGGTTCGTGGAGCACATCCAGCAGACCGACAGCCTGTACAAGCCCTATGTGGGGGAGCCCCCCTCTGCCCCGCGCTCAAGCGCCAATGATTTTTGCGCGTAAGCGGGGGGAAAGAGGGGACACTGCGTTACTTCGCCGCCGCCTTCCGCTCGGCCATCCCCCCGTCCAGCTTGGCCTGGATGGCGGCCTTGTCGGTGTCCTCGTCAGCGTTTCGCAGCGCGCGCATCCACTGGAACCGGGCCTCGTTGCGGCGGCCGGCGCGCCAATAGGCGTCGCCGAGATGGTCGTTGATGGTGGGGTCGCCCGGCTTCAGTTCCACGGCGCGCTCCAGCTTCGCGACCGCGCCCTCGAAATCGCCCAGCTTGTAGAGGGCCCAGCCCAGGCTGTCGACGATGTAGCCGTCGCGCGGGCGCAACTCCACCGCGCGCTCCACCATCGCCCTGGCCTTGTCCAGATGCTCGCCCCGGTCGATCCAACTGTAGCCGAGGAAGTTCAGCAGCGACGGTTCGTCCGGCCGCAGCGTCAGCGCGGTCTGCAGGTCGGCCTCCGCCTGCGGCCACTGCTTGGTCCTCTCATAGCTCATGGCGCGGGCGTACAGCAGCGGCCAATGCCGTTCCTGCGGTGCGCCGATCCGCTCCAGAGCGGTCGTGTAGGCGGAGATCGCCTCGTCATACCGCTTGGCATAGCGGTAGATGTCGCCCAGCCGCGTCACGGCGTCGGTGCGCTCCGGCCGGTCGGCGGACAGGGCCTTGAGCACCGCGATGGCGTCGTCGTTGCGGTTCATGCGGGCGAGGCTGTCGGCTTCGCGCATGCGGGCGGTCCAGCCCAGCAGCGGATCCTCCGCCAGCCGCCGGTAGGCGGTCAGCGCCTCCTCATGATGATCGCGGGAGGCGACGATGTCGCCGATCAGCAGATGGGCGAGCGGCAGATCCTCGCGCAGGTGCAGCGCGATGCGGCCGAACAGAAGCGCCGGTTCGTCGGCATTCTCGTGATGCAGGGCGCTGCCCAGGTCGAACAGCGCCTCGGCAAGGCCGGAGCGGGCGTCGGGCACCGGGCGGGCGTCGGACGGCGCCTTTGCCATGACCTCCAGCGCCGGCTCCACCAGCAGCCCGTCGGGGTTGCCGGCCTGGAAGGTCTCGTAGAGCTTGCGCGCCTCGTCCGTGCGGCCGGTGCGCATCATGAAGTTGCCGACGATCTGCACCACCCGCAGCGGCGCCTCGGTGTCCATCACCTTGACATAGCGGGCGGCGGCATCCTCGCTGCGTCCGGCGAGGTCGAGGATCAGGGCGGCATGCAGGTTGTAGAGCGCACCGAAGCCCTGGACTGCGGCCAGCGGTTCCAGCGCGGCCAGCGCCTCGTCCGTCTTGCCGCGGGCGGTCGCCAGCCAGGCGCGGGTCAGCGGGGTTATGAAGCGGCCCAGCCCATCGGCCGGCAGGCGGGCGGCATAGCCGTCGGCCTCGTCCAGCTTGCCCTTGGCGAGCGCATCGGCGGCCAGCAGGGTCAGCGCCATCTGCGGCTCGGCCTGCTCGCCCAGCAGGCGGGCGGCATAGCCGATGGCGGTGTCGACCTGCCCCTCGCCCAGCCGCAGCAGGAAGGTGCGGCGCAGCAGGGCCTGATCGTCGGGATCGGCGGCCAGCGCATGGGCGGTGAAGCGCGCCGCCGCCGTCCAGTCGTCGTTGTGCTGGGCGTGGCGGCCGGCCAGATAGCTGCCGGTGGCGGAACCGGCGGTCTCGCCGGGCGGGCCGGCTGCGAAGGCCGGGGCCGGCGCGGCGCCTGCGAACACGCCAGCGGACAGCAGGGCAGCCAGCAGAACGGCCCGGGAGATCGGCAGCAACCGGCGTCGGAAACTCGTCATGCTCTCGTCACCTCGTTTTCCGAGTCGGTATCCCATCATTTTCGGCAGGGCGCGGGCAAGTGACTTTCGTGCCCTCCCCCTTTGCGAAACCGGTCAACGCCAATCGCGCCTCACCTGTTCTATCCGTTCGGCGCGCAAAATGTCGGTGGCGTGGGCGTCCATATGGGCGCGCAGGCCTTCCGGCATGCCCGGCGACAGCGTGGCGCCCTCCACCGACCAGCGGGCCATCCAGGACAGGGTGCGCAGCCAGGTGAGACGCCGCAACGGCTTCAGCCAGGGCCGCACCTCGTCGGCGAGGTCGCCGGGAACCGCCATCGCCCAGGCCTCGACGAAGGCGTCGATGTCGGCCGGCGCCAGCTCCGCATTCACCGCGGGATCCCATTTGGTGGAGGTGTAGAGGCTGGCATGGGCGAGGTCGCTTGCCGGATGGCCGTATTGCAGCTTCTCCAGGTCGGTGAACCAGGCCTTGCCGTAACCGTCGATCAGGAAATTGCCGGGATGCACGTCCACCCCCACCGCGGTCAGCGGCATCGGGGCTTCCGGCGGCGGTGCGAGGTCGCCGGCACGGGCGGCGGCAAGCTCCTCCGCGATCAGGGCGCGGGCGCCGGCATCCAGCGCGGCGCGGTCGAACCACTCCGCCTGCCGCTCCACCTGGGCCAGCAGGGCGGCGACCGGATCGGGCGGGGCGGGCAGCGGCTCGTAGAAGTCCGGCGGGGCCATGCGGTGGATCGCCGCCAGTGCGCGGCCGATGGCCGGCATGTCGCGGGGCAGGACGGGGGTGCGCCCCTCCACCTCGCCGACCACCAGCGCGCCCAGCGGCAGCCCCTCGCCCGGCGGCAGCAGGCCGGCGAAGCGCGGGGTGTGGCCCGACGGTTCCGCCCGCCGGAAGGCGGCGGCCTGCCGGTCGAGCGCCGTCCAGGCGTCGAGGCCAAGCTGGCTCCAGCGCGGGATGCGGGCGACCAGCCGCCGGCCGCGCAGCCGCACATGGTCGTGGGCGACGCCCTTCAGCGGCATCGGCTCCAGCGCGTCGGGGGCGAGGTCGGCAAGGCGAGGCAGCCGGATCAGGGCGGCGTGCAGGGCCTCCGTCGAAAAACCGGCGGGTCCGCTCACGCCATATGCTCGCGCAGGCGGGGCATCAGCTCCACGAGGTTGCAGGGGCGGTGGCGGTTGTCGAGCTGCCAGACCAGGATGTCGTCCCAGGCGTCGCGGCAGGCGCTGGGCGAACCCGGCAGGGCGAAGATGTAGGTGCCGTTGGCGACGCCGCCGGTCGCCCGGCTCTGGATGGTGGAGGTGCCGACCTTGGCGTAGCTGAGGTAGCGGAACAGCTCGCCGAAGCCGGGGATCGCCTTTTCATAGAGCGCCTCGACCGCTTCCGGCGTCACGTCGCGGCCGGTGACCCCGGTGCCGCCGGTGGTCAGCACCACGTCGATCTGCGGATCGGCGATATGGGCCTGCACCTGCGCGCGGATCGCCGCGATGTCGTCGCGGACGATGGTCCGGGCGGCGAGCCGGTGGCCGGCCCCGGCGATCCGCTCCGCCAGCGCGTCGCCGGACCGGTCGTCGGCGGCGCTGCGGGTGTCGGACACCGTGATCACCGCGATGTTCACGGGAAGGAAGGGGCGGCTCTCGTCGATCTTCGGCATGGCGGCAGGCGTGTCCTCGTGTCGGGCCGGAGCCCGACAATGGGCGCGCCGGCGTCAGGGTATCGGGTTGGCCTCCCCCCGCTCCGCCACCGTTTCCACCGGAGCGCGCGCCGCCGGGGCCTCCGTGGTCGGAGACTCGGCCACCGCCGCATCCGCAGCCGGGACCGCGGGCTTCGTCGCCGGCAGCGGGTCCGGCAGCGGATCCGGCAGCGGATCCGTTTGCGCCGCGACCTGGGTGGCGGCCTCCACCGGGATGTAGGACGGCCACTTTCCGTCGGCGACGGCGTCGAGCGAGGTGGGCTCCTGGCCCAGCCGAAGCTGGTAGATCCAGAAGTTGGCCATCACCTTCTCCACATAGTCGCGCGTCTCGCCGAAGGAAAGGCTTTCGATGAACAGCAGGGGATCGGTGATGTCGCTCAACTCCCGCCGCCAGCGCGCCAGAGTGCCCGGCCCGGCATTGTAGGCGGCGGCGGCGAGGAACAGGTTGCCGTCGATATCCGGCATGCCCAGCAGCTCGGTCAGGTAGCGCTGGCCCAGCTCCATGTTGCGGGAGGGATCGAACAGGGCGTCGCGGCTGGCATCCTCGCTGCCGATGTCGGCGTGGCGTTCGCGCACATGCTGGGCGGTGCTGGGCAGGATCTGCATCAGCCCGGTCGCCCCGGCGGAGCTGACCAGACGCGGGTCGAAACGCGATTCCTGGCGCATCACCGCGAAGACCAGCGCCCGGTCCACCGCGAAGCCGTCGCGCGGCGTCCAGCGCGGCAGGGGGTAGAGGGCGGCGGCATAGGGCGCCCCGTCCGGTCCGGCCACGGCGTTGCCCAGCCGCAGCGACAGGGTCGCCACCCCGGCGCGGTCGGCCAGCGCCACCATCGCCTGCTCGACCAGCGGGTCGCCCTTGGGATGGATGCGCTGCAGTTCCATGCCGGCGAGTTCACGCTGGCCCACCTGCAGCAGGGCGATCGCGCGGGATCCTGCCGGCTTGGCCGCCATCGCCGCCAAGCTCTTTCCGCTCAACTCCGGCGCCTGCCAGCGCACATCGTGCAGCGTGCCCAGGGTGCGCAGCGCGATCAGGCCGTAGAAGGTGTGGGGATAGCGCGCGGCGGCGGCCAGATGCTCGGCCGCCTCCTTCTCCTTGCCGGGCTTGCGGGCCAGGGCGCGGGCCGCCCAGTAATCGGCCGCCGCCGCCTTCCAGGGGGAGCGCGGGCCGGCGGCGGCCATGCCCTGGAAATGGCGGGCGGCGCGGTCGGTCTGCTTCAGCCGCCATGCGGACAGCCCGGCGATCCAATGCGCTTCCGGCAGCATGTCGCCCGACCGGGCGGCGCTGGCCGAGGCGAGCGTCAGCGCCTGCGCCGTCTCGCCGGAATAATAGAGGGATGCCGCGATGCGGGCGCGGGCGGCGTCATACTGCACGGTGTCGAGCTTGCCGCCGAACTCGTCCTGGTTCAGCAGGGCCAGGGCGTTGCCGGCGCGGCCGGAACGCAGCAACTCCTCCACCCGCGCCACGGCGGCGCGGTCGCTGCGGGCGCGGGACACGGTGCGGCTGCGCGGGGCGACGGTGACGCCGTCCTCGTCGTCGTCCTCGTTCGCGGCGACGGTGCGCAGGCCGCCCAGCCGTTCCAGCGAGCCGACGAGCCGCACGCGCTCCTCCCCCCGCGGGGGCTTCGGCGCGCGCTGGCCGGCGGGTTGGCGTTTCTGCGCCAGGCTGTGTACCCGCTCCGCCCCGGCGAGGTCGCCGTAATCCTGCATCCAGCGGGCGAGTTCCTCGTAGCCGGCGCGGCGGTCGGGGTGGAGATAGCGCTGGCGCAGGACATAGCCGACCAGCCGGCGGTCCTTCAGCTTCGCCATCTCGGCGTCGGCGGCATCCCAGTCCGCCTGTTCCTGCAGCGCGAAGATGCGGCGGTAGCGGCCGGCATCCTCCTCGTCCAGTTGGACGGCGCGGGCCTCGTCATCCGCGGCGAGCAGCAGCGGGGAGCCGGCCGTGCCGGCGGACGCTTCGGCCGCCGGAGCGTCGGAAGACGGATCGCCGGAAGCCTGGTCGCCTTGAGCGGGCGGCTCGCCGAAATCGAAGGTATCGGGGTCGGGCACGGAATCCGGGCCGGGCGGGACGACGGCGTGACCGTCCGGCGCGTGAATAATGAGGGCGGCACTGGCGGGGCGGAGCCCTGCCGCACCGTCGGGTCCCAGGGTATAAGCCACCGTGAGACCCAGCACCCCCAGAAGGTTCCGCCGCAGCGGGACCGCGTTCGCGGCCCTGTATGCTGCACTGCAAAAAATCCGGAGCATTGTTCCGAAATAGCGCAAGCGCCCGCGAACCGCAAGCAACGGATTCGCGCGGAATGTGTCGTCTCCGGTATTCGCCAGTTCCTACAACGGGTTAAGGGAAGTGGGAAAATGGCCTTAGCCCGTTGGGAAGGTGCCTTTCGGCGTGGCGGCATTGCATTTGTGGCGCGTGGCCGGTGCAGTCATACGAACGATTTGGGTGAAACTCCGGCGACGCTTTTTTTCTTACGAATACTTGATGCCGACTTCGTCGATCTTTTGCCGAAGCGCAAGCATGTCGCGCCACGCCTCCCGCTTGGCGATCGGGTTGCGCAGGAGGTAGGCCGGATGGAGCATGGGCATCAGCGGCACCGCCTCGCCGGTTCCCTCATAGCTCCGCCATTGCCCGCGCAGGCGGGTGATGCCCTCCGCGCGGTTCAGCAGGGTCTTGGCCGACACGCCGCCCAGCGCCACCAGCAGCTTCGGCCGCACCAGCTCCACATGCCGTTCCAGGAAGGGCAGGCAGGCGGCGATCTCGGCCTGGGTCGGGCTGCGGTTGCCCGGCGGGCGCCAGGGCAGGATGTTGGTGATGTAGACCTTGCCGCGGTCCAGCCCGATCTGCGCCAGCATGCGGTCCAGCAGCTTGCCGCTGACCCCGACGAAGGGCTTGCCTTGCCGGTCCTCGTCCTCGCCCGGCGCCTCGCCGATCAGCATGACCGGAGCCTGCGGATTGCCGTCGGCGAAGACGGTGTTCATCGCGGTGGCTTTCAGCGGACAGCCGTCGAAGCCGCGCAGCGCCGCCTCCAGCGCCTCCAGGGTCTGCGCCTCATGCGCGCGGGCGCGGGCCTGGATGCCGGCCTCGCTGGCGCCCAGAGGCTGGTCGGGCGACGCGAAGAGGGCGGCCGGACGCGGGGCCGCCGGGGCGGGCGCCCGAGTCGGCGCGGGACCGCGCGCCGGCCCGGCACCCATCCCTGTGCCCATCCCTGTGCCGGGCGCGGCGGCGCCCGCGGGTATGGCGCGCGCCGCCGGCCGGGCGGAGAAGGTCGCCCAGTCGATCGGCTCGTCGCCGATGGCCTCGTCGCAGCCGATATCGGCATGCCAGCGCAGCGCGTCGAGGATATCGCTTACGTCAATCATCGTTTGACCTTACCACAGATCGTGTGGTCTTACATGTCTCGATACCCAATTTGGGTGCGGTGCAAACCGTGCTACAAGCACGCGCCCGCAAAACACCATAGGGCGTCCCGAGGGAAACAGTACCAAAACAAGACGTTGGGGGAGTGTGGTTATGGAACGCGAACCGCGCGAGGTCATGGAATACGATGTTCTGATCGTCGGCGCCGGCCCGTCGGGTCTGAGCGCTGCGATCCGCCTGCGGCAGCGCGCGGTCGAGACCGGGCAGGAGTTGAGCGTCTGCGTGATCGAGAAGGGGTCGGAGGTCGGCGCCCATCTGCTGTCCGGCGCCGTCTTCGAACCGCATGCGCTGGACGAGCTGATCCCCGACTGGAAGGAGAAGGGTGCGCCGCTGACCACCCCGGCGCGCGAGGACCATTTCCTCTTCCTGACGGAAACGAAGGCCCACAAGTCGCCCTTCACCCCGCCGCAGATGAACAATCACGGCAACTACATCATCAGCCTGGGCAATCTGGCCCGCTGGATGGCGACCCAGGCCGAGGAGCTCGGGGTGGAGATCTACCCCGGCTTCGCCGCCGCCGAGGTGCTGTATGACGACAACGGCGCGGTGAAGGGCGTCGCCACCGGCGACATGGGCATCGGCAAGGACGGCGAGAAGACCGGCAACTACACGCCCGGCATGGAGCTGCACGCCAAGCAGACCATCTTCGCCGAGGGCTGCCGCGGCTCGCTGACCAAGACCCTGTTCGAGCGGTTCGACCTGCGCCGCGACTGCCAGCCGCAGACCTACGGCATCGGCATCAAGGAACTGTGGGAGGTCGATCCGTCACAGTCGAAGCCGGGCCTGATCGTCCACACCATCGGCTGGCCGATGGACCCCAAGACCTATGGCGGGTCGTGGCTGTATCACATGGAAGGGAATCTGGTGTCGGTCGGCTTCGTCGTCGGCCTCGACTACTGGAACCCGCACATGAGCCCGTTCGAGGAGTTCCAGCGCTACAAGACCCACCCGGCGATCCGTCCGACCTTCGAGGGCGGCCGTCGTCTGGCCTATGGCGCCCGCGCCCTGTCGGAAGGCGGCTTCCAGTCGATCCCGAAGCTGACCTTCCCCGGCGGCCTGATCGTCGGCGACGGCGCCGGCTTCCTGAACGTGCCGAAGATCAAGGGCAACCACACCGCCATGAAGTCGGGCATGGTCGCGGCCGAGGCGGTGTTCGACCACCTGACCGGCGGCAGCGACAACGGTCCCGAGGTCATCGCCTATCCCGAGAAGCTGAAGCAGTCCTGGGTCTGGCCGGAGTTGTACGCGGTCCGCAACATCCGTCCGGGCTTCCAGAAGGGCCTGTGGGCCGGTCTGGCCAACGCCGCCTACGAGACGGCGCTGAAGGGCAAGTCGCCCTGGACGCTGAAGCACCACGCCGACCACACCACCCTGGTGAAGGCCAGCGAGGCGCCGAAGATCGTCTACCCCAAGCCGGACGGCAAGGTCAGCTTCGACCGCCTGTCCTCGGTCTACCTCTCCAACACCAACCATGAGGAAGACCAGCCGCCGCACCTGACGCTGAAGGACAAGTCGGTCCCGATCAGCGTCAATCTGGCGCTCTACGACGCGCCGGAGCAGCGCTATTGCCCGGCCGGCGTCTACGAGATCGTCCGCAACGACGACGGCAGCGACCCGCGCCTGCAGATCAACGCGCAGAACTGCGTCCACTGCAAGACCTGCGACATCAAGGATCCCACCCAGAACATCAACTGGGTCGTGCCGGAAGGCGGCGGGGGTCCGAACTATCCGGGCGGGATGTAAGAGGGAGGTCTGCCCCTTCCCCCATGCGCAGGCGCGGGGGGAAGGGGCAGTCGGCAGTCACGCGGGTGTCGGTTGCGCCGCCGGCCACTCCTAACTATAACGCAGGCGGTAACCTCTCTGCGACGGCGCGATGATCGTTTCCTGCCCGACCTGTTCAACGCGCTATACCCTGTCCGACGAGTCGCTCGGCACCGACGGCCGCAAGGTGCGTTGTGCCCGCTGCGGCCATACGTGGTGGCAGATGCCGGAGGGGGCAGGCCCCGAGCCGGTGGCCGCCGACGCGCCGACGGAAATACGGCAGGCGACCCCGGCAAAGGCCGCGGCGAAGGCGGCCGGCAAGAGCAAGCCCAAGCCGGCGAAGGCTCCACGGGCCAAGCCGGCGCGCGGCACGGTGATCGGCTTCGCGCTGCTGGCAGTGTTCGTCTCGGGGACCGTGGCCGCCGGCTATTTCGGCCGCGATGCCATCGTCCGCAGCTGGCCGCCCGCCGCCCTTCTCTACGAGACCATCGGGATGCAGGCCGAACCGCCGGGCTTCGGGCTGGAGCTGCGCAGCGTCCGCTCCGAGCAGAAGACGGAGGGCGGGGCGACCGTCCTGCTGCTGGACGGCGAGATCGCCAACACCACCGATGTCGAGCGCGCGCTGCCGCCGCTGCGCGCCATCACCTTCGGCGCCGAGCGCAAGCCGCTGCAGAGCTGGACCATCGAGCCGCCCGCGTCCGTGCTGCTGCCGGGTGCGGTGGTGAGCTTCCATCACAGCCAGCCGGAGCCCGGACCGGTGACCGAGGTGACCATCACCTTCGGCGGCCAGCCGCCGGGGCTGGATGCGCCGGCCCCCGAAAAGACCGCAGAAAAGACGGGCGAAAGGCACGCTCCTGAAAAGCATGCCGGCGATAAGCACGCCGGTCACTGATCCGGTCGCGGCCCGGCCGCGTCACCGCTCCGGAATGCCGTGTTTGCGCAGCTTGTTGGCGATCATGGTGTGCGAGGTGTTCAGCCGCGCCGCCAGCTTTCGGCTGGACGGGAAACGCGGATAGAGCCGGCGCAGCAGCGACCGCTCGAAGGCGTCCACCGCCTCCTCCCAGCTTTCGGCATCCTCCGCCGGCATTCCGGCGGATTGCATGCCGGCCCCGGCCAGTTCCAGGTCGGCGGCGTCCAGCGTGCCGCCGTCGCTCATGGTGACGGCGCGGAAGATGACGTTCTCCAGTTGGCGGACGTTGCCGGGCCAGCGGTTGGCGAGCAGCGCCGCCGCCGCCGCCGGGGTCAGCCGGCCGGGCGGACGGCGGGCCTGCGCCGCGGCGCGGGCGATGAAATGGCGGGCCAGCAGCAGGATGTCGTGCCCGCGCTCGCGCAACGGCGGCACGTTCAGAGTCAGCACGTTCAGGCGATAGAACAGATCCTCGCGGAAGCTGTGGTCGGCGACCATCGCCTCCAGCGAGCGGTGGGTCGCGCTGATGACGCGGACGTCGACCTTCTGCTCGCGCTCGCCGCCGACCCGGCGGAAGCTGCCGTCGTTGAGGAAGCGCAGCAGCTTGGCCTGGAGATAGGCCGACATCTCGCCGATCTCGTCCAGGAAGACGGTGCCGCCATGGGCCAGTTCCAGGAGGCCGGGCTTGCCGCCGCGCTGCGCCCCGGTGAAGGAGCCGGGGGCGTAGCCGAACAGCTCGCTCTCCGCCAGATTTTCCGGCACGGCGGCGCAGTTCAGCGCCAGGAAGGGCTTGTCGCGGCGCGGGCTGGCGCGGTGGCAGGCATGGGCGATCAGCTCCTTGCCGGTGCCGGTCTCGCCCAGGATCAGCAACGGCGCCTCCATCGCGGCAACGCGCGCGGCCCGCGCTTTCAAGGCCCGCACCGGCGGCGATTCGCCGAGGATGCGGTCGAAACCGCGGCCCGATCCCAGATCGTCGAAGTTCTGGATCGCGTGGAGACGCTCGCCCAGGCGCGACGGCGTGAACAGGGTGATGACGGCGCCCGCCGCCTCGACATCGACGATGGGCGTCACCTCCAGCAGGAAGGGTTGGCCGTTCAGCGTCACCTCGCGGCCGGACATGCGGAAACCGCCGTCGGCAAGCGCGCGCGTCAGGCCGGGTTCGCCGAACAGCTCGCCGATGTCGCGGCCGGCGAGGCGCGACTCCGGCAGTCCGGCGACCTGGGCGGCGGCGGCGCTCGCCACCACGACGCGGGCCCCGCGGTCGATCGCCAGAACCGGGTCGGGCAGGGCGGCGAGCAGCGCGTCGAGATGGAGGCGCCGCCGCGTGCCCGGCAGCATGTCGATGGCCGCCACCGACCGCACCCCGGCGATGGTACGCAGCGCGTCGGACAGGGCAGGAAGTGCCGCCGGATCGAGGCCGGGCGCGTCGATGTGGATCAGCGGCGGGTCGACCTCGACGCCGACGACGTTGAGGCGGCGGATCGCCAGCACGGCGAGAATCTCATGGGCGATGCCGACGCGGTCGGTGAAGGTGACTTCGAGGCGCATGGGAGGACGGTTGGGGAGGGAGAATACGACAACCAGTGTACACATTCCGTTACGGCGTATCAAAAACTTTACACCATCACAACGCGCTGATTCTCAACAATCTATCCCCGTCAACCGGTGACCCTGTAAACTTGCGCATACACCCCGTTCCGATGACCACCCGCCGGATCGCAGCAAATCCGCCATTTCCGCCTCTGGCACATTGTTTGCGAACCAATCACCCCAAGCGAAGTCATCCATCCCCTTGGGAGCCAGTCTCATGCGCGTGATCGTTCTGGGCAGCGGCGTCATCGGTGTCACCACCGCCTATTATCTGGTGCGTGCCGGGCATGAGGTGACCGTGCTGGACCGTCAGGCCGGCCCGGCGCTGGAGACCAGCTATGCCAACGCGGGCGAGGTGTCGCCGGGCTATTCCGCTCCCTGGGCGGCGCCGGGGCTGATGCTGAAGGCCATCAAGTGGATGACGATGAAGCATTCGCCGCTGGTGATCCGGCCGAAGCTGGATCCTGCCATGTGGTCCTGGTGCCTGAAGCTGCTGGCCAACGCCAACGAGGCGAGCTACCAACTGAACAAGAGCCGCATGGTCCGCGTCGCCGAGTACAGCCGCGACTGCCTGAAGGCTCTGCGCGCCGAGACCGGCATCACCTATGACGAACGCACCCAGGGCACGCTGCAGGTCTTCCGCACCCAGAAGCAGATGGACGCCGCCGGCTACGACATGGCGGTGCTGGAGCGCTACGGCGTTCCCTTCACGCTGTTCGACCGCGATGGTCTGACCTCGGTCGAGCCGGCCTTGGCCCATGTGAAGGACAAGCTGGTCGGCGCGCTGCACCTGCCGGGCGACGAGACCGGCGACTGCTTCCAGTTCACCAGCAAGCTGGCCGACTTCGCCGCCAAGCGTGGGGTGGAGTTCCGTTACGGCGTGTCCATCCGCGGGCTGGAGAGCGACGGCCGCAGGATCACCGGCGTCCGGACCGACCAGGGCACGCTGACCGCCGACAGCTACATCGTCGCCATGGGCAGCTATTCGCCCAAGCTGGTGAAGCCGCTGGGCATCGACCTGCCGGTCTATCCGGTGAAGGGCTATTCGCTGACCCTGCCGATCACCGACGCCGCCCACGCGCCGGAATCGACGGTGATGGACGAGACGCACAAGATCGCCGTCACCCGGCTGGGCGACCGCATCCGCGTCGGCGGCACGGCGGAACTCTCCGGCTTCGACCTGACCCTGCGCGAGAAGCGCCGCGGGCCGCTCGACCATGTGGTCAGCGACCTGTTCCCCAAGGGCGGCGACCTGTCGAAGGCGGAGTTCTGGACCGGGCTGCGCCCGAACACGCCGGACGGCACGCCGATCCTGGGGCCGACCCACATCCGCAACCTGTACCTGAACACCGGCCACGGTACGCTGGGCTGGACGATGTCCGCCGGCTCGGCCCGCGTGCTGGCCGACGTGGTCAGCGGCCGCCGGACCGAGATCGACATGGAAGGGCTGAGCGTCGAGCGCTACGGCCGCAAGCCGTCGGTCGCGGTGTCGCGCCCGGCCACCGTCCGTCCGGCCTGACCGGAATAGGGAACCCGCGCCGTCCGGCGGATGCGGGTCATCGCCAGCTCGAGAAGGGCGGCGTCGGTGATTTCGGCCCCATCCAGCCGATGTCGCCCGCGCCGCCCTTCGAATTTCTCCACCCGGTGGCCGAGACGCCTGAGATGCAGGATCGCCTCGTAGAGCCGGCTCGGCGGCTCGTTCGCCGGGCGGGCCGTCATGGGTGGACCGCCAGGACGATCAGCCGCTTCGGGCCGTGGACGCCGTAGGCCAGCGTCTGCTCGATATCGGCGGTCTTGCTGGGGCCGGACACCAGCAGCGCGTTGGTCGGCATCGCCTGCGTCCATCCCTGCTCGCGCATCGCCTGCAGGAAGGTGTCGTAGAGGGCGTCGGCGCGCAGCAGCGCGATGTGGATGTGCGGGACCAGCGAGAGCGTGCGGGGCTCCTCGGCCGTCGGCCACAGGATCAGGCTTCCGGTCTCGGCGATGGCGCCGCGGGTGGTGGTCAGGCCGGCTTCGATGGATTCGAACAGCCGGGGCTTGAGGTCTTCGAGCGGGCGGTCGTAGGGGATGAGGGTGGTGGAGGCCGTGTCCCACCCCTCGGCCAGCCGTTTCCCGGCGTCCGTCGCCGGTGCGTAGACCAGCGATCCCACCCCCTCCTGCGCCAGGAAATCCCGCAGCACCGCCGGCCAGTTGGCCTCCGTCGCGTCCAGGAACTCGGTATGCACCGCCTCCATCAGGCGGCGGATGCGGGGCAGGCGTTCCTCGTTCGGCCAGTGTTTCGCCTCGATCGGCGTGAAGTCCGAGGCGGGCGGGGGCAGCGGGTGGGCGTCGCGGCTGGCGCGCAGCCGGGCCAGGATCGAGTTGCGGGTGTCAGACATCGGGAACCCCCTTGGCGCGGGCGAGGTCGTGCAGGGTGCGGCCGGCGAAGCGCGGCTTGGCGCGGACATTCGTCCACTCCTTCAGCAGGGGCAGCGATGACGGCGCCGCGTTGCCGAGCCTGCTCATCGCCGTGGTGGCGATGCGGTAGGCGGTGGGGGAGGCGTTCATCGCCGCCCAGCCGCTCCACACCATCGCCTCCGCCCTGCTGGCCTTGGCGCCGCCGTCCTTCACCGTGCCGCCGGGCTTCACCGCCTCGACCCGCAGGCGCCCCATGATCTCGACGATGGGGATCTTCACCGGGCAGATCTCGACGCAGGCGTTGCACATGGTGCAGGCGTGGGGCATGGCGCCGCGCTTGTCCAACCCCTCGATCTGCGGCACCAGGATCTTGCCGATGGGGCCGGGATAGGGCGCCTCGTAGGCATGGCCGCCGACCTTGGTGTAGACCGGGCAATGGTTCATGCAGGCGCCGCAGCGGATGCAGCGCAGGGTGTCGCGCAGTTCCGGGTCGGCGTAGATGCCGGAGCGGCCATTGTCGAGGATGATGAGATGCACCTCGCGCGGGCCGTCCTTCTCGCCGTCCTTGCGGGGGCCGGAGATCATGTTGACGTAGGTGGTGATCGGCTGGCCGGTGGCGGAGCGCGGCAGCAGGCTGATGACCGGCGGCACGTCCTCCAGCTTTTCCACCACCTTTTCCAGCCCCATGAAGGCGATGTGGACCGGCGGCACGGTGGTGCACATGCGGCCGTTGCCTTCGTTCTCGATCAGGCAGAGGGTGCCGGTTTCGGCCACCGCGGCATTGACGCCGGACATGCCGACGTCGGCGGCCTGGAACTTGGCGCGCAGCACGCGGCGGGCGAGGTCGGTCAGATAGGCGGCGTCCTCGCGGCTTTCGGCGTCCTTGATCTTGCGCTTGAACAGGTGGGCGATCTGCTTCGTGTTCAGGTGGATCGCCGGCATGATGATGTGCGACGGCATGGTGCCATCCAGCTGCACGATGTATTCGCCGAGGTCGCTTTCCAGCACCTCGATGCCGTTCTTTTCCAGAACGGCGTTCAGGTGCATCTCCTCCGTCACCATCGACTTGCCCTTGACCACCAGCCGGGCGTCGACCCGGTGCAGGATGTCCAGCGCGATGCCGTTGGCCTCCTCCGTCGTGGAGGCCCAATGGACGGTGATGCCGTTGCGGGTGCAGTTCTCCTCCAGCCTCTCCAGCAGTTCCGGCAGCTTTGACAGCGCGCGCAGCCGGACCGAGGCGGCGAGCGCCCGCACGCCGCTCCATTCCGCCGCGTCGGCGAACTGGGCGGCGCGCTTGGTCATCAGCCCATCCATGGCGCGGCGGAAATTGCCGCGCAGCTGCGGGTCGGCCAGCGCCGCACGCGAAGCGGCGGCGAAATCCGGTGCATTACCGTCCATGGATGCGCTCCTTCAGGAACTGGGCGATGTGCTGGCCGCGCGCGGCCTTGGCTCCGGCCTCCAGCGCGCCGGTGATGTTCAGCAGGCAGCCGCAGTCGCCCGACACCACGCGGGCGGCGCCGGTGTCCTCGATGTCCGCCACCTTGTCGCCGACCATGGCGGCGGAGATCTCCGGATGGCGGACGGCGAAGGTGCCGCCGAAGCCGCAGCATTCCTTCTCCCTCTTCAGCTCCACCAGCTCGACGTTGGCGAGCTGGCGCAGCAGGGACTTCGGTTCCTCCACCACGCCCATCTCGCGCTGGGCATGGCAGGAGGCATGCCAGGTGACGCGCAGCGGCTCGCCCTTGTCGGTGAGCCGGACGTCCAGCACATGGACCAGGAACTGGGTCAGTTCCCAAACGCGGGCCGCCACCTGCACCGCCTTGGCTTCGTCCGCTTCGCCGCGGAACAGGTCGGGCCAGTGCTTCTTCATCATGCCGGCGCAGGAGCCCGACGGCACGACGATGGGATCGTCGCCGGGGAACAGGTCCAGCTGGGCGCGGGCCACCTTCAGGGCGTCGGCGCGGTAGCCCGAATTATAGGCGGGCTGGCCGCAGCAGCTTTGGCCCTGGGGGAAGACGACGGTCAGCCCCTGCGACTGCAGCAGTTCGATCCCGGCCATGCCGGCGTCGGGGAAGAACAGGTCGACCAGGCAGGTGCCGAAGTAATAGACGCGGGCCGGTATGGGGGGCTGGTGGTCCATGGGCGTTTCCTCACCGTCTCGGTTATTGCCCCCACCCCGACCCTCCCCCGCCCAGCGGGGGGAGGGTCGGGGTGGGGGGTAGTGTTTGTGGAGGGTAAGTGCCCTCCCTAGAACGCCGCCTCGGCCACCCGCGCCGCTGCCTCACCCGACTTCGCCGTCGCGCAGGCGTCGACCAGATAGACGATCGACCGGTAGGGCACGCCCGCCTTGTCGGAAAGCCCGATCTCGCAGGTGCGGCTGGTGGAATAGCCCGACGCGCAGCCCTCCGGCACCGCGGCCGGCAGGTGGCGGAGCGCGTGGGCGTTCAGTTCCGGCGTGGTGAAGCCCTTGTCGCCGGCGAAGCCGCAGCAGCCGACGTCCGGCGGCACCACCACCGTCTCGGCGCAGGCCTTCGCCACCGCGGTCAGCGCGCCGTCCAGCCCCATGCGGCGGGTGGAGCAGGTCAGGTGCAGCATCACCGGCTCCGCCGACTTGGCGATGGCCAGGCGGGGCAGCGCGAACTCGCTCAGGAACTCCGCCACGTCGAGGATGCGCAGGCCCGCGTCGGTCAGGCGCTTCTTCAGGCGCAGGGCGCAGGGGCTGGTGTCCATCACCACCGGGTAACGGCCGCCCCGGCTCGCCGCCGACAGCGCGGCCAGCATGGCGTCGGCCTTGGCGTCGGCGGCCTCGGTCAGGCCCTTGCTTTCCAGCGGCATGCCGCAGCACTGGCCGTCCGCCTCCTCCGGGTAGAGGATGCGGAAGCCGGCCTTGCGCATCACCGATTCGACGACTTCGGGCAAGGGACGCTGCTGCGGGTCGCCGGCGGCGGGGCCCATGCTGCGGCTGACGCAGCTGGGGGCGTAGACCACCGTCGGCAGGTCGTCGCTGGGGATGTCCGAATACCCGGCAAAGCTCGCGGCGGTGGGCAGGCTGCGGGGCAGGGCCGGCAGGCTGCCGCCGGTCAGCAGGCGCGCCGCCGCCTGGGTGGCGCCATGCCCGACCGTGCGGCGGGCGAGATCGGCCAGACGCAGCCCGGTGCGGGCGAGGCCCAGCGTGCCTTCCATATGGCCGGCGACCATCGCCCCCGCCTTGCGGGCCATGGCGCCGCGCCGTTCGCCGCGCAGGGACTTGACCAGCAGCCCGGTCTCGATCCCCACCGGGCAGGCGGTGGCGCACAGGCCGCAGGCGGCGCAGGTGTCGATGCCCTGATAGTCGTAGGCGGCGCTGATCTCGGCCAGACGCCCGGCGTCGCCGCCGGTAGCCGCCAGCCGCGCCATCTCGCGCCGGCCGACGATGCGCTGGCGCGGCGACAGGGTGAGGCGGTGGGACGGGCAGGTCGGCTCGCAGAAGCCGCATTCGATGCAGGTGTCGACCAGCGGATCGGCCGGGGGCAGCGGCTTCAGGTTCTTCAGATGGGCCTCGGGGTCGCCGTTCAGGATGACGCCGGGGTTCAGCAGCCCGTCGGGATCGAAGAGATCCTTGATCTCCTTCATCAGCCCATAGGCCTGCGGACCCCATTCCATCTCGACGAAGGGGGCCATGTTGCGGCCGGTGCCGTGTTCCGCCTTGAGCGAGCCGTCGTAGCGGTTGACCACCAGAACCGCCACATCGTCCATGAAGCGGCGGTAGCGGTCGATCTCCGCCCGGGTGTCGAAGGCCTGGGTGAAGACGAAGTGCAGGTTTCCTTCCAGCGCGTGGCCGAAGATGATCGCTTCGTGATAGCCGTGTCGGAGGAACAGCGCCTGCAGTTCGCGTGTCGCTTCGGCCAGCCGGGGCAGGGGGAAAGCGACGTCCTCGATGATGACGGTGGTGCCGGTCTGGCGGATGGCGCCGACCGCCGGGAACAGGCCCTTGCGGATCTTCCAGAAGCCCTCGCAGGCCTTGGCGTCGGTGGTGAAGCGGGTGCCGCCGATGGTGATGCAATCGGCCAGCACCGTGGCGATTTCCGCCACGTTGGCCTCCAGCGCCGCCGTCGTTTCGGCGCGCGTCTCCACCAGCACCGCCGCCACGTCCGGGCCGAAGCCGCTGATCTGCGGCGGCATGCCCGGCTTGTCCTGGATGGAGCGCAGAGAGGCGCGGTCCATCAGCTCCGCCGCATCGACCGGCGCCGCCTTCAGCAGCGACACCGCGTGGCAGGCCTCGCCGATGTCGGGGAAGAACAGCAGGGCGCTGGCCTTGTGCGGATGCTCCGGCACCGTGCGCAACGTGATGGCGGAGATGAAGCCCAGCGTTCCTTCCGATCCGATCATCAGGTGCTGGAGGATGTCGACCGGATCCTCGTAGTCGACCAGCGCGTTCAGGCTGTAGCCGGTGGTGTTCTTGATGCGGAACTTGTCGCGGATGCGGCCCGCCAGCGCCGCGTCGGCGCGGGTGCGGGCGCCGAGATCCGCCAGCCGGTCGAGCAGCGCGCCGTGGCTGTCGCGGAAGCGGCTGCGGCTGGCCGGGTCGGCGGTGTCCAGGACCGTGCCGTCGGTCAGCACCAGCCGCATCGATTCCAGCGTGCGGTAGCTGTTCTGCGCGGTGCCGCAGCACATGCCGCTGGCATTGTTGGCGGCGATCCCGCCGATCTTCGCGGTGGCGATGGAAGCCGGATCGGGGCCGATCTTCCGCCCCAGCGGCGCCAGCCGGCGGTTCGCCTCCGCCCCGATCACGCCGGGCTGCAGGGTGACGGTCGCCGCGGCCGGGCCGATGCTGCAGCCGCGCCAGCCGTCGCCCAGCACCACCAGCACGCTGTCGCTGACCGCCTGGCCCGACAGGCTGGTGCCGGCGGCGCGGAAGGTCACCGGCACCTTGTGGCCGCGGGTGATGCGCAGCAGCCGCACCACCTCCTCCTCCGTCTCCACCAGCGCCACGATCCTGGGAATCAGCCGGTAGAAGCTGGCGTCGGTGCCGTAGGCCAGCGTGCGCAGCGGATCGGTGACCAGCCGGTCCCGCGGGATGACGGACTGAAGCTCGGCCAGAACGCGGTCGTATGGGCCGGCCAGGGCTGCGGTCGGGGAGGCGGGCGGCATCGTCGGCGGCTCCTGCGGGACAGAGGGGATGGCGTGGCGACGGCGTCCTTCCCGCGGCGGGGGATTCCCTGCGGACCGGCGGCTGCGGGCATCACTTTTCCATACGGTAAGACGTGGGTAAAAGATTTTACCAAATTGTGCAATGGCTGAATCGTTTCTCAGGCGACCCACTTTGGTAGGTGGTGGTGTCCGCGGCGATCCCGACGCCCAACATCCTGTTCCGGACGGCCGCGCTGGACGCCTGTTCCGTCCATGGGTAGAAGGGGATCGGGAGATGCAGGGAGAGGCCGCCTACCCAATGCAGGGGACGATCAAACCGGCCAAGCTGGCCGACGCCATTGCCGAGCATCTGGAGCGGCTGATCCTGGAGGGCGCGCTCCGTCCGGGGGAAAAGCTGCTGGCCGAACGCGAACTGGCGGTGAAGCTGGACGTGTCGCGCCCGTCGCTGCGCGACGCCATCGCCAAGCTGGAGGAGCGCGGCCTGCTGGTCACCGGGCGCAGCGGCACCCATGTCGCCACCTTCCTGTCGCAGATCGCCGACCCGCTGATGACGCTGATGCGCAACAAGCCGGATGCGTCCTTCGACTATCTGGAGTTCCGCCGCTCCATCGAGGCGGCGGCGGCCGGGCTGGCGGCGCAGCGGGCGACCGACGTCGACCGCGACGCCATCCGCGCCATCGTCGCCCGCATGCAGGACGCCCACGGCAAGGACGACAGCTCGGAAGAGGCGGAGGCCGACGCCGACCTGCATCTGGCGATCTACGAGGCGGCGCACAACGTCGTCATGCTGCACATCATGCGGACCCTGTCCAACCTGCTGCGCAACGACGTGTTCTACAACCGTGCCGACCTCTATTCCCGGCCGGGGGTGCGCGAGCTTCTGCTGCGGCAGCATCTGGCCATCGCCGATGCGGTGCTGGCCGGCGACGCGGCTGCCGCGAGCGCGGCGGCCGACGCCCATGTGGAGTTCACGCTGCAGACCCTGCGGGAGATCCGGGACCACAATGCCCGCGTCCAGGTCTCGCTGCGGCGGATCGGGCGCACCGACCTGATCGACAGCGGGGCCTGATCGACAGCGGGGCCTGAGCGGGTAGGCCGGGCTTGCGGCCGGCGGGGGCTCTCGGTCCAGGGTCATATGCCGGTGGGGCCGCCCCGACTGGCGGCAGGGCTTGCGCCGGGATACACTGCGGCCGAACATTCCTTCGCCACCGACCGCCCGAGTGCCGCCGCCGTGTCCTCCGCCAAGAAGCACCGCATCCTGCTGATCGAGGATACGGTTCCGCTCGCCAAGCTGTACATCGAGTTCCTGCGCGCGGACGCCCATGAGGTCGTGCATTGCACCCGCGGGCGCGAAGCGCTGGACGCCGCGGCGGCATCGCCGCCCGACGCGGTGATTCTGGACCTGAAGCTGCCGGACATGGACGGGCTGGAGGTGCTGCAGGCCCTGCAGGCCCGCGACTTGAGCGTGTCGGTGGTCATCATCACCGCCCACGGCTCCATCGATCTGGCGGTGGAGGCGATGAAGCTGGGCGCCTTCGACTTCATCGTGAAGCCCTTCAACGCCGACCGGCTGAACCTGACCCTGCGCAACGCGCTGGAGAGGCGGGCGCTGGCGCGCATGGTGGAAGGATACCGCAAGGATCTCGACCGCGGGCGCTTCCATGGCTTCATCGGCAGCTCGCCCGAAATGCAGGCGGTCTACCGCACCATCGAAAGCGTGGCGGCCAGCCGCGCCAACGTCTTCATCACCGGGGAGAGCGGCACCGGCAAGGAGGTGGCCGCCCAGGCGATCCACCGCGCCAGCCCGCGGCGCGACCGCGCCTTCATCGCGCTGAACTGCGCCGCCATTCCGAAGGAACTGCTGGAATCGGAGATTTTCGGCCATGTGAAAGGCGCCTTCACCGGGGCGGCGGGCGATCGGCCGGGTGCGGCCCTGCTGGCCGACGGCGGTACGCTGTTCCTGGACGAGATCTGCGAAATGCCGGTGGAACTGCAGAGCAAGCTGCTGCGCTTCGTCCAGACCGGCACCGTCAGCCCGGTGGGCAGCGGGCGGGAGGAGCGGGTGGACGTGCGCTTCGTCGCCGCCACCAACCGCGATCCGCTGGCCGAGGTGCAGGCGGGCCGTTTCCGCGAGGATCTCTATTACCGGCTGCACGTGATTCCGCTCGCTCTGCCGCCGCTGCGCGACCGCGGCGACGACGTGATCGAGATCGCCCGCTCCTTCCTGATCGACTATGCGCGGGAGGAGGGGAAAGCCCTGGTGGACTTCGCGCCGGAGGTGGAGGCGCGGCTGCGCGCCCATGACTGGCCGGGCAACGTGCGGCAGCTCCAGAACGTCCTCCGCAACGTCGTCGTGCTGCACGACGGTCCGCAGGTGGTGCTGGAGATGCTGCCGCCCCTGACCGGGGCCGGCGGAATCGGTGCCGATGCCGCGGCCGGTGCCGGAGTCCCGGCCGACGGCGGGCTGGAGGAGGATGGCGCCGTCCTGCCGTTGTGGCAGGTGGAGAAGGAGATGATCCTGAAGGCCCTGCGGCTGAGCGGCGACGACGTGCCGCGCGCCGCCCTGATGCTGGAGATCAGCCCGTCCACCATCTACCGCAAGCTGCAGCAGTGGCGCGCCGCCGACGGGGCCGCCGCACGGGGAAGTGCCGCGTGAGCGGGGACACCGCCGGTGCGGTTCCTGCGGCGCTGCCCCCGGACGAGGAGCGGCGGCTGGCGGTGCTGGAGTCCTATTGCGTCCTCGACACCCGGCCGGAATCCGGCTTCGACAACATCACCCGGCTCGCCCGGCATTTCTTCGGCACGCGCATCGCCCTGGTCTCGCTGATCGACCGGGACCGCCAGTGGTTCAAGAGCCGCATCGGGCTGGACGTGGAGGAAACGCACCGCGACCTCGCCTTCTGCGCCCATGCCATTCTCGACGACGGCGTCCTTGTGGTGCCGGACGCGACGAAGGATGCGCGCTTCGCCGGCAATCCGCTGGTCACCGGGGAACCCAACATCCGCTTCTATGCCGGCGCGCCGCTGGTGGTGGACGGCCACAAGCTGGGCACGCTGTGCGTGATCGACGCCGCCGCCCGCGACGGCTTCGACGCGCGGGAGGAGGAAACCCTGACCCAGCTCGCCCGGCTGGTGGTCGACGAGCTGGAGCTTCGCCGCGAAGTGACCCGGCGCCAGCAGGCGGAAGCGGAGTTGCGCGACCGCTCCCGGCTGTTGACCCTGGCCGAGGAGATCGGTCAGTTCGGGCATTGGTACATCGACTTCGTCACCGACACCCGCCGCTGGTCGGACGAGGTCTACCGCATCATGGGCCTGACCCCGCGGGACGGTCCGCCGACGGTCGACATGTCGCGCGGCGCCTACCATCCCGACGACCTGCCGACTCTCGCCGCCCTGGTTCAGCGGGCGCGGGCGACCGGCGAGGGATTTTCCGTGGAGGCGAGGGTCGTCCGTCCCGACGGCGCGCTGCGCCACGTCTTCATCCGCGGCATGGCGGAATGGGGGGAGGCCGGCCGGCCGATCGGATTGCTCGGCGTCGTCCAGGACATCACCGACGCCAAGCGGGAAGAGGCGGAGCTGCAGCGTCAGGCTGCCGACATGTGCGCGCTGGCCGAAGGGCTGGATGCCGCCCGCGAGGAGGCCGACGCCCTGCGGGCGCGGGCGGAGGCGGCGACCCAGGCGAAATCGGAATTCCTGGCGGCGATGAGCCACGAGATCCGCACGCCGATGAACGGCATCATGGGCATGACGGAACTGCTGTTCGACACCCCCCTGACGGCGGAGCAGCGCCAGTTCGCCCAGGCCATCCGCAGCTCCTCCAACGCGCTGCTGACCATCATCAACGACATCCTCGACATCTCGAAACTGGAGGCCGGCCGCGTCGCCATCGAGACGCTGCCCTTCGACCCCGCCGATCTGGTGGAGGGGGTGGTGGAACTGCTGACCCCCCGCGCCCACGAGAAGGGGATCGAGATCGGCTTCTACATCGACCCGTTCCTGCGCCGCACCCTGCTGGGCGATCCGACGCGCATCCGGCAGATCCTGGTCAACCTGGTCGGCAATGCGGTGAAGTTCACCGACCAGGGATCCGTCGCGGTGGAGCTGGAGGCGCTGGACGCCACCGAGGCCCATCTGGTGCTGCGCATGACGGTGACCGACACCGGCATCGGCATTCCGGCGGAGGCGCTGCCCATCCTGTTCAGCAAGTTCCAGCAGGTGGACGGGTCGATCGCCCGGAAATTCGGCGGAACCGGGCTGGGGCTGGCGATCTGCCGCCAGCTGTCGGAACTGATGGGCGGCAGCATCGCGGTGGAGAGCAGCCCGGGCGTCGGCAGCCGCTTCCTGGTCGATCTGCCGCTGGCCCTGCTCGACGAGGCGATGCCGCCGGCCGAACAGCCGCTGGCCGGGCGCCGTGCCTTGGTGGTGGACGATCTGGCGGTGAACCGCCGCGTGCTGGCGGCGATGCTCGACAGTTTGGGCGCCCGGCCGACGGCGGTGGACAATGGTCCCGATGCGCTGGAGGCGCTGACCCGCGCAGCGGTCGGCGGCAGGCCCTTCGACGTGGTGCTGGTGGACCAGACCATGCCGGACATGGGCGGTGACACCCTGCTGGCGGCCATTGCCGGCGATCCGACGCTGGCCGGCACCCGACGGGTTCTGATCGCCGGGCTGGGAACGGCGGCGCGGGCCGACTGCGGGCCGGTCCAGGGGCTGGCCAATGCCATCCTCAACCGCCCGCTGCGCCAGGGCGCGCTGGCCGGCTGCCTGACCGGCCTGTTCCAGGCGGCCGGACCGCCCCCTTCGGCGGACAAACAGGCCGAAGGAAAGCCTGCCGAGCGCGGCGGGGAGCCGGCGCGCAGCGGCAGCATCCTGCTGGCGGAGGACAACCGCACCAACCAGCTGTTCGCCACCACCCTGCTGCGCAAGCTGGGCTACACGGTCGAGGTGGCGGAGGATGGGGAACAGGCGGTGGCGGCGGCTTGCCGCGGCGGCATCGATCTGGTGCTGATGGACGTACAGATGCCGGGCATGGATGGGCTGGAGGCGGCGCAGGCGATCCGCGCGCAGGGCCATGTGCAGGGCGGGCGGCTCGTCAGCCTGCCGATCATCGCCCTGACCGCGGACGCCATGCCGGGCACGCGCGAGCTGTGCCTGCGCGCGGGCATGAGCGATTACCTGACCAAGCCGATCAGCCGGGCCGGACTGCTGGCGGCGCTGGACCGGTGGATGCCGAAGGCCGGGGGCGCGCATGGGGCGGCGGACGCCGACGGCGCCGGCGGCGAGGTTCTGGACGAGGCGGTGCTGGCCGAGCTGGCCGAGACGGTGGGTGCCGACAATCTCGTCATGATCGTCGACAGCTTTCTCAACGACGTGTCCGGCCGGCTGGAAAGACTGTCGGCCATGGCGCGGTCGGCCCCGGCCGGCACCCTCGACATGCGGGCGCTGGCGGGGGAGGCGCACGACCTGTCCAGCCTCGCCGGCAGTTTCGGCGGAATGGCGGTCATGCACCTCGCCTGGCGGATGGAGGTGATCTGCCGCGGCGGCGACATGGCGCAGGCCGCCCGGCTTCTGCCGGTGCTGCTGCGCGAAGCCGCCCGCCTGGAGCGTTCCTTGCGCGAGCGCACCGGCGCGGCGCGGCCGGCGGCCTGAGCCTTTCCGCCCGGAATCCTGCCTGTAATCCCGCCTGCCGGAGGGACGTCAGCCGGTGCCGGGCTGGGTCGAGCCGTCGGTGTCTTCGGCCCGCTCCCGCAATTCCTTCGACGACATGCCGGCCGGGGTGGCGTCCTGCAGGGTGCCGTCGCCGGGCGTCTTGGTCATGTCCTCGCGCGGGGAGCGTTCGCCCGCCGGCGTCTGGTCGTGGGTATCCGAACCGGATTTGCCCGCTGCGGCATGGTCCGGTTGGGATTTGTCGGTGTGGGGCATTCCTTCGGAGGGGATGCGCGTTTGAGGCGTGTCGGTCATGATGTCCTCTGCTATCTTCCGAAGGAGTCAACGACATTGGACGGGTGCGGGTTCCGATCCTGACCAATCCTTCGGAGACCGGGAGAAGCCGGCGCCGCGAGGTGCCGAAGAAGCGCAAGAAGAACGGGCCAACCACCAAGGTCCGGCGGCGAAGACCGACAGGTGCCGTCCGGCCAGCAAGGAGTGTGATAAGGTCATGGAATCGAGCAAGCACACACCGCATGGCGATGTGACCCAGGTCGGCACCGTCACGCTGACCGACGACGCCACCGGCAAGACGCTGAAACTGCCGCTGCTGGGCGGGTCCACCGGTCCCAACGTTATCGACATCCGCAAGCTCTATGCCGAGACCGGCTATTTCACCTACGATCCCGGCTTCACCTCCACCGCCGCCTGCGATTCCGCCATCACCTACATCGACGGCGACGAGGGTGTCCTGCTGCACCGCGGCTATGCCATCGCCGATCTGGCCGAGAACTGCGATTTCCTGGAGGTCTGCCACCTGCTGCTGAACGGCGAACTGCCGAACCCGCAGCAGAAGGCCGATTTCGAGCGCACCATCACCTACCACACGATGGTGCACGAGCAGCTGGCCAAGTTCTACAGCGGCTTCCGCCGCGACGCCCACCCGATGGCGATCATGTGCGGCGTCGTCGGCGCCCTGTCGGCCTTCTACCACGATTCCACCGACATCTTCGACCCGCTGCAGCGCAAGATCGCCGCGCACCGCCTGATCGCCAAGATGCCGACCATGGCCGCCATGGCCTACAAGTACACGGTCGGCGAGCCGTTCATGTATCCGCGCAACGACCTGACCTACGCCGAAAACTTCCTCTACATGACCTTCGGCACGCCCTGCGAGGAATGGACGGTCGATCCGGTCCTGTCCAAGGCGATGGACAAGATCTTCATCCTGCATGCTGACCACGAGCAGAACGCCTCGACCTCCACCGTCCGGCTTGCCGGCTCGTCCCACGCCAATCCGTTCGCCTGCATCGCGTCGGGCATCGCAGCGCTCTGGGGTCCGGCCCATGGCGGCGCCAACGAGGCCGTGCTGAAGATGTTGGATCAGATCGGCTCGGTCGACCGCATCCCCGAATTCGTGCGCCGCGCCAAGGACAAGAACGACAGCTTCCGCCTGATGGGCTTCGGCCACCGCGTCTACAAGAACTACGACCCGCGCGCCAAGATCATGCGCGAGACCTGCTATCAGGTTCTCGACCGCCTGGGCATCCAGAACGAGCCGCATCTGGCCATCGCCATGGAGTTGGAGAAGATCGCCCTGTCGGACGAGTATTTCATCGAGAAGAAGCTCTATCCGAACGTCGATTTCTATTCGGGCATCATCCTGAAGGCGATGGGCTTCCCGACCAGCATGTTCACCGTGCTGTTCGCACTGGCCCGCACCGTCGGCTGGATCAGCCAGTGGAAGGAGATGATCGAGGATCCGGCCCAGAAGATCGGCCGCCCCCGCCAGCTCTTCACCGGCTACGCCGCCCGTCCCTTCGTGCCGCTGGACAAGCGTTGAGTGCACCATACCTGCCCCGCCTTGAATCCCCTCTCCCCGCCGGGGAGAGGGTTAGGGTGAGGGGGATGCACTGAGCGCCGTGACCCAGCCCCTTCAACTCGGCCTGTCGGTCGCCATCGTGGCGGTGATCGGCGGTACGCCGCGCGTGGTGACGGTGCGCAGCGGCTTCGCCGTGCCGGAAGACCACCGGCGCGGCGACGAGCCGTTGCCGCATCGCGACGCCCTGCCCGGCGCACCCTTCGAGCCGGACCGTTTCCGCACCCTGCAGGAGGGCGTACGCGCGGTGGCGGAGGGGCTGTCCGGCCTCGCGCTGCGCTATGTCGAGCAGCTCTACACCTTCGGGGACCGCTACCGTGACCCGCATGAGCTGTTCGGCGGCCCGCGCTCGGTCGTGGTCGGCTATCTGGCCCTGGTCCGCGACGGCCCGCTGGGCGGCGATGCCTCGGCCGAGTGGCGCGACCTCTACGAGCATTTCCCGTGGGAGGATTGGCGCGACCAGCGCCCGCCGCTGCTGGACGGCGTGATCGCCCCGGCGCTCGGCGGCTGGATCGCCTCGGCTCCCGACGAGGAAACCCGCCTGCGCCGGGGCGAGCGCGCCCAGATGGCCTTCGGGCTGGATGGCGCCGACTGGGACATGGAACGGGTGCTGGAGCGCTTCGAACTGCTCTATGAAGCCGGGCTGGTGGTGGAGGCCTTCCGCGACCGCGACCTCGCCGCGCGGGTCGATGCGTCGGTGCGGGCCGGCGGACCGATGCCGCGGGCGCTCGGCCGGCCGATGGCGCGCGACGGCCGCCGCATCCTGGCGACCGCGCTGGAGCGGCTGCGCGGCAAGCTTCGCTACCGACCCATCGTTTTCGAGCTGCTGCCCCCCACCTTCACCCTGCATCAATTGCAGTTGGTGGTCGAAGCGCTGTCGGGCGAGCGGGTTCACAAACAGAATTTCCGGCGCCTGATGATCTCCGGCGGTTTCGTCGAACCGACCGGACGTTATGAAAGCCAGACCGGCGGCCGTCCGGCGGAGTTGTACCGCTTCCGGCGACAGGCTATCCACGAACGCACCAGCGCCGGGGCCATTCCGTCCGCGGATGGATAAGGAAAGAATCTCCCGGAAACGTCGACGCGCGGCATTGGGCGCAGTTGTCAACGGGCGGCTGCAAGCGGATACTGCAGGAACGGTTCTATTCCCGGAATGTCCATGCCCGGAATGCCCATACCCGGAAAGTCCAAGAAGGCCGATGTCGCACCGCATTCTGATCGCCGACGACCACCCGCTGATGCGCACCGCCCTGACCCAGACGATCGGGCAGGCGATTCCCGGTGCCGTGATCCTGGAGGCGTCGCGATTCGAGCAGATCAAGCCGCTGCTGGACACCGGGGAACCGCCTGACATCATCCTGCTCGACCTGCACATGCCCGGCATGAGCGGCCTGATCGGGTTGATGATGCTGCGTTCCGAAAATCCGGCGATCCCGGTGATCGTGGTGTCGGCGTCTGAGGATCCGGTGACGATCCAGCGCGCCATCGATTATGGCGCCTCCGGCTTCGTGCCGAAATCCGCCCCCAACACCCAGATCGTCGAGGCGATCCATGCCGTGCTGGACGGCGAGCTTTGGCTGCCGGAGTTCAACGGCGGACCCGAGACCGACGCTCCCGACCCGGCCCAGCGCGCCGCCACCCTGACCCCCCAGCAGCTCCGCGTCCTGGCCGGCATCGCGGAGGGCAAGCTGAATAAGCAGATCGCCTACGAGATGAACGTCGCCGAGACGACGGTGAAGGCCCATGTCACGACGATCCTGCGCAAGCTCGGCGTGCTGACCCGCACCCAGGCCGCGGTGCTGGCGAGCCAGCTGGCGCTGTCCTCGGCCCCGCCGCCGCCGGTGGAGTGAGGGGGCCGTCTGCCTCATGCCTCACTCGCCCGCCACCCGCTGCCTTTCCGCCAGCAACTGCCCAAGCAGCGCCCGCAGCGCGCCCGGACGCACCGGCTTGTAGAGCAGCCGGCAGCCCGCCGCTTCGATGTCCTCGCGCACCGCGGCATCGCGGTCGGCGGTGACGACGGCGGCGGGAATGTCGCTGCCCAGCGAGGCACGCAAGGTCCGCAGGGCCTCCACCCCGGTCAGGCTGCGGTCGAGGTGGTAGTCGGTTAGGATCACGTCGGGCATGCGCCCCTCCAGCTTCGCCAGGGCGAGGTCGGGGGCGACGGCGGTGACGACGCGGCAGGACCAGCTCGACAGCAGATCCTCGGTGGCGCGGGCGATGGCCGGCTCGTTTTCCAGGCAGAGCACCAGGACGCCGCTCAGGTCGCGGCCGCGCGGGCGGGCCACCACGGCGCGGGCGGCGACCGGCTCGTCGGTCAGCGGCACCAGGACGGAGAAGGCGCTGCCCCGCCCGACCCTGGATCGCACCTGCACCGTGTGGCCGAGGATTACGGCCAGACGCTCCACGATGGCGAGGCCGAGGCCCAGCCCCTTGCCGCGGTCGTCGGCATCGTTGTCGAGCTGGCGGAACTCCATGAAGATTTCCGGCACCTTGTGTTCGGGGATGCCGGGGCCGGTGTCCCACACCTCGATCGACAGGAAATTCCCGCGGCGGCGGCAGCCCAGCAGAATGCGGCCGGTGCGGGTGTAGCGCACGGCGTTGGCAAGATAGTTCTGAAGGATGCGCCGCAGCAGCGTCGGGTCGCTGTGCACGATGGCGGAGCAGTCGACCACCCGCAGCCCCAGACCGTGGCGGCTCGCCAGCACGGTGAACTCCTCGCCCAGCGGCTTCAGCAACTCCTCGATGCGCATCGGCAGCGGGTTCGGCTTCACCACGCCGCTGTCGATCTTGGACACGTCCAGCAGGTCGCCCAGGATATGTTCCACCGACCGCAGCGAGGTGTCGATCTGGCGGATGGCGCTGTCGCCGTTGCGCTCCGCCAGGGCGGACAGGAACAGGCGGGCGGCGTGCAGCGGCTGCAGCAGGTCATGGCTGGCGGCGGCGAGGAAGCGGGTCTTGCCGCGGTTGGCGCGCTCGGCCTCCGCCTTGGCTTCGGACAGGGCGTGGGTGCGCTCCTCGATGCGGCGTTCCAGCGTTTCGTTCGCTTCGCGCAGGGCGGCGGCCGCACGGTGGCGCTCGGTGACGTCGGTGTAGACGGCGACGAACCCGCCCCCTCCGGGCTTCGATCCCGGCATCGGGTTGGTGGCGATCTCCAGCACCGTGCCGTCGGGACGCACCCGCTCGTAGACGTCCGGCTTGTTGCGGCGGCGCGGGTCGGAACGGCGTTCCAGCAGGGTTTCGATCTCGCCGTTGCGGCCGTATTCGCCGCGCCGCGCGATCAGCCCGACGATCTCCTGCAGCGAGGTGCCGACCTGCACGAAGCCGTCGGGCAGGTCCAGCAGCACCAGGAACTGGTTGTTCCAGGTGGCGACGCGCCAATCCTCGTCGAACACCGCGATGCCCTGCGGCACATTCTCCACGGTGGCGCGCAGCAGTTCATGCTGCTTCAGGATGGCGCGCGACGCCTCGTCGATGATCGACCGCGCGTCGGTGCGCGACAGCCGGCGGTCGGACAGCAGCCCGGCCACCACCACGCGGGCGGAGGCCGAGCCGACGGCGCCGGCGAGCAGCCGCTCGGTCAGCTGGATCGCCTCGCCGTCGGTGCGGGTCAGCAGCGCGGTGCGCAGGTCTCCGTCCTCCACCCCGGTGAAGCGGCAGAAGGCGGCGTCGGCGCGGGCCTGCCCGACATAGCGGACGGCGAGGTCGTGCAGATCGGCCAGCGTGGCGCCGCGCGGCCCGGTGGCCTCCCCGTCGGCGGAGCGGCGCAGGCTGATGAAGCGCGCGGCCTGCTGGCGCTCGAGCGTCGACGGCCGGGTCAGCAGCGAAACCAGCACGAACAGCAGGATGTTCGGCCCCAGGCTCCACAGCGCGGCATTGGTCAGCGGGTCGATGCCGGCGATGCCGGCCAGCGCCACCGGGCTGAGGCCGGTCAGGCCGAACGGCCCCTCGCGCAGCGCGCTGGAGGCGAGCCATCCCGCATCGGCGAAGGACGGCAGCAGCATGGTGTAGGCCCAGCCGACGAAACCGGCGCAGATGCCGGCGAAGGCGCCGGCGCGGCTGGCGCGGGCCCAGATCAGGCCGCCGAGCAGGGCGGGGGCGAACTGCGCCACAGCGGTGAAGCTCATCATGCCGATGGTCGCCAGCGGAAAGGCAGGGCCGATCAGCCGGTAGCAGCCGTAGGAGAGCAGAACCAGCACGATCACCGCCGAGCGGCGGATCAGCAGCAGGACCCCCGCCGGGTTGTCGCGCAGCCGCCGGTCGTCGGGGCGCAGCGCCATCAGCAGCGGCACGGCGACGTCGTTGCAGATCATGGTGCTGAGCGCCACCATCTCCACCAGGATCATGCTGGTCGCCGCCGACAGGCCGCCGATGAAGGCGGCCAGCGCCAGCCACGGCCAGCCCTCGCTCAAGGGGATGGAGACCATGAAGGTGTCGGCATTGGTCGTGCCGTCCGGGAACAGCATCAGCCCGGCCAGCGCCACCGGCAGCACGAACAGGTTGATGGCGATCAGATAGGCGGGGAACAGCTTGGCCGACGACCGCACGTCGCCGTCATGGGTGTTCTCCACCACCGCGACGTGGAACTGGCGCGGCAGGCACAGGATCGCCAGCGCCGACAGCAGGCAGGCCACCCACCAGTCCGCGCCGATGCTGTCCAGGCGGATCAGGTCGAGAAAGCCGGGATGGTTCATCGCCGCTTCGACGAAGGTGGCCGGATCGCCGAAGACGGAAAAGGCGATGGCGCCGCCCACCGCCAGCGCCGCCGCCAGCTTCACCACCGATTCCGCGGCGATGGCCAGCATCAGGCCGCGGTGGTGTTCGTTGGCCGACACGCTGCGCACGCCGAACAGGATGGCGAAGGCCGCCATCAGCAGCGCTGCCATCAGCGCTGTCCCGCCCGGCATCTGGTTCAGGTCGGCCCCCAGCGACGCCCCGGCCAGAATCTCGAAACTGACGCTGATCGCCTTCAATTGCAGGGCGATGTAGGGCAGCAGCCCGATCACCGCGGCGACGGTGACGAGGGCGGCGAGGCTGCGGCTCTTGCCGTAGCGGGCCGACAGGAAATCGGAGATGGAGACGACATTCTCCGACTTCGCCACCCGGACGATGCGGGCCAGCACCGGCCAGCCCAGCCCGACCATCAGGATCGGACCGATGTAGATCGGCAGGAAGTAGAACCCTCCGGTGGCCGCCCGCCCCACCGCGCCGTAGAAGGTCCAGGAGGTGCAGTAGACGCCGAAGCTCAGTGCATAGAGCCAGGGGGTGCGCCGGTCGGCGCCCTGGTTGCCGGTGCGGTCGCCGTACCATGCAATGGCGAACAGCGACAGCAGATAGGCCATCGACGCGGCCAGGATGAACCAGCTTTCCATGGGGCTTTTCGCATCCCGTTTTTGATTTTCTCTCCCTGCGGGCGGCAGCCTAGCACAGAGCGCAGCCTCGCGCCGCGCCCACATTCGGCACCCACCTTCGGTCGTACGCAAAAGTTTGGGCCCGCCGCCAAAAAGGGGCAAAGGTGGCCGTACGACCGCACACCCGGAGATGCCGGCACATATCCGTGTCTTCCGTTGTTCCTACCTCCAGGCTGTCAAGCCTTTGGTCGAACATGCAAGGTTAAGGAGAGTTCGAATGGTATCGGTCAGCGCCGGTTCCCAGACCAGCATCAATACCGACGATCTCGGGGTTACCGGCATCCGGGGCGGCACGGTTGCCCTGGCCACCCCCACCCAGCTCGTCGTCAACTATGCCGACGGCCGCTCCACCGATTTCCGCGGCAATTTCACCTATGACGCTGCCGGCCAGACGCTGACCGGCGGCACCATCTCCAGCGTCACGAACTCGGTCAACGGGATTCCCGGCCTGTCGGTGTCCCAGCTCAACCTTCCGGTCGCGACGGCGCTGGGCTGGGAGGCCGCCGGTACCGATCCCGAGGCGATCCGCGCGGCTCTGCTGGGCGGCAACGACATATTTACCGGATCGGACTTCAACGACACGATCCGCGCCTATGCCGGCGACGACACCATCACCGGCGGGCGGGGCGACGATCTGCTGGATGGCGGCAGCGGCGTGAACATCATCGACGGCGGCGACGGGATCGACACGGTGGTCCGCAGTTCGACGCTGGCCGGCAGCGGCGCCGTCAAGCACAACGGCGAGATCTATGTGATCGACGCCAACGGCTATGACCGGCTGACCAATGTCGAGTTCATCCAGTACACCGACCAGACGGTGGCCAGCGCCTCCGCCCCGGTGTTCGACGGCCTGTCCTATCTCGCGGCAAACCCGGATCTCGCCGCCGCCTTCAACACCGACAGCGAAGCCGCCTTCAACCATTACCGCTCCCTCGGCTGGGGCGAGGATCGCAGCCTGACCTTCAACGCCGCCGGCTATCTGGCCGACAACCCCGACCTTGTCGCGGCGTTCGGCGCCGACACGGCGGAGGCGACCCGCCACTTCATCGAGTTCGGCCGCAACGAGAACCGTCGGACCGACTTCGACGCCACCAGCTATCTGGCGGCCAATCCGGACCTGATCCAGGCCTTCGGCTACGATCCGACGGCGGCGGCGCTCCATTACGCGACCTTTGGCCGGAACGAGGGGCGGAGCCTGGACTTCGATGCCTCGGCCTATCTGGCGCGCTATCCCGACCTGCAGGCGGCTTTCGGCGGCGACCTGCAGGCGGCGACCGCCCATTACATCACCCATGGCTATGAGGAGGGCCGTAGCGCCGCCCCGCTCGGCGCCAGCACCGGAACCGCCTTCGCGTCGGCCGATGCCCTGCAGCAGCAGGCGACGCTGTCGATCGCCTGACGGCGCTTCCGGCATCGTCCCCGCATCGGCCGGAGGCCGGACGGCAAGCGGGCGGAGGGTTCTCCCCTCCGCCCGTTTCCTTTTACCGGATCAGGAACTGCGTCAATCGTGCTGGTAGATGTCCACGTCCTTGGTTTCGCGGACGAACAGCATGCCGATCACCAGGGTGGCGGCGGCGATGATGATCGGGTACCAGAGGCCAGAGTAGATATCGCCGGTCGCCGCCACGATGGCGAAGGAGGTGGTCGGCAGGAAGCCGCCGAACCAGCCGTTGCCGATGTGGTAGGGCAGCGACATCGAGGTGTAGCGGATGCGGGTCGGGAACATCTCCACCAGCATCGCGGCGATCGGGCCGTAGACCATGGTCACGTAGATGACCAGGACGGTCAGCAGGGCGACGACCATCACCGTGTTGATGCGGGCCGGATCGGCCTTCGGCGGATAGTTGGCGGTCTTCAGCGCATCGCCCAGGCTCTTGTCGAATGCGGCGCCGGCGGCCTTGGTGTCGGTCGGTGCATGCGAGGCGGTCGGGCCGTGGCTGAGCGACACGGTGGTGCTTTCCTGCGGCACGGCGGAGTAGCTGGGGATGACCGTGCTGCCGACCTTGATCGAGGCGACGGTGCCGGCCGGCGCGGCCTCGTTGGTGTAGGGGATGCCGCGGCGGACCAGTGCGCTCTTGGCGATGTCGCAAGAGCTGGTGAACTGGCTGGTGCCGACCGGGTTGAATTGGAACGAGCACTCGTTCGGATCGGCGACCACGACGACCGGCGCGGTCGCGATGGCCTCTTCCAGCGCCGGGTTGGCGAAGTGGGTGATGCCCTTGAACAGCGGGAAGTAGGTCAGGCAGGCCAGCAGCAGGCCGGCCATGATGATCGGCTTGCGGCCGATCCTGTCCGCCAGCGTGCCGAAGATCACGAAGAAGGGCGTGCCCAGCAGCAGCGCCGCCGCGATCATCAGGTTGGCCGCCTGGGCGTCGACCTTCAGGGTCTGGGTCAGGAAGAACAGGGCGTAGAACTGGCCCGTGTACCACACCACCGCCTGGCCGGCGACGAGGCCGAACAGGGCGAGGAGCACGATCTTCAGGTTCTTCCACTGGCCGAAGGATTCGGTCAGCGGCGCCTTGGAGTGCTTGCCCTCCTCCTTCATCTTCTTGAAGGCGGGCGATTCGTTCAGCATCAGGCGGATCCACACCGAGATGCCGAGAAGCACGATGGAGATCAGAAACGGGATGCGCCAGCCCCAGGCGTTGAAGTCTTCCGCCGACATCGACACGCGGCAACCCAGGATGACCAGCAGCGACAGGAACAGGCCGAGGGTCGCGGTGGTCTGGATCCAGGAGGTGTAGTTGCCGCGGCGGCCATGCGGCGCGTGTTCGGCGACATAGGTCGCGGCACCGCCATATTCACCGCCCAGCGCCAGGCCCTGCAGCAGGCGCAGGATGATCAGGATGATCGGGGCGGCGATGCCGATGGATGCGTAGTTGGGCAGGATGCCGACGATGAAGGTCGACACGCCCATGATCAGGATGGTGACGAGGAAGGTGTATTTGCGGCCGATCATGTCGCCGAGACGGCCGAAGACCAGGGCGCCGAAGGGCCGGACGGCGAAGCCGGCGGCGAAGGCCATCAGCGCGAAGATGAAGGCGGCCGTCGGATTGACGCCGGAAAAGAACTGCGCGGCGATGACCGCGCTGAGCGAACCGTAGAGATAGAAGTCGTACCACTCGAAAACGGTCCCGAGCGAGGACGCGAAGATGACTTTCTTCTCCTCGCCCGTCATCGGTCGGACGGCATCGTCCGACGAAGCCGCATAGGCCATGGTCTTCACCCTCCCAAGTGAATGGTCATGCATATCGGTTGGTTTTTGGTGAGCGGTGCATTCCGGTCATGTGAACTGATGACCGGGCCCGCTCATTGGTTTTCCGGCAGATAGTGTGCCATCCAAACTATCTGCGTCACCCCCGACCATGGTCGGGGGTATCAGGCGTTGCGGTACTGGGATACACTGATCTTTTGGACAGGTGTTCTGTGGCTGCCCGAGGCCTTCAAAGCTTCGCAAGCTCAGGCGAAGCTGTCGCTCAGCCCCAGCTTCTTGAGCGGAAAGCCGGCGGCTTCGCATGTCTGGCGGATTTGTCGGACGGCGGCGGAGACTTCGCTGCTGAAGCTCTTCCTTGCGGGCGTCTTCAGGATCTGGCGGAACATCTCCTGATGAATAGTCGTGTGGACTTCATCGGCCGAAGATCCCAGCATATGGATCTTGTACATGTCGTCAAAGATATTGGCATCGACCTTGCGGCCGCTCGAAGTAGATACCCGCTTGAACCAACTCATACTCTTTGCCAGTTCCGAGTCTTGCCGTACCGTATTCATTCGACCCATCAGGCGGCTGTAATTCTGGTCGTTCTTGCTTTTTCCTTCCAAGAACATCTCAAAAATGCAAATTGCCTTGGTCTTGGTCGGCGAGCCGCAGAAGTGCTGGACCATCCAGGGGAACAACACCCGCTTCAGCCGCGTTACGGCGACATCCACCGGATCCTTAACAAGGTATATCCGATCTATGTCGGTTATTTTTTCTCCCAGCTTTAAGTTCGGGCCGAGAGTCAGGGCGGCATAGACGATTTTCTGCCTCATGTCATCTGCGGCAGAGGCGACGATTTTGGCGGGTGGGTCAAGGGACGGCAAGCAATCCTCCATGGCGGAGATCAGTATGTCCTCTGATAACTGATCATGCAAAAGTATTGCTCAATTCTCTTGGATATAAAACTACTCAAGAAGTCAGAGTCTATCGGCATGGAACTGGCCATAGCCCACTTATCTTTCCTTAAATTCGGTTTTTGACATGTGCGCCGGGGCTGTATTTTTAATTGTTCGGATCGCCGTTACTGGAATACGGGGGCATAGAGCAGCCCGCCCCGGGTCCAGGGTCGATTCGGTCCGCGCTCCAGCTTGAAAGGCGACCGGGCGCCCAGGTTGCGTTCGAAGATTTCGCCGTAATTCCCGACCTGCACGACTGCCTGATAGGCCCAGTCCTGACGCAGGCCTGCCTTCGCCGCGACCTCCGGCAAGCCGGACAGCAGGCGCCGCATCTCGCTTCCGCCGGTGATCCGTTGGAAACCGGCGTCGGCGCCGGTTATGCCGGCATCCTCGGCCAGGAACAGCGCATAGATGGTCCAACGCACCGCCGCCATCCACATGCGGTCGGTGTTCGGCGTCAGCGGCGCCAGCGGCTCGCGGGACGGAAGGGGGGCGTCGGCGATCTCCAGCGCCTCCTTGGCGGTGTCCAGCGCGTGCAGCGCGGTGGTCAGCACGGCCCTGTCGGCACTGAGTGCCGCGCAGTCGCGGCTGAGGAAGGCTTCCAGCGCATCGGGCCAGCCAGGGAAGCTGCGCAGCTTCCAGGGCCGCTTGCCGCCGGCGACCAGCGCCTCCAGTTCGGCCTGGGTGGTGGAGCCGGCGGGGACGCAGACCGTCAGTTCCGTTCCGTCCAACGCCGACCGGCCGTCGGGCAGGCGCCATGCCGCGATCCCCTGCATGTCGTGGAAGACCGGCGGGCCGAAATCGACGGCATAGGTGGCGTCGCGGGTCAGCGTCCAGGATGTCTGGGCGAAGGAGACGTCGACCTCGCCGGCGGCGACGGCCTCGAATTCCTGCGGCTTGGACAGGCGGCGGATCTCCACGGCGTCGGCCTTGCCCAGGACGGCGGCGGCCAGCGCCCGGCACAGATCGACCATGAAGCCGACCGGCCGCCCGTTGTCGTCGTTGGCGGCGAAGCCGGGATTGAAGGACACACCGCAGCGGACCACCCCGCGCCGCTCGATCTCGGCCAGGACCGGGCGGTCGCCGTTCGGCGCGGGCTGTACGTCCGGCAGCGGCCCCGGCAGCGGCCCCGGTTGCGCCATCGCGGTTCCGCCCGGCGCCGAAATCAGCCCAAGCGCCAAAATCAATCCGAACGCGGCGGCAACAGGCTTCAGCCCCATCCTTCTCCCCTTATGCTACAGCGTCGCTATGATACGCTGCCCTCGGCACCGCGCAAACCGTTGGGGTGTCGGGTCTGGGTGGCTGGATGGGACTGGCGGGATTGGGGCTGGCAGGATTGGGAATGGCGGGCGGCAGCGAATCGGGGGCAGGCAGGTCGGAAGCCGGCAAGGCGGGCGTGGTGAGGATCGGCGTCGGCGCGCGTCTGTTCGGCGCGCTCGCCTTCAACGGTCTGGTCGCCTTCCTGATCGGGCTTGGCGCCTATATCGCCTTCGACGGCCTGCATGCCGGGATCACCAAGGTGACGTCGGAGCAGTTTCCGGCCGTCGTCGCCTCCGCCAAGCTGGAGCGCCAGCATCAGCGGATCATGCGCACCCTGGAACAACTGGCCCTGTCGGACGACAATTTCGGCCGTGAAACGATCAAGCAGGGGTTGGCGGACCAGCTGGACGGCTATGACCGGATGCTGGCGGATATGGAATCCTCCGATGCGCCCCAGGCAAGGCGGATTGCCGGGCTGAAGCAGCAGCGCGACGAGATCCTGCGTCTGCGCGACGCCATCGACCGTGGCGTGACCGCCCGCGTCGCCGCCCGCCGCGCCCTGACCGACCGGTCGCGCGACGTGCGGCGGATGGCCGACGCCCTGGCGGAACCGGGACTGCGGGGGATCGACGACCTCGGCGTGCAGCGCTGGCTGGCGATGGCCGAGCGGCTGCTGTTCCTGATCGCGTCGGTCCATCAGATGGAGAACAGCTTCGCCCTCGCCCGGCTGGCCGACAGCGCGGCGGCGCAGTTGGAGAGCCTTGCGGGTTCGGTGCCGCAAGGGCTCGCCGACGGCGTATCGGATCGGTTGACCCGGCTGGCCGAGGCCATGCGAGGGGTGGTGGAGGGCGAGCGCTCCGTCTTCGGCCAGCGTCAGGCCGAACTGCAGGCGTCGGAGGCGCTGAACGGGCTGGTCGACCGCGCCAATCAGGTGTCGCTGGTCAACACCGGCCTCAACACCGGCATCTTCGTCGAGCAGACCAAGGCGGCGGAGGAAAGCCGCCAACAGGTGATCGAGGTGTCCACCACCTACACCCGCCTGTTCTTCGCCTCGGTCGGGGTGGTGATGCTGGGGATGGTTCTGTCGGTGCTGTATGTCCGGCGCAAGGTGCTGGCCCGCCTGTGGGCGGTCAGCGAGGCGATCCGCAACCGCACCGAAGGCGGCGGGGCGGAAGTGCCGGCGACCGGCGCCGACGAGATCGGCGAGCTTGCGCGGGCGCTGCGCTTCTACATCCAGGAGACCGAGGACAAGAGCAAGGCCCTGCGCCGGAACGAGCAATGGCTGCGCACGGTGCTGGAGGCGGCGCCGGTCCCGCTGGTGATCTCCGGCCGCGCCGACGGCCAGATCCGCTTCGTCAACCGCCGCGCCGCCGACCTGTTCGAGGCCGCCGATGCCGGCGAACTGCTGGGCCGGCCGGACGCCAGCGTCTGGTACGTTCCGGCGGTGCGGGAGGAGTTCGTCCGCGACGTCTTCGCCAGCGGTCTGGCGCTGGACGTGGAGACGGAGCTGGTGACCCGCAGCGGCCGCCGGCTGTGGGGCCTGCTGTCCGGCATCGCCTTCGAATTCCAGGGGGAGGAGGTGCTGCTGAGTTCGGTGGTGGACATCACCCGCCGCCGCGAGGCGGAGGAGTTGCTGCGCCGGACCCAGGCCTTCCTCGACGCCGTGATCGACAATGTGCCGAGCGTGCTCTACGTGCTGGAGGGCGACACCGGCCGCGTCGTGCTGTGGAACCGGGCGGCGGAGGATTGCTTCGGCACCCCCCGCGCCGACATCGAGGACCGCACCCTGGCCGAGGTGCTGGGACCGGAAACCGGCCGGGCGCTGGCCGGCGGGGATCCCGGCTCCATGCGCTCGCTGGGCGTGGAGGAACTCGCGCTGGCCCGCAACGGCGAGACCGCGGTGTTCGCCCTGCAGCGCCACCCCTTCGAATGGTCGGGCGACGGCCGCTGCCGCATCATCTGCGTCGCCAACGACGTCACCGCATCGCGCCGGGCGCGGGAGGAGTTGCGCCAGGCCAAGGAGCGGGCGGAGCGCGCCGACGCCGCCAAGACCGAATTCCTCGCCACCGTCAGCCACGAGATGCGCACGCCGCTGAACGGCATCCTCGGCCTGTGCCGGCTGCTGCTGACCGGGCAGCTGCATGCGGGCGAGCGGCGCTACGCCATGTCGATCATGCGCTGCGGCCATGGGCTGCTCGATCAGGTCAACGACATCCTCGATCTGCGCAAGATCGAAGACGGCAAGCTGGACCTCGACCCCGCGCCCTGCGCCCTGCTGCCGGTGCTGGAAGAGGTCGTTGCGACTGTGGAAGGACTGGCGAACGAGAAGGGGATCGACCTCGACCTCGACATCGCGCCGGACGTGCCGGAACTCGTGGTGGTCGACCGCCAGCGGCTGCGCCAGATTCTGGTGAACCTCGTCGGCAACGCGGTGAAGTTCACCGAACGCGGCGGGGTGGATCTGCGCGTCGATATCGAACAGGCTCCGGAACGTTCCGGGGGTGGAGAGACCGGCGAAATGCTGCGTCTCGCCGTGCGCGACACCGGCATCGGCGTGCCGCCGGAACGCCGCGCCGCCATCTTCGAGAAGCTGGAGCAGGCCGATCCCACCATCGCCCGGCGTTTCGGCGGCAGCGGGTTGGGGCTGGCCATCGTGCGGCACCTGCTGGACGCCATGCAGGGCAGCATCCGCGTCGACAGCGCGGTCGGGCTGGGAAGCGTCTTCACCGTCACCATCCCCCTGCGGCGGGTCGAGGAAATCGCCCTGCCGGCGCGGCGGCCGGGCCGGCTTCTGCCGGTCAGCCGGGTGCGGTCGCTGGCCCTGCTGCTGGTGGAGGACGACGCGATCAACCGGGAGGTGGCGCTCGGCCTGCTGTCCGACGCCGGCCATCGCATCACCGTCGCCGAGACGGGGGAGAAGGCGCTGGACCTGGCGGCGCGGCGGCGCTTCGACGCCGTGCTGCTGGACATCCGCCTGCCCGACATCGACGGGCCGGAGGTGGCGCGCCGCATCCGCGCCTTCCCGGATGCCGACCGGGCGGCGGTGCCGATCGTCGCGGTGACCGCCAACGTCTTCGCCGCCGACCGCGCCCGCTATCTCACCGCCGGCATCGACGCGGTGATCGAGAAGCCGATCTTCCCGGAACGGCTGATGCATCTGCTGTCCAACGCCATCGCCGCGCGCGGGGATGGTGCGGGCGATGGCGAGGATGCGGGCGAGGATGTGAGTGATGAGGCCGCCGTCGGGCTCCCCGCCGCCCGCCCGACCGTGGTCGGGGAGGATCTGAGCGACGAGATTCTGGAGCGCTACATCCGCTCCCTCGGTCCGGCGCGCTTCACCACCATCCGCGGGTTGCTGCTGGACTCCGCGCAGGAAGGGCTGCCCCGCCTGACCGCCGCCGATACGCCCGACGACGAGATCGAGGACATCGCCCATCGTCTGGCCGGCGCGGCCAGCCATTTCGGCCTGACCCGCTTCGTCGGGCTGATGCGCGCGGTCGAGGACTGCATGCGCGAAGGCCGCCGCGTCGAGGCCCAGGAGCTTGCCGCGACCGCTGAGTCGGTGTTCGGCCGCGGGCTTGCGGCGATGGACGCGGTGCAGGGGATGCTGCAGGGGGTATAAGGCCGCCTTTACACGATCGACAGCATCGCCGCCGCCGGTGCGTCCAACGCATCGGCGAGCGCACGCAGGCCGCGCGCGGCCTCGTCGCGGCTGCGGGGCATGCACAGCCCCACGCGCACGGCATGCGGGGCACTGGCGCGGCCCACGGCGAAGGCGTCGGCGCCGGTGACGATCACGCCGCGCCGCCGGGCCTCGCCGACGAAATCCTCGCGCCGCCAGGGCTCCGGCAGGACCAGCCACAGATGCTGTGCCGCCGAACTGCCGTGGATGGTGCCGGCCGGCAGGATGGAGCGGGCTAGCCGCTGGCGGGCCAGATCCTCCTCCCGCTGGGTAGCGACGATGCGGTCGGCGGTGCCGTCCTGGATCCAGCGCGCAACCACCTCCGCCGGCAGGGCGGGGGCGGAATATTGCAGGGCGCGGATGGCCGTCTCGACGCGGGAGAGCAGTTCCGCCGGCGCGACGACGAAGCCCAGCCGCAGCCCGGCGGCAAGGCTCTTGGACACGCTCGACACATAGAGGGTGATGTCGGGGGCGATGGTCTGGATCGGCTGGGCGTCCGGCACCATGAAGCCGAACACGTCGTCCTCGATCAGGAGCACGCCGTAACGGCGTGCGATCTCGGCGATTTCGCGGCGGCGGGCGGTGGGCATCACCGCCGCCGTCGGGTTCTGCAGGGTCGGCACCAGATAGACCGCCTTCGGCCCCAGCCGCCTGCAGGCGCTGTCGAAGGCGTCGGGCACCATCCCATGCTCGTCGATCGCAACCCCTTCCAGGTGATAGCCCTGGGTCGCCGCCAGCGCCTTGGTGCCGATGTTGGTCAGCCGTTCCGCCAGGATGACGTCGCCGGGGCGGGCGACGGCGGCCATCGCCACCGCCAGCGCGTTCTGCGCCCCGGTGGTCAGCAGCACCGCATCGGCGGTCGTCTGCACCCGGTGCTGGCGCTCCAGCCAGGCGGCGACGGCGGTGCGGTGCTCGGGCAGTCCGGCATGCGGGCCGTAGCCGATCAGCGCCGCCGCGCGGCCGGAGTTGCCGATGGCCGCCAGCGTCTGGCCGAAGGCCTGCACCGCGACGGCATGTTCGGGGTGGACCGTCGTCATGTTGACGATGGCGGAGCCGGCCCCGGTATCTCCCGCCGAGGTTTCTCCGGCCGGCGGCCAGCCGAGCGGCAGGGGTGTCGCCGGCGGGCGCTGGCCCTGCACGAAGGTTCCGCGCCCGACCTCGCCGCCGATCAGGCCGCGCTTTTCCGCCTCCGTATAGGCGCGCGTCACCGTTCCCACCGTGACGCCGAGGCGGAAGGCGAGGTCGCGGTGGGTGGGCAGGCGGGTGCCGACCGTCAGCGTGCCCCCGGCGATGTCCTCGGCCAGCGCATCGGCGATGACGCGGTAGAGCGGGCCGGCGCGGCCCTCCAGGTTCGGGGTCCAATTTGTCATGAGTACAAATCTGGCATTGTCCCCTCGCTCTGACAAGTTCGGCGCGATTGTCCCCATTCGCAGGCTCCCGGTGCCTCGCACAATCAGCGGATGCCATTGCAGGCGGTCCGTGTGCTCCACCTTGCTTGTGTCCGGTTGGCGGAACCGATAGCTTCTGGCCGAGCGGCCGGCCGTCAATCCGCCGGCCATCGGACTCCGTCACAGGGCACAATGAACACCATCGCGGTGGTCGACGACGATCCCATCACCCGCGAGACCTTGAAGGCCTATCTGGAAGGCGAGGGGTATCGGGTGGTGCTGGCGCGCGATGGCGAACAGCTGTCGGCGCTGCTGGCGCGCGGGCGGATCGACCTGCTGCTGCTGGACATCCGGCTTCCCGGCAAGGACGGGCTGGCGGTGACGCGGGAACTGCGGGCCACCTCCAACATCGGCATCATCCTGATCACCGGCCGCTCCGACCGGATGGACCGGTTGATCGGGCTGGAACTGGGTGCCGACGACTACATCACCAAGCCGTTCGAGCCGCGCGAGATCCTGGCCCGCACCCGCAGCCTCCTGCGCCGCATCGCCAAGCCGGCCCGGCCAACCGGCGGACGGGTGAGGCGGTTCGACGGGTGGGAGCTGCATCTGGACAAGCGCCGCCTGCGCGACCCCGACGGCGAGGAAGCGCGGCTGACCTCGGCCGAGTTCGAGCTGCTGGCCGCCTTCGTCGAGAATCCAGGGCGGGTGCTGAGCCGTGACGATCTGCTGGATCTGACGCTGCGGGGCAACTCGGTGCCCTACGACCGCTCCATCGACCGGCTGGTCCGCCGCCTGCGCCGGGTGGTGGAGCCCGATCCCGCCGAACCCACCCGCATCGTCACCGTTCACGGCATGGGGTACATGTTCCAGGCCACGGTGGACTGAATGCTTCCCTGATTTCGCTCCTGACGCCACTAAAGCGACTTTGCACGCGCTTTAGCGTCAGATGACCTCATTCGCCGGTCAGGCTTCGGCCGCATGAGCGGCCGGGGCCGCCGTCGCGGTTCAGAGCGGATTGCAGTCCGCTTTAGGAGGAGACGCCGCCCCGCTCAGGTCTGGGCGGGCGAGGCCCGGCGCTGCGGACGGGCGGTGGCCTCCTCCTCCGGCTTGGCGGGCTTGCGGAAGGTGCTGTGTTCGGAAATGCGGTTGACCGTCAGCCCGTTCAGGCGGCAGCCGGCGACCTCCAGGATCTCGAAGCCGGCCTTGCGGGGGAAACGGGCGGCCACCCGTTCGCGCGCGTCGCGTTCGCTGTCGGCGATCAGCAGGAAGCGGCGGATGCCGGACCAGCCGCGATGGCCCTGCTGGTCGACGAAGCTGACCGCGGTCGGGTGGAAGCGCACCGCGACCTCCCAGAAGCGGCCGGGGCGCGGCTCGTTCCGGTCGAACACGAAGTAGCGCTGCATGGCGGCGCCCTTCTTCTGGTCCAGTTCCAGGATGGCGGCCTGCATGTCGATTTCCGCCTTCTGGACGCGCTTTTCCATATCCGTATGGTGTTGGGCAAGCTGGCCATAGTCGGAGGCGACGTCCGCGACCTCCCTGGTCACGTCGTCCACCTTCTCCTTCAACTTGGACATGGCGACCCGGGTCAGGACCAACTGGCGGCGCCAATAGCGGTTGGACAGGACGGTCAGCACCATCAGGCCAAGTGCGAAATACAGCATCATGCCGGTCATCGAGCCGCTCCCATCATGCCGCCTTCATCATGCTGCGGTCGCCTCCAACTCGGGATCGGGGGCCAGAGCCAGCGGCACCACCGGCGAACTGATGACGCCGTTGCGCTGGGAAAAGCTGGCCCGCACCGTGCCGTGCGCCTGTTCGGCCGACGGGGCCGTGATGTGCGCGACGTTGCGGTATTCCCAGATCTGGCGCGAGAAGACGATGTCCTTGCGGTCCAGCTCGTTGAAATTGGGACCGACCGCCAACTGCGCCCAATAGACGTCGCCGTCGGAGTCCTGGTCGCCCAACTCGTGCACCAGTTCGATCTTGGAGAATTCCAGCGCCCGCAACTCGGTCAGCGCCTTCTGGCGGCGGCCGTTGAATTCGGTCAGGCGGGCTTGCAGGGCGGTGACGTCGACGCGCTTGCGCTCCGTTTTCTGGCGCCATTCGGCCAGCGCGGCGCGCTTCTTGTCGTATTGTCTCTGGTTCATCGCCTCGCGCGCCTTTTCGGCGCTGACGCGGCCGACATCCACCACGATCGACAGACCAAGCGCGGCGGCGCTGGTGATCAGAAGCAGCATCCCCAGGAACTCGGCCGAAATGACCATTCGCCCTCCGCCAGCCGCACCGTATGACCGCGCCGCTTCGACGACGCATGGTGCCATGGACCGCGGAGGGTCGCGATGCCCTCGCGACAACCCGCCGCACGAGGGCCGATCATACCATCGCGCTCTTTGCCGAGGTTGCCATTTTTAGCTCAATTAGGGGTAAACCCGCCTTTTTTAGGAGGGTTTATGACCGGGCGCCGATCGGGCAAAGGAGTTCGGCGCCCGGTCATAGTTCTGTGGGTCAGCCGGACTTTTCCGAAGGCATGAAAGACATGGCGACACCGTTCATGCAGTAGCGCTTTCCTGTCGGCTGCGGCCCGTCGTCGAAGACATGGCCGAGATGGCCTTTGCAGCTGGCGCAATGGACCTCGGTCCGCGGATAGGCCAGCTTGTAGTCGGTGGACGTTTCCACCGCTCCCGGAATCGCCTCCCAGAAGCTGGGCCAGCCCGATCCGCTCTCATACTTGGTGTCGCTGGTATAAAGGGGCTGCCCGCAGCCGGCGCAACGATAGACGCCCTGGCGCTTCTCGTCGTTGAGCGGGCTGGTGCCGGGATACTCGGTCGCGTGTTCGCGCAGAACCTTGAACTGATTGGGCGACAACTCCCGCTTCCAGTCCTGTTCGCTCTTGGCCGTGTTGGTCTTGTCCGATTCGGGCATTCAGCCGGTCTCCGCTGGTGGTGGTCGGTGTTTCAGACCCACTATATTGGTCGGACTTGCCGCTGTCCCAAGCGGATCGGGGGAGCGATCACGCGGCTGTGATGGCGGCGGTCCTATATCGGATCGGATCTGAGGCTGCGACAAAAGATTCTTGCCGGTCTGGCGAAGGTTCGAGGGGGACATGCCTTCCGAAATTGCATCGGTTTCGGTAACATCCCGGTTGCCAACAGTCCGGGACAGCGTGTCCGGGACGGCAATGCCGGGGCATCGACGCGCCGCATGACGGATGAACGCTATTTTCGGGCGGTTCGCGACGCGCTGGTGCGGCACCAGCAATGGCTGCTGCGCGACCCGGCCGGACGGGGGCGCCGCGCCAATCTCAGCTTTTACGATCTTGCGGGGCTTGGCCTCAACCGCGTCAACCTGTCGGGCGCCAAGCTGACGGGCGCCAGTCTGGCGCGGGCGCGGATGGTCGGCACCGTGCTGTCGAAGGCCGATCTCTACGGCGCCGACCTGTCGAAGGCCGACCTGACCGGCGCGCAGTTGCAGGGCGCCGATCTGCGCGGGGCCAGGGTCGATGGCGCGAAGCTGCAGAACGCCAACCTGCAGGGCGCCGACCTGCGCCGCGGCATGGTGCTGGATGCGGGCGAGTTCCGGGCGGCCGGCAACAGCGACGGCACCACCACCTTCGTCGGCTGCAGCCTGACCAAGGCGATCCTGACCGATTGCCGGATGGCGCAGTGCGATTTCAGCGGCAGCGACCTGACGGGCGCCGATTTCAGCGGCAGCGATCTCAGCGGCGCCATCCTGATCGGGGCGGATCTGACCGGGGCCACCATGCGCAAGGCGACGCTGGACGGCGTGCTGATGTGCGGCGCCCGCCTGAACGAGGAATTGCGGGTGGCGTTGGAGCGGCACGGCATCGACGTGGACGGCACCGGCCTGACCACCACCGCGGCGCGGATGTCCGACCTGATCGCCGAGCATCAGATCTGGGTGGAGAAGCTGGGGAAGGGCGGGGAGCGCATCCAGCTGCAGCGCATCGACCTGCGCGGCTACAATTTCGCCAATCAACTGCTGTGCGGGGCGGTGATGCGCTTCAGCGGGCTGCGCGGGGCGGATTTCTCCGGCGCCAAGCTGATGATGGCCGACCTGTCCTACAGCGACCTGCGCGATGCCGACTTCACCAGCGCCGATTTGTCCGGCTGCAACCTGGAAGGCGCCAATCTGGCCGGCGCCAAGCTGTGGCGGGCCAAGTTCCGCAAGGTCGATCTCAGCGGCGACGGCAGCCGCCTGTGGCCGACCAGCTTCGCCAAGGCGCGGCTGACCGGTGCCGACCTGCGCGACGCCAGCCTCGCCGAGGTGGTGCTGCGCGGCACCGACCTGACCGCGATCAAGACCAGTTTCGCCACGCTGAAGGGGGCCGACCTGTCCGCCGCCCTCGGATGGCAGCCTTGCGAGGCATCGGCCTGACGCTTCCCCGTGTTCGGATCGACTGCCTGATCGACGACCGGACCGATCGCCGGTTCAACTGCCGTCCGACACCGGAATGCGTCCGGCGACGATGGCAAGGCGGGCCGACTCCACCGCTTCCAGCATGGCGGGGGTCAGAAGCTCCCGGTTGTTTTCGTCCACCGCGTAATCGACGGCGCCCTCCGCCAGCCCCAGCGCCACCGTGGTGGGGCACCATCGCCCCTGGAGTGCGGCCTGGAAGGTCGAGTCCACCGCCAGATCCACCCGCTTCAGCATGGAGGTGAGGATGGTGCCGGGATACAGGTAGTTCTGGTTGCTGTCGACGCCGATGGCCAGCCGGCGGTGCTCGCTCGCCGCGGCGAAGATGCCGAAATTCGACACGCCCGCCCCGGCGAAGACCACGTCGGCGCCGCGCTGGAACTGACTGCGCGCCACTTCCGAGCCGGCGGTGGGGTCGTTGAAGGCGGCGGGCGTTGTGCCGACGAAGTTCACCACCACCCGGATGTCGCCGCGGGCATGGCGCGCACCCTGTTCGAAGCCGGCGATGAATTTGCGGATCAGCGGGATGTCCAGCGCGCCGACGAAACCGACGGTCCCCGTCTTCGACGCCAGCGCCGCCAGAACGCCGACCAGAAAGGCGCCCTCCTGCTCCTTGAAGGTGACGCAGCGGATGTCCGGCGCCTCCGCCACCGCATCGATCAGGGTGAAGCGCACTTCCGGGTGTGCCGGGGCCAGCCGGGCCAGCGGCGTCGCATAGTAGAAGCCGATGGCGATAAGATCGGTCACTCCCCGCCGCAGCAGGGATGCGACCCCCTGGTCGAACAGGGCCGGATTGGACGGCAGGTATTCGACGAACGGAATTCCGCTGGCCGCCTTGAACCGCTCCGCTCCGGTGAAGGCGCCTTCGTTGAAACTCTTGTCGAATTTCTGCCCCGCCGCATAGACCAGCCCCGGCCGCATGGTCTGCGCCTGCGCCTGCGCCTGCGCCTGCCGCGGCAGCAGGACCAGGGTGGTCCCGGCGGCGGCTCCAGCAGCGACTCCAGCAGCGGCCCCGGCGGCGACGCAGGACAGGACCGACCGGCGGTTGGGGTACGGCATGACGCTGCCTCCGGCTGGGTGGAAATCCCGGTGTGCGGACTTAATTTTAGCCACGTCTCCGCTGTTGAAACCAGAATTTTGTTGCGCCGAAAGCCGCGGCTGAATGGCCGGATCGGGCCGCAAACCCGCGAAAGCCCGGATTGTCGCGGGTTCGGCTCATCGCGCAGCGGTCAAGGCAGCCATGACAAGACGGGACTTTCCGCAAGGGGAGTGACGGATCAGCTTAAAGGCTGCGGACTTCGTCCGGTCGATTCCCCACCCCCTCCTATTCGGATTTGCTGATGCTCGCGCGCCTTGCCGCCGTCCGTTCCCGTTTGCCTGCCGAAAGCCCCTTCTTCATCGCGGCGCTCGGCGTGCTGATGTCGTTCGGTCCGATGGGCACCGACATGTATCTGCCCGGCATGCCTGAAATCGGGCGTGAACTGCATGCGCCGCAGGATCAGGTGCAATGGACGCTGTCCGCCTTCTTCCTGGGCTTCGGCGTGGGGCAACTGCTGTGGGGGGCATTGAGCGACCGGTTCGGCCGGCGGATTCCGGTTGCGACCGGCATCCTGCTTTATGCGGTTGGCTGCGTCGGCTGTTCGCTGACCACCGATGTCGGCCATCTGGCGGCCTGGCGGTTCGTGCAGGCGGTGGGGGCGTGCGCCGGGCCGGTGCTGGTCCGTGCGATGATCCGCGACGTGTTCGAACGCGACCGCGCCGCCAGCGTGCTGTCGATGATGATGCTGGTGATGGGTGCCGCCCCGATCATCGCCCCGCTGATCGGCGGGCAAATCCTGGTCTGGGCGAACTGGCGCTGGATCTTCTGGGCGCAGGCGGCCTTCGGCGCCATCGCCATGCTGGCGCTCGCCACCCTGCCGGAAACCCACCCCGAATCGCGGCGCACCAGCCTGCGCCCGATGGTGCTGGCGGAGGCCTACCGGACGCTGCTGACCAACCGCCGCTATCTGGGCTATGCGGTGGGATCGTCCTTCATCTATGCGGGGATGTTCGCCTTCATCTCCGGCTCTCCCTTCGTCTACATCGAGCTGTTCGGGGTGCAGCCGGAGAATTACGGTTTCCTGTTCGGGCTGAACATCGTCGGCATGATCATCGTCAACACGCTGAACAGCCGCGCGGTGATGCGCTTCGGGTCCGACGTCATGCTGCGGACCGGGGTCTGGCTGTCGGCGGCGAGCGGCATCCTGCTGGTCGCCGTCGTGGCTGGCGGCTGGGGAGGCTTGTGGGGGCTGGTCGCCTGTCTGTTCCTGTTCATGTCGATGACCGGGTTCTGTTTCGCCAACTCCATGGCCGGGGCGCTGCAATCCTTCCCGCAGATGGCCGGCACCGCGTCGGCGCTCGCGGGCATGCTGCAGTTCAGCATCGGCGCGGCGTCGGGCTGGGCGGTCGGGCTGATGGCCGACGGCACCGCCTTGCCGATGGCGGCGGTGATCGGCGGCGCGGCGGTGGTCAGCCTGCTGGTGAATCTGTGGCTGATCCGGCCCGTCCGTCGCCGGCGGCATGGCGAATAGTAGAACAGCAAATCTTCGTTGAATACGGGAATATGCCATTTGCGGGTGATGTGAATTGAGTTTCCCGGCCGGGCGGGCTAGCTTTGCCCGGCAAAGGGAGACCACAATGCCGACGAACAGCCGTTCCATCACCACCCTTCCCATCGCCCGCCGCCAGATCCTGGCCGGTGCCGCCGCAATGGGCGCCGTCGCCGCCGGTGCCGCCGTGTCGCATCCGGCCTTCGCCGCGACCACCCTGCGCGTCGGCTATATTCCGATCATCCCCATGACCCAGCTCTATGTGCTGACCGGAGAGGGATGGGCGAAGGATGTCGGGCTGGCGCTGCAGACCACCAGCTTCCAGTCGGGTCCGGCGATGATCCAGGCGCTGGCCTCGGGGACGCTGGACGTCGCCTATGTCGGCATCGGCCCGGCGATGATCGCGCGGTCGAAGGGGGTGAAGCTGAAGGTCGTCGCCGCCAACGTCATCGATCAGGTGGCGCTGATCGGCCGCGGTCCGCTGGCCAAGGCGATGGCCGGCGCCGCCACCCCGGCGGAGGGGATCAAGGCCTTCCGCGCGGCCAACGGCCGGCTGCCCAAGATCGGCTCGCTGCCGGCCGGTTCGGTGCCGGACACCGTTCTGCGCTATTGGATGGCGGACGTCGCCAAGATCGGTGCGGACGATGTCGAGATCGTCGGCATGGGCGAGCAGCCTCTGCAACAGGCGCTGCTGACCGGCGCCATCGACGGGGCCTCGATCCTGGAGCCGATCCTGACGCTGGTCCAGTCGCGCCTGCCGGACGCCGCCATCATCGCCAAGGCCGGCACGATGTTCCCCAAGCAGCCGGGCGCCGTCCTGGCGGTGACGGAGAACGCCATCGCCAACAACCGCGCCGCAGTCGCCGATCTGGTCAAGCTGCACATCCGCGCCACCGCCTTCGCCAAGTCCAACCCCGACCGCACGGCGGAACTGGTGACGGAGATCATCGGCAAGGGCCTCGTCGAGCGCGACGTGATGCGGACGGCGCTGACCTCCGACGCGACGACCTTCGTCGACGACCCCAGGGCGATCCTGGACTCCACCAAGCGGATGCAGGCGTTTCAGCAGACGCTGGGCCAGATCACCGAGCCGATCGACGTGGACGCGCTGTTCGACCTTTCCTTCCACGACGCCGCCACGGGGAAATGACGGCCATGACCCTGCCCTTGAACGGCCCCCTGCGTCTGGTCATCCACGCCCCCACCCCGGCGGCGCTGGAGCGGGCGCGCAACAACGCCCGCAACCTGTTGAAGGCGCGGCCGGACGCCGAAATCCGCATCGTGGTGAATGCCGGTGCGGTGGCGGCGGCGCTGGACGGCCCGGATGCGGAGACCGACCGGCTGCTGCGCGTCTGCGGCAACACGCTGGCGAAGACCGGCCGGACCGCCGAGGGGCTGACGGTGGTCCCCGCCGGCGTCCTCGACATCGCCGAGGCGCAGGCGGAGGGCTGGGGCTACATGCGGGCCTGAAACCCGTAAGCTATAGCGCTGAGCGTAAGTTCCGGCGGTTGTCCCGTCAGCCGACTCCCCAGCCGCCGGTGTCGGGGAAGGGGGCGGCCGGCGGCGGGACTGCCGCGGCGGGGACGGCGACGATGCCGCGCGGCAGGGCCGGGGCGTCGGGCGGGGTGGGGCGCAGGCGGGTCGGCTTTACCCACCAGCCCGGCGCCGCCGCGGCGATGGCCCTGGCCGCGGCCTCCGCCTGCTGCGCCGTGGCATAGAGGCCGAAGCAGGTGGCGCCGCTGCCGGACAGGCGGGGCAGGAGGCAGCCGGCGCTGCGTTCCAGCGCCGCCAGCACGTCGGCGATCACCGGGGCGACCGTCAGGGCCGGTGCGGTGAGGTCGTTGGTCCGCTCCAGCAGCAGGGCGGCCAGATCACGGGCATCCGCCGGCTTGCGGGTGAAGCGGGCAGGGGCGGAGAAGCCGGTGCCGCGCGCGCCCCTTGCGGCGGCCATCGCCTTGAACACCGCCGGCGTCGGCACCGGAACATTCGGGTTGACCAGCACCGCATGGGTTTCCGGCAGTTCCGGCGCCTCGTCCAGAATGTCGCCGATGCCGCCGAAATAGCAGCTGCGCCCGGCGACGCAGACCGGCACGTCGGCGCCCAGCCCGGCGGCCACCGCGAACAGCGCCGGATCGTCGGCCGGCACCCCCCACAGGCGGGCCAGCGCCCGCAGGCAGGCGGCGGCGTCGGCCGATCCGCCGCCGATGCCGGATGCGACAGGCAGCGCCTTGGTCAGCGCGATCATCACGTCGGCCTGCCGCCCCAGCCGGGCGGCCAGCGCATGGGCGGCGCGCATCACCAGATTGTCGGCCGGGTTCTCGCCCAGCAGGGCCGGGCCGAAGGGGCCGGCGATGGCCAGCCGCGGCCCGGCCGGCGGCAGATCGACGCCGCGCAGCGCCACCCGTGCGGCGCCCGCGGTCAGGGTGATGACGTCGCCGAATTCGGCGAAGGCGACGAGGCTGTCAAGCTCGTGATAGCCGTCGGCGCGCCGGCCGGTGACATGCAGGTACAGGTTCAGCTTGGCCGGGGCGGCCTCGACGATGGGAATGCCGGTCATAAGCTCCAATCCGCTGGCGGGCGCGCGACGACGCGCCCTGTGTCGCACCCTTGCCCCCGCAGCGGCAAGGGGTTGCTTCACAGCTGCGCCAGCAGATCCCTCAGCAGCGTCTCGCCCATCGGCCAGGGGCCGTGGCCGCTGTCGTCGTTGATGTGGCCGACCTCGCCCGCGTCGATGAAGTCGGCGCCCCACAGGGCGGCGAACGCGCAGGCGCGGGCGGCGGCGCAGTAGGGATCGTTGCGGCTGCCGACCGTCACGGTGGGGAAGGGCAGCGGATCGGTCGGCACCGGGGCGAAGCGGCGGACCACCGCCGGCACGCGATCCGGCGACTCGACGTCGGGCGGGGCGACCAGCAGGGCCGCCGCCACCTTGTCCGCGGCGTCGGAAGCCGCCGCCCAGCGCGCGACCAGGATGCAGGCCAGGCTGTGCGCGACCAGAACCACCGGCCCCGGTGCGGCGAGCGCCGCGGCGCGGACCGCGGCATCGAGCCGCTCCACCCACCGCTCCGGCTCCGGCGCGTCCCAGTCGCCGAGGTCGACGCGGTTCAGCGCCGGCAACCGGCCTTCCAGCCAGCTCTGCCAATGCCCCGGCCCGGAATTGCCCAGGCCGGGAAGAACCAGAACGGTCGGCTGCGTCATTCTTTCAACTCTACGTTTGTAACTGTTGGGTGTAGTGTCTGAAGCCAACAAAAAGGCGAAAGATGCTCTCCGTCCGGTGGGCGGAGCAAGGGTGGGAAGCACCAACCGAAGATAGGGGGAGAAGCGCCTTGGACATCAGCGCTACCATCGCACAGGATCTCTGCGATGCAATCGGCCGTGAACTGGACGCCGTCGTGTCCTTCATCGGCAAGGGCGGCACCGTCGCCGCCTCCACCGCGCGCGAGCGGATCGGCACCGGCCATCCGGCCGCGGCCGACATCGTCGCGCGGCGGCTGGACGAACGCGCCGTCAGCCGGGAGGAGGCGGCCAAGTCGGGCGGAACGATGCGCGAGGGATACGCCATCGCCATCGACCTCGACGGCGAGCGGGTGGGGGCGCTGGCCGTCGCCGGGCCGGCCGATCAGGCCCGCCGTTTCGCCCGCCTCGCCCGCCATTGGGCGGTGGCGACCCTGCGGGCCGAGACGGAGGAGACCCGCCGCGTCGCCGCGATGCGCGACCTGTCCGACCGGGTGGAGCGCGAGGTCGGCGGGCTGTCCGCCGAACTGGTCGAGGCCGGGCGCCGGCTGGAGGCGGCGGTCGCCTCCGTCCGCACCGCCGGGGCTGAGGGACTGCGCCAGACCGCCGACGCCGGCGCCGCCGCGCACGCCGTCGACGGCTCGGTCGGCGCGATCGCCGGCATGCTCGACCGGCTGGCCTCCACCTCCGACCAGATTTCCGGCGACACCAGCAAGGCGCGGGAAATCAGCCTCGCGGCGGCATCCGACAGCGACCGCGCCACCACGGTCATGAACTCCCTGCGCTCGGCGGCGGAGCAGATCGCCAGCGTGGTGAAGCTGATCAACGCCATCGCCAGCCAGACCAATCTCCTGGCGCTCAACGCCACCATCGAGGCGGCCCGCGCCGGAGAGGCCGGGCGCGGCTTCGCCGTCGTCGCCAACGAGGTGAAGGCCCTGTCGCGCCAGACCGCCGACGCCACCAAGCAGATCGCCGATCAGGTCGCCAACCTGCAGAAGGAGACGGCGGCGGTGGACGAGGCGCTGGGCCGTATCCATTCCACCATCGGTTCGATCCAGGCGATCAACGGCACCGTCGCCGCCGCCATCGACGAACAGGCGTCGCTGACCGCCGAGGTGGCGCGCTCGCTCGACCGCTCCCGCCAGGACGCCATGGCGGCGGAACAGCGGATCGGCGACGCCGAACAGACGCTGGGCGGGGTGACGCGCACGCTCGACGAGCTGGCGACGCTGAGCCAGACCATCGCGGCGCGGGCGGGAAGCCTGGGCAGCGGGCTGGGCGGCCGGTTGTCCGACGCGCTGCGTCAGGCCCGCGGATAGGGCTGCTGCCCGTCCACCGGGTCGCCGCCGGGGCCGGTGATGATGCGGGCGCTGCCGCTTCGCGCGGCGGGGGCCGCGCCGCCCGGCAGGGGGACGATCAGCCGGCGCTTGACCGGCTGCTGCGCCGCCCGGCGCGACACGCCGGCGAAGATCTGCTTCGACGCCTCGATCATCGTCACCCCGGCGAAGGCCTTGAACCAGCGCGCGCCGACCTCTTCCCAGGCCGGCGCCGTCTTTTGCAGGAAATGCGAGCGCAACGGCGGCATGAACAGGGCGTGGCGGGTGCGTTCCGGCACGAACATGGTGTCGCGCAGCACCTGCTTCAGCTGCGAGGCCGAATAGGGGAAGCCGTGGCCGAAGGGCGTCCAGTCGGCGCGCGCCCACAGGCCGCGGCGATTCGGCACCACGGCCAGCACCCGGCCGCCGCCGGCCAGCACGCGCCAGATCTCGCGCATCATCGGCCGCAGCTGCTCCGTGCCTTCCAGCCCGTGGACCAGCAGGACGCGGTCGATGGTGTTGTCGCCGAAGGGCAGGTCGGCTTCGTCGCCCAGCGCCACCATGCCCGGCCCCTCCGCCGGCCAGAAGCTGACGCCCTGGCTGGCCGGCATCACCGCGACAACCCGATCCGCCTCGCCCATGAAGGGACGCAGATAGGGGGTGGTGTAGCCGACGCCGAGCACGATCTGGTCGCGTACGTCCGGCCAGATGGTGCGGATGCGCCGGCGGATCATCCGCTGGGCGCTCCTGCCCAATCCGGACTCGTAGAACTCCCTCAGATCGACGATATCTGTGTACATGGTATCCCAAGTGTAACACGGGTTTCGTATCGCAACAGCAGGGAGTCCGCTGCCGTGGAGGTCATTCTGGTTCCGGCTTTCGCCGACAATTACATTTATGTGCTGCGCGACGCGGCATCCGGCAAGGTCGGAGTCGTCGATCCCGGCGAAGCCGCCCCGGTGCAGGCGGAGCTGGAGCGGCGCGGCTGGGCCCTGACCCACATCTTCCTGACCCACCACCACAACGACCATATCGGCGGCGTGGCGGAGCTGAAGGCCCGCCATCGCGCCACCGTGATCGGCGCCCGCGCCGACGCCCACCGCATTCCCGACCTGGACGTTGCGCTCAGCGACGGCGACCGCACGGTGTTCGGGGAGCAGACCGCCCGCGTCATCGCCGTTCCCGGCCATACCAGCGGCCACATCGCCTTCTGGTTCGAGGCGGCGGAGACGCTTTTCAGCGGCGACACCCTGTTCTCGCTCGGCTGCGGACGCCTGTTCGAGGGCACGCCCGCGCAGATGTGGGAGTCTCTGCAAGGGTTGCGGTCGCTGACCGATTCGACCCGCGTCTATTGCGGCCACGAGTACACCCAGTCCAACGGCCGCTTCGCCCTGACCGTCGACCCGCAGAATTCCGCGCTGCGCCAACGCATGGAGGAGGTCGCGGCATTGCGCGAGCGCAACCAGCCGACCATCCCGACCACCATCGGCCTGGAACGCCGGACCAACCCGTTCCTGCGCGCCGACGACCCCGGCGTCCAGTCCGCCATCGGCCTGCCCGGCGCCCCGGCGGTGGAGGTCTTCACCGAACTCCGCCACCGCAAGGACCATTTCCGCGGTTAGCCGGCGCGGCTCGCATTCCCGGAGAGTTCCTATGAGCTAACTGACAGGAGCTTGCCGGCCGGGGGAACACCGTCGCAGACGGTCAGAACTGCTTCAGCAGGCGGTCGATGTAGTTGCGTTCCTCCTGCGGGCGGCCGTATTGACCGGAGCGGCGGCGGAGTTCATCGAGGATTTCGCGGGCGCGCTGCAGTTCCGACTGTTCCGGGATCTTCACGTCGTTGGAGTCCTGCATGCCGTAACCGGACGGGCGGCGGCCCAGCGGGTCGCGGCCGCGGCCGTTCTGGCGCGGCATCTGGCCCTGCTGGCCCATCATGGCCGGCCCCTGGCCCATCATCATCTGCTGGGCCATCTGCTCGGCCATGCCCTGCATCCCCTGCTGGAGCTGTTCCATCGCCTCGGTCTGCGACGGTACGGCGGCGCCGGGGGCGCCCTGCTGCAGGGCCTGGGCGGCGTCGCGCATGGCGCGTTCGGCGCGGCCCAGCGGCTGCGGGATTTCGCCGCCCTGCTGCTCGCCCATGCGGCGCATCAGCTCGCCCAGCTGGCGGCGCAGGGCCTCCTGCTGCTCGGCCTGCTTCTGCAGGGTCGGGCTGCCGGTATTCTGCTGTCCGTTCTGCTGCTGGCCGTTCTGGCTGCGGCGTTGGCCGGACTGCCGGTTGCGCGGCTGTTCGCCCTGCTGTCCCTGCTCGCCCTGCTGCTGCTGGTCCATCGATTCCTGCGACTGGCGGAAGCTCTGGTCCAGAAGCTTCTGCTGCTCCTGGGTCAGCTTCTGCAGCTGCTGCATCATCTCCCAGCTCTGGTTCTGCTGCTGGCCGTTCTGCTGGTTCATCTGGGCCATGGCGCCGGAGCGCATGTTCTCCAGCATCTGCTGCAGCTGGGACAGCATCTGGCGCGCGGCGTCGCGCGATCCCGTCTGCGCCATCTCGCGCATCTGGTCGAGCATCTGCTGCAGGTCATTGCGGTCGGTCATCTGATCGGCCATCTCGGGCGGGACCATGGGCAGCTGCTCGCCGCGCTGCAGGGCTTCCATCATCCGCTGTTCCATGGCGTCCAGGAACTTGTCGAGCGCGGCCTGCAACTCGTCCATCAGGCGGTTCAGCTCCTCGTCCGGCGCATTCTTGTCCAGCGCCTCGGACAGCCGCTTCTCGGCGTCGCGCAGGTCCTTTTCGGCCAGCGACAGGCCGCCGTCCTCGATGCGCAGCGCGGTTTCCCACATCTGCTGCTGCAGCGGGGGGATGGCATCGGGGCTTTCATCCAACATCAGCCGGGCGATGGTGGTGCGCATCGACAGGAAGGCGACGATGTCGTCGCCATAGGTGCCGGGCCGGGCGGAGAGCTCGGCCAGCGCGCGGGCGACCTGCACCCGCGAGCCCTGCGGATTGCGGGTCAGGATCTTGCGCTGGTTCACGATGGCGCGGGCGACCGGGTGGTTGAAGGTCCGTTCCGGCAGGGTGATCGCCGCATCCTCCGACCGGCCGGTCTGGCCGGCGCCGTCGGTGGCGGTCAGGCGCACCGTCACCGGCATGCCGGCCCAGGGATGGGCGGTCAGGTCCTGGAAGGCGGTGCTGTGCGCCTCCTTCGGGCGGACGCCGGGCAGCGACAGCGCAAGCTCCATCATCTCGGCGCTGTCCGCCTTCGCGGCCCCGTCCGGTGCCGGGGCGGTTGCCGGCGGAACGGCGGGGGCGAGGCGGATTTGCGCCTTCACCTCGGTCAGGCCGTAATCGTCGCGGGCGGCATATTCAAGCTTCAGGGCGCCGCGCTCGGCAGCCGAGGGCTGGTTGACATGGGCGACGATGGGCGCGCGGTCCGGCACCACCTCGATCGGCCAGGAGCCGAGCGTGCTGCCGCTCTGGGTGACGGAGATGCGGGTTCCGCCGGTCACCGGCCTTTGTACCTGGAAATTGGTGGAATCCACCGCCTCGAACGGGCCGGTCTGGTCGCCGGCTTCCAGGCTGGGGGTGCCGCTGCCGCCGGTGACGCGAGCCAGCACGAGGCTGCCTTGCGGAACCTGGACCGGCTGGTTGGCCGGCTGCTGGCCGGCGGATGTCGGACCGGACGTGGCGCCGGGTGTGCCGGCAGGTGTTGCGGCGGAGCCGGATTTCAGGAAGACCGGCGGCAGGCCGGTATATTCGGGCGGGTTGATCCAGAGATCGAGCGTGGCCGTGGCCGTGGCCGCGCCGCCGTCGAACCGAGGGGTCAGGGCGGCGGCCACCCGCGGGCGCCAATCTCCCCAGGCGGCGGCGCCGGCCACCACCAGCATCAGGATCACGAGGGCCCGCAGGGCGTAGCGGTCGTGCGACGGCACCTCGGTTCCCGGCCACGCGACGCGCAGCTTGCGCATGGCGGCGCGGGCGCGCTCCTGGTGCAGGCGCCACAGGGCCTGGGCCATCGGGTCGTTGCCGGCCGGGCGGTCGCGCAGGGTGTGCAGCGGACGGTGGTCCAGGCCGCTGTCGCGCTCCAACCGCCGCCGCGCCTCATCCTCGGCGGGCGCGCGGAAGCGCCGGAACCCGACGGCGACCGACAGCAGGAAGGCCGCGGCGAGCCCCAGAAGCGCCAGCGCATGCAGCCAGCCCGGCAACAGGACCAGCAGATTCAGCAGGGCCAGCGCCAGAAAGGCGCCGAGGACGGACAGGGGCGCCCAGAGAGCCGGTCCCAGCCGTTCCCATAACAGCGCCGCGCGCGCCTGGACCAGCCGGAAGCGCGGTTCCCGCACGCCATCGCCCCACCCATCGCCCTGCCGGTCGCCGTTGGCAGTCCGGCTGTCGCCGGGTCCGGAGTCGCCGCGCCGCTCGTTCTGCTTCATGCCGCCCCCTCCGCGCCGAAATGCAGCCGGTCCGCCGCCGCCCACCGATACTGCCGCGCACTCCAATCATATGGCGCCGACGATGGAGTTTGCCCATCGGCGCGATGGTACAGCCCATCATTGCGCAGTGGCGAAACTATGGCGGCAACACCATGGCGCGAAAATGCAGAACCGGAACAGGAGGTTAAAGCGTCAATCGCCGTCGCCGGGCGGCAGCGTCTGCGACGCGGCGGCGCGGCGACGGGTTTCGCGATGCAGGATGTACAGGCCGCTGGCCATCACCACCGCGGCCCCGATCGCCATGGTCACGGTCGGCACTTCGCTCCAGATGAGCCAGCCGAAGCCGACCGCAAGCAGAAGCGAGGTGTAGTTCAGCGGCGCCACCACCGCGGCCGGCGCCAGCGAATAGGCGCGCGTCAGCATCAGCTGCCCACAGCCGCCCAGCAGGCCGATCGCGACCAGCAGAAGCCAATCCAGCGGATCCGGCGTGACCCAGGAAAAGGGCAGGGTCAGTCCCAGGAGGACCGTGGTCAGCAGGGTGAAATAGAAAACGATGGTGTCCGGCGGTTCCGTCCGGCTCAACTGGCGGATGGTGATCATCGCCAGCGCGTTGGTCAGCGCGCCGCACAGCGCGATGATGGCGCCCAGGTTCAGCACGTCGCCGCTGGGCTGCACGATGATCAGCACGCCGGCGAAGCCGACCAGCACCGCGCTCCAGCGGTGGATGCCGACCTTCTCGCCGAGCAGCGGCACCGACAGCGCGGTGAGGAACAGCGGGGCGGCGAAGTTCAGCGCGATGGCGTCGCCCAGCGGCAGCAGGTGGAACGACCAGAACATGGCGACCATGGTGGTCAGCCCGATCAGCGACCGCCCCATATGGCCCCAGGGATGACGGGTGTACAGCGTCGCAGCGAAGCCCTTGCCGAGATGGATCGACAGGCAGACCGGGATCAGCGCGAACAGGCTGCGGAAGAACATCACCTCCGTCACCGGGAAGCGGTCCATGAGGAGCTTCGCCAGGGCGTTCATCAGCGAGAAGAACAGCACGGACGCCAGCATCGAACCGATGCCGAGCCGGATGTTGTCGATGCGCTTGTGCGGCTTGGAGAGGGTTTGCTGCGGGACTGTCACGGTGCACCGAACCTACCAAGCGAAACCGCCCGCGTCACGGTGTCGCGACGCGGGCGGTCATGTCCATGCGGTATGGCGGCGTTGCGAAACCCGCCCCGCTGTTTAGCTGATTAAGGTGCCTAGACCGTGAACAGGCCGGAGACCTCCGCCTCGGCGCGCAGCCAGTGCTCCTCCTCGCGCCCTCCCGGACGGCCTTCCTCTTCCCAAATCTGATAGGCGCGTTCCTGGATCATCCGGTTGCGCTGGCCGCTCAGCAGGCCCTCGGCGATGTTCATGTTCAGGCGGGCCAGCGAAACCAGCTTGCTCGTCTCGATGGCGCCCTGGGTCGCCAGCATGGTGGTGGAGACGACATACTGCGCCAGATTGCGCAGGTTGGCCTTCACCTCCGGCTCGACCGGGCAGTCGTCGTTCAGCAGGACGGTCTTGATCGCGATCCACAGCTTCAGATTCTGGTCCAGCGCGATGCTGACCTTCTCCGGCGAGTCCGATTCCAGGAGGCTGCTGGCCGCCTGCAGCAAGACGATGCTGTCCTGTTCCACCGACGCGAAGTTGGTCCGCAGGATGATGTCGGCCCAGCTTTCCACCGGCGCTTCGAAGACGGGCGCGGCAGCGGTGGGAGCGGTTGCGGGAGCAGCGGAGGCAGCGGTCTTGCGCTTGGTGGCCATGGTGGGTTCCCCGGGAAGCGTTCGGTCCGGGTCCACTTGAACGAACCATGTTTAACATGCCGTTAAGATGCTACCCCAGCGCGCGTTTTCCCGCCGCCAGTCGCCGCGACACGATGTCCCGACCTGCCGGCGGGATCAGGGGCCGCCGAAAGGCAAACGGTAATAAAAGCCGAAGACGTTGTTGGCGCCCGCCGACGGATCGCCCGAGGCGGCATCGTTGATGATGCGGCTGTAGCCCAGGCTGAAGCGGGAGTTGTTGTCGAACTGGTACCCCAGTTCCAACTGCGAGCGGAATTCGGTGGTGGGCGCGCCCTCCCGCCGCACGGTGGGCAGGGTGCCGGCGCCGACGCTGGGCGTGAAGACGAAGGAGCCGAGCGGGACGTCGATCAGCACGCCGCCCATGATGCCGGCCAGCCCGCTGGAAATCCCGGCGCTTCCCGTGCCGGCCAGCCCACTGCCCAGCCCACCGCCCAGACCGCCTGTCAGCCCGGTCACGGCGCCGCGCGGGGTAAGGCTGCTTCCGGTGCCCGGCCCGATCCAGGGCCGCACACTGGCATAGCCCTCGATCTGCGGAATCAGCGAGCTGCCGATCCGCATCTTGCTGTTCAGCACGGTCAGGCTGCTTTCGGCCGGCGGCTGCAGGCTGTAGGCGAGGCCGCCCAGCGCCCAATTGCCGAATCGCCCGTCGGCGTCGATCGTCTGCGCGGCTACCGGTTCCGCCAGGATGCACGCAAGGATGCCGGCGATCATTCCGGCCCGCGCTGCGGCGGGTATGCTGTGCGTCAGACGGCTGAACAGGCGATTCACGGGCACCCTCCGGTGACGCGTCGGCTCTGGCGAGCGCTTCCTACCAAGCGTTCTGGACCATGCGGTCAGGCCACTATAACGATGGGGCGTGCCCATCGTCCCATGGTGTATCCGCGCTACCCCTAGGATGTCGTGATCGGCATCGGCGTTTCAACCATGAAAGCAGAAGCGGGGCGGGGTCGACACTGTTACCATCCCGTCATGACAGCGCCCCCCGCCGACCGGCAGCCCGGCCTGCCGCAGAACCATGGACAGCAGGAGGCGATCGCCTTCCTGGGCGATCCGCGCAGCCATGGCGGTTTGGCGGTGAAGCGGATCGACACCCATGCCGCCCTGGTTTTCCTGGCCGGCGACCGGGCGCTGAAGCTGAAGCGCGCGGTGCGCTATCCCTATCTGGACTATTCGACGTTGGACAAGCGCCACGCCGCCTGTCTGGCGGAACTGGCGGTCAACCGCCGCACCGCGCCCGCGCTCTACCGGGAGGTGATGGCACTCCGCCGCGGCGCCGACGGACGGCTGTTCCTGGATGCCGGCGAAGGAAGCGGGGAGGCGGTCGACTGGCTGGTGGCGATGAAGCGCTTCCCGGACGACGCGCTGCTCGACCGCATGGCGGAGCGGCACCGGTTGACCCCCGGCCTGATGCGCCGGCTGGCCGAACGGATCGCCGCCTTTCATGGCGAGGCCGCCCCCAGGCCGGATGGCGGCGGCGCGGCGGCGATGCGGGCGGTCGCCGACGGCAATCTGGAGGAACTGCGTGCCGCTCCCGACCTGTTTCCCGAAACCATGGTGGCACGGCTGGCGGCGCGCGGCGCGGCGGCGCTCGACCGGCTGGCGCCGCTGTTGGAGGAGCGGCGGCGGACCGGCTTCGTCCGGCACGGGCATGGCGACCTGCATCTGCGCAACATCGTCCTGCTGGACGGCGAGCCGACCCTGTTCGACGCCATCGAGTTCGACGAGGCGCTGGCGGTCGCCGACGTCTTCTACGATCTCGCCTTCCTTTTGATGGATCTCGACCACCGCGGGCTGCGGCCGCTCGGCAATGTGGTGCTGAACCGATATCTGGAGAAGACGGAGGATTACGGCGGGCTGGCGGCGCTGCCGCTGTTCCTGTCGCTCCGCGCCGCGGTGCGGGCAAAGGTGCTGGCCGCCGCACTGCGGCTGGACGGCACCGCCTCCGGGCTGGCGGAGGAGGCCCGGCGCTATCTGGACCATGCGCTGGCGGCGCTCGATCCGGCACCGGCGCGGCTGGTCGCGGTCGGCGGCCTGTCCGGCACCGGCAAGACGCGCCTTGCCGAAGGGCTCGCCCCCGGACTGGAACCGGCACCCGGCGCGGTGGTCCTGCGCACGGACGTGCTGCGCAAGCGGCTGTGCGGCGTGGCCGACACCGACCGGCTGCCGGAGGACGGCTATGCCCCGGCCATGACGGAGCGGGTCTATGCCGAACTGTACCGGCGGGCCGCCGCCGTGCTGGCCGCCGGCCAGGCGGTGGTGGTCGACGCGGTCAGCGCCCGGCCGGAGGAGCGCCGCCGACTTGCCTCGTTGGCTGCGGATGCCGGCGTGCGATTCGACGGGATCTGGCTGGAGGCGCCGTTGACCGCGCGGGTGGAGCGTGTGGCCAATCGCCGCAACGACGCGTCCGACGCCACCCCAGGGGTGGTGGAGCGGCAGGAAAGCTATGATTTGGGTACAATCGATTGGACGCGCCTGGATGCTGGCAGGGTTGCAGCGGATGTGCTGGACGACGCCCGCGCAAGCTTGGCCTAATTCCAGGGCGGACAACATGTTAAAGGTTGAATGTCGGAAGTCGGCGGCTCCGCCCCAGGCCGTGGACCGATACGATCATACGGGTATGATGGGGCGAACGACGACCCGGTGAACGTTCCGCCGCAGCGGCGGGCGGACCGGAACCGTCCGGGAAGGGCCGCTCGAACCGGTCCGGGAGGAGTCCATGACCTATAAGACCATCCTTGTGCCGCTGTGCGGCAGTGACAACGATCCGGTGGCCCTCAAAGGTGCGGTCGCGGTTGCGAAGGATTTCGACGCGCATATCGTCGCCCTGTTCGTGTGCCTCGACCCGCGCGATGCCGTGCCGATGCTGGGCGAGGGCATGTCAGGCGCCATGGTGGACGAGATCATGCGCGCGGCGGAGGACGAATCGAACAAACACCGCGTCGCCGCCCGCAGGCATTTCGAGACGGTGATCGCCGATGCCGGGATCGAGCTGCGCGACCTCCCCGGCGGGGTGGAGGCGCCGTCCGCCGCCTGGCGCGAGGTCGTCGGGCGGATTGAGGACGTGGTGCCGGCCGAAGGCCGCCTGTCCGACCTGATCGTCTGCGCCCACACCTCCATCGAGGCGGACACCCAGGGCTACACCACCATGGAAACGGCGCTGCTGGGCTCCGCCCGGCCGGTGCTGCTGGTGCCCAAGGATCTGCCGGCGGAAATCGGCCGCACCGTCGCCGTCGCCTGGAACGGCAAGGTGGAGGCGACCCGCGCCGTCGCCGCCGCACTGCCCTTCCTGCGCAGCGCCGAGCGCGCTCTGGTTCTGACCGCCGAAACCTCGGTTACCGAGCCCGCGACAGGACGCCGCATCACCGATTATCTCGCTTGGCAGGGCGTTAACCCTGAGTTAACTATATTGCATCCGGGATCGGAACCCGTCGGGGAGACGGTCACCAAGAAAGCCGTGGAGCTGGGCGCCGACCTGCTCGTGATGGGCGGTTACGGCCACAGCCGGATGCGGGAAATGATCCTGGGCGGTGTCACGCGCTACGTGCTGAACCACGCCGGGCTGCCGGTTCTTATGGCTCACTGATCTTTGCCGGCCTTCGGCCGCGCGGCATCCCCGCCGCCCAATCGGGCGGGGATGCCTTGCGGCGTTGGCCGTTCCAAGGCGGGCGGTCCAGCCGAACCGATCCACCCCTGTCCGCAGGGAGGCCCGGCCGTTCCCGGGAGGAACGCGCCATGTTGACGATCAAGGACTGCATCGCGCTGAGCGATCTCACCGAAGCCGAGATCGACGCGATCGCCGAACACGAACATCTGCCGGAAATGCTGGCGGTGGAGATGGGCCATTGCCTTGCCCACTGCCCCGGCGGACCCGACCGCATCGCCCACATCATCGCCGACGACATCGCCGAGGCCTGCGCCCACGGGCAGGTCGTCCATGCGGTGGAACTGATGCATACCCTGCGGGAATTCGTCGAAACGCATCCGCAGAGCTGAAGCTGCGGCCTGGGGTTTTGGGAACAGTCGGCACGCGGCGGGGTTCTATTGGCAACCTGTCTTTCAGAGATTGCCCCCGCAACGATTGCCAAGGACCCTGACGATGGCCAGCAAGACCACCGGCACCCAGGCCGACATCTTCGCCCGCATCAAGACCGATCACGACACCATCCGCAGCCTTCTGGAAAAGACCGAGAAGGCCAACGGCAGCGGCCGCGCCGTGTTCGAGGATCTGCAGCGCGAGTTGTGGGCCCATTCCAAGGTCGAGGAGGGCGTGTTCTACGCCTCGCTGAAAAAGGCCAAGGAAGCGAAGTCGGAAACCATCGAAGGGCTGAACGAGCACCACCTTATCAACGGCCTGCTGGACGAGCTGAACGCGATGAAGACCAGCGACAGCGGCTGGAAGGAAAAGCTCCAGGTGCTGGGCGAACTGGTCCGCCACCATCTGGACGAGGAGGAGGAGGAGTTGTTCGAGGAGGCCAAGGACGTCCTCGACGACGCCCGCGCCGCCGAGTTGGGCAGCGTCTACGCCGACCGCAAGCAGCACATCATGGCCGGGCTGGCGCCGCTGTAAGCAGGCCTGCGCTTCCACTTTTCTCCCTCTCCCCCTGGGGAGGAGGGACATTGGGGCATGAGAGGGCAAGTTTACGCTCGCCGCCCATTCGGTTGCCGCCGGCCGGTAAAGGGGCCATATCTGGAACCTCCTTGAACTGGCCGGCGGTGTCGATGTCCAAGCCTATCTGCGTCAAGCGAGTGCCTCCGCGGCGGGCCGGACGGTTCCGCAGCGCCCTGCTGGCGGCGGCCGTCCTCGGGATTTCCGCAGCCGCTTCCGCCGCCATGACCGGTCCGGCCTTTGCCGCTCCGGCGGCGCCCGCAAAGGAACTGGCCCAGAAGACCTGTGCCACGCTTGCGGCGCGGGTCGATGAGGTGCCGGGACGCGGGCCGCTGTTCCTGCGCAGCTACGACAACTCCTACGCCCCCGGCCCGTCCTCCGAGCCGGCGCTTTCGACCGCCGCCTTCACCTACGACAACGCGCTGGCGATCATGGCGCTGACCGCCTGCGGTCGGCAGGACCGCGCCTTGCGCATCGGCGAGGCGCTGCTCGACGCGGTGTCGCTCGACCGCGCCGGCTGGAAGGGACGGCTGCGCAACACCTACCGGGCGGGCGCGCAGAAGCAGCGGCCGATACCGCCGAACGGCTGGTGGGATGCCGTCGGCAACCATTGGGGCGAGGATCCCTATCAGGTCGGCACCGCCACCGGCAACGTCGCCTGGGCCGGGCTGGCTCTGCTGACCCTGGCGGAGTCGACCGGCCAATCCCGGTTCCGCGACGGCGCCGAGGAGTTGGCGCGCTGGGTCATCGAGCATACCCGCGATCCGCGCGGCCCCGGTGGCTTCAACGGCGGTCTGCAGGGCTTCGACGACGCGCCGCAGCCGCTGACCTGGAAATCGACCGAGCACAACACCGATCTCGTCGCCCTGTTCGGCTGGCTCGGCGGCGATTTCGCCGGGCCGGAGCGCGAGGCGCGCGCCTTTCTCGACAGGCTGTGGACGGCCGGCGGCGATCGTTTCCCGATCGGCACCGGGCCGGACGGCGTGACGGTCAGCACCTCCACCTCCGGCCTCGACGCCCAGCTCTGGCCGCAGATGCTGCCCAAGGCGCCGGAGTCCTGGCGCGCCGCGCTGTCCTATGCCGAGCGCGCCCATGGCGCCGACGGCGGTTTCGATTTCAACGACGACCGCGACGGCATGTGGGTGGAGGGCACGGCGCAGGCGGCGCTCGCCTACCGCGTCGTCGGCCGCCGTGCCGATGCCGACCGGCTGTTCGGCGAATTGCTGAAGGAGATCAGCCCCGGCGGCTATCTCTACGCCACCCGGCCGCAGGTGCTGTCGACCGGGCTCGCCATTGGGCCGGACAGCAAGACCGACGACTTCCTCTATTACCGCCGCCCCCATCTGGGCGCCACCGCCTGGGCGGCGCTGGCCGCGCTGGGATGGAACCCGTTCACGGGGAAGACGGTGCCCTGACTGTTAATCCCCGACCGTCTATCCGTGGAAATGCTCGTAGAGCTTCCGCGCGGTGGCGGCGCTGATGCCGGGGGCGGCTTCCAGATCCTTCAGCCCGGCGGAGGCGACGGCGGTGGCGCTGCCGAAATGGTGGAGCAGCGCCTTCTTGCGGGCCGGGCCGATGCCGGGGATGCCGTCGATGCGGGTGTGCGACATCGCCTTCATGCGGCGGGCGCGGTGGCTGTCGATGGCGGTTCGGTGTGCCTCGTCGCGCAGCCTTTGCAGGAAATGCAGCACCGGGTCGTTGGGCGGCAGGGTCAGCGGCGGCTGGCCGGGGCGGAAGAAGCGCTCGCGCCCGGCATTGCGGTCCGGTCCCTTGGCGATGGCGACCAGCGGGATGTCGGTGATCTGCAGCATCGCCAGCTCGTCCTTCACCGCGTTCAATTGGCCCAGCCCGCCGTCGATCAGGACGAGGTCGGGCCATTGCCCGGAATCGCGGCCGGCATCATTGCTGCGGTGGAAGCGGCGGGTGAAGGTCTCGCGCAGCATGGCGTAATCGTCGCCGGCGGCTTCGGGGTCACGGATGTAGAAGCGGCGATAGGCGTTGCGCTGGAACCCCTCCGGCCCGGCCACCACCATCGCGCCGACCGGGAATGAGCCCTGGATGTGCGAGGTGTCGTAGATCTCGATGCGGCGCGGGGCGGCGGGCAGGCCGAAGACGCGGGCCACCCCCTCCAGCAGCGTCGCCTGGGTGGATCGCTCGGACATCCGGCGGCCGAGGGCGTCGCGGGCGTTGGTCTGCGCATGTTCGACCGCGCGGCGCTTCGGCCCGCGCTTCGGGCATTCCACGGCGACACGGTGGCCGGCCGACAGGCTCAGCGCGTCGGCCAGCAGTTCCGGGGATTCGACCGGGTCGCTCAGCAGCAGCAGGGCCGGCGGCGGGGTATCGGCATAGAGCTGGGCGGCGAAGGCGGCCAGGATGTCGCCCGGTTCCTCCTCCGCGTCGATGCGCGGGAAGAAGGCGCGGGTGCCCTGGTTGCGGCCGCCGCGGAAGAAGAAGGCCTGGACGCAGGCCGCTCCGCCCTCGCGGTGCAGGGCCAGCACGTCGGCATCGCCCAGCGCGTCTTCCAGATTGATGTCCTGGCGGCTCTGCAGCGCGGTCAGGGCGCGGATGCGGTCGCGCCAGCGGGCGGCGTCCTCGTATTCCAGCCGGTCCGAACTGTCGAGCATGTGGCGGGCGAATTCCGCCTGCACCTCCGCGCTGCGGCCGGACAGCACGTCGCGCACGCCCTGGACCTGGGCGGTGTATTCCTCCTCGCTGACACGGCCGACGCAGGGGGCGGAGCAGCGCTTGATCTGGTGCTGCAGGCAGGGGCGGGTGCGCGAGACGAACACCCCGTCGTCGCAGGTGCGCAGCAGGAAGGCGCGCTGCAGAGCGGCGATGGTCATGCCGACCAGATGCGGCGAGGCATAGGGGCCGAACAGGTCGGAATCGCGGCGGTTGCCCTTGCCCGCCGTGCCGCGGCGCTCGGCGCTGCCGCGATGATGCATCAGGCGGGGGAAGTCGTGGCCGCTTCCTTTGCTGCTGTGGCCGATGACGATGTAGGAGAAGGAGCGGTCGTCCTTCACCAGGATGTTGAAGGGCGGCAGCAGGCTGCGGATCAGGTTCGCTTCCAGCAGAAGCGCCTCGGCCTCGGTATGGGTGGTGACGAACTCCATGGAGCGGGTCAGCGACACCATCCGGCGGGTGCGGTTGGGCAGTCCGTCGGTCCGGGTGTAGCTGGCCACCCGGCGTTTCAGGTTCTTGGCCTTGCCGACATAAAGGACCGACCCGTCGGCCGCCAGCATCCGATAGACGCCGGGCGTGTCCGGCAGGGTCGGCAACTGCGCGCGGATGACGTCCGCTCCGCTGCCGGGCACCCTGTCCATAAGCACTCTCGTTCCCGCGATGATCCCGATTCGCCGCTCACCCAAGCAGTAGAACGGAACAGGACCAAGAGACAAGAATCGGACTGGGCGCGGCGGCAGGGATCTGCCATGCGGCGAGGGCGCGGATCAGCCCCCGAACACGGTGTTCAACTGGGCGCCGACGCGCACGAAGGTGGTGCGTTTCGGCACCTCCTTCAGCCGGGTGGCGCCGATATAGGTCATCATGCTGCGCACGCCGCCCATGATCTCCTGCATCGTGTTCTCCACCGGGCCGCGGTAGGGGATCTCCACCGTCTTGCCCTCCGACGCGCGGTAGGAGGCGACGCCGCCGGAATACTTGTGCATCGCGGTGTCAGACGACATGCCGTAGAAGGTCATGGCGACGGGCACGCGGTTGCCGTCGCGGTCCTCGTAGCGGATCTCGCCCTCGCATTCGTCATGGCCGGCCAGCATGCCGCCGAGCATCACGAAGTCGGCGCCGGCGCCATAGGCCTTGGAGATGTCGCCCGGCACGGTGCAGCCGCCGTCGCCGCAGACCTGCCCCTTCAGCCCGTGCGCGGCATCGGCGCATTCGATGATGGCCGACAGCTGGGGATAGCCGACGCCGGTCATCTTGCGGGTGGTGCAGACCGAACCCGGCCCGATGCCGACCTTGACGATGTCGGCGCCGGCCAGCAGCAGCGCCTCCGTCATGTCGCCGGTGACGACGTTGCCGGCCATGATGACGGTGTCCGGGTTCTCTTCGCGCAGGCGGGAGATGACCTCGACGAAGCGCTCGGTATAGCCGTTGGCGACGTCGAGGCAGATCTTGCCCACCGGCGCCTTGGCCTTCACCGCCTGGAACTTGTCATGGTCGGCTTCGGCGATGCCCATGGAATAGAAGACGTTGGACAGGGTGGCGGATTCCGCCTCCGCCCGGAAGAAGGCGGCCAGTTCGTCCGCCTTGTAATGCTTGTGCAGGGCGGTCATCGCGCCGAAGCGCGACAGCGCGCGGGCCATGCCCATGCTGCCGGTGACGTCCATGTTCGCGGCGATCAATGGGAAGCCGGTCCAGTCGCGCTGGGTGTGCAGGAAGGTGAAGCTCCGGTTGACGTCCACGTCGTTGCGGCTCTGCAGCGTGCTGCGTTTCGGCCGGATCAGCACATCCTTGAAGTCGAGCTTGAGATCGCTTTCGATGATCACCGCACACCTGCTCATCTCTGTTTGCCGGGCCGGCCGCTTTCACCAGGCCCAACACCACAGAGTGGAGGCGCGGCCCGGCTTCGGCAAGCGCCATCGCGGGCGATGGGCGGGGGTGCCGCGTTTGAAGCTGTTTCGCCGAAACGAGGGGTATCCCCTCACTCCTCCGCATCCTCCCCGTCGGCGTTCGCCGGTTCGCTGCCGTCGGCGACATGCACCTGGCAGTCGGCGTTGCCCAGCACCTCCATCAGTTCGGGCGGCGGCAGGCGGTCGGTGAACAGGGCGTCGAGCACGCTGACGTCGGCCATGCGGATCATGGCGTTGCGGCCGAACTTGGTGTGGTCGGTGACCAGGAAGATCCGGCGCGAGCTTTCGATGATGGCGCGGGCGACGCGCACCTCCTGCTCGTCGTAATCCAGCAGGTCGCCTTCGGAATCGATGCCGCTGATGCCGATGATGCCGATGTCGACCTTGTAGCGGCGGATGAACTCCACCGTCGCCTCGCCGATGATGCCGCCGTCGCGTTCGCGCACCAGACCGCCGGCGATGGACAGCGCGAAGTTCGTGTTCTTGTGCAGGATGGTGGCGACGTTCAGGTTGTTGGTCAGGACGCGCAGCCGCTTGTGGCCGAGCAGGGCCTGGGCCACCGCCTCCGTCGTCGTGCCGATGTTGAGGAACAGCGAGGCGTCCTCCGGCACATGGCGGGCGACCAGTTCGGCGATGCGGCGCTTTTCCTCCGCCATCAGGGTCTGGCGGGTGGAGTAGGCGATGTTCTCCACGCTGGACGGCACGGTGACGCCGCCGCGGAAACGCCGCACGGCGGACTGCCCGGCGAGATGTTCGATGTCGCGGCGGATGGTCTGCGGCGTGACGTCGAAATGCTCGGCCAGCCACTGGATCTGCACCATGCCCTTGGCATGGACGAGGGTCACGATTTCCTGCTGGCGGCGTTCGGCGTCCAGGCGCGCATCCATCGGGGGGCTGTCTCCGGTCGGTGGGGGCTGACTGTGGGAGCGTCAGTGAATCAGATGCGCGGATTCGGTCAAAGCGAAAAGCGATCCCGCTGGCCGGCCTCCCGCATGCCGGCGCGGGGCGCGGGCTTCACCGTAAGGGAAGGATTGTTTGCTGCACAAGCATATTCGTTTCCGAAAGCGGGCCGGCGTCATGAGCGTTTCAAACGGTCTGCCACCCTCTTGCCTGTAGCCAGGACGCCAAAACCGGCGTAGCCTCGGAGATATGTTCAGCTAAGCGAACATTTTCCTTTCCAAACGCAAACGAACATCGTACGTTCCAAAACGAAAGCGGCCGGGTTCGCAAGGAACCGGCGCGGTACGGAGAGGAACTCATGGCGAACGAGTCCGCGGTTACCGACCTTCTGATCGTCGGCGGCGGCGTGAACGGGGCGGGCATCGCCCGCGACGCGGCCGGGCGCGGGATGTCGGTGGTGCTGTGCGAACAGGGCGACCTCGCGGGCGCCACCTCGTCGGCCAGCACCAAGCTGATCCATGGCGGCTTGCGCTATCTCGAATATTACGAATTCCGTCTGGTGCGCGAAGCGCTGCAGGAGCGCGAGGTGCTTTTGCGCGCCGCTCCGCACATCATCTGGCCGATGCGCTTCGTCCTGCCCCACGACAGCAGCATGCGCCCGGCCTGGATGGTGCGGATCGGCCTGTTCCTTTACGATCATTTGGGAAAGCGTAAGCTCCTGCCGGGTTCGCACGGCGTCGACCTGACCAGCTCGCCGGCCGGAAAGCCGCTGTCGGGCGGCTTCACCAAGGCGTTCGAATATTCGGACTGCTGGGTGGAGGACAGCCGGCTGGTCGTGCTGAACGCGATGGACGCGCAGGCCCGCGGGGCGGAGATTCTGACGCGCACCCGCTGCGACAGGGCGGTCCGCCGCGACGGGCTGTGGGAAGCGACGCTGGTCGACGTGAACTCGGGCGCCGCGCGCACCGTCCGCGCCCGCGCGCTGGTCAACGCCGCCGGCCCCTGGGTGCGCGAGATGATCGCCAGGCGCACCGGCGTCACCGTCGACAAGTCGGTGCGCCTGGTGAAGGGCAGCCACATCGTCGTTCGCAGGATGTTCGAAGGCGAACACGCCTACATCTTCCAGAACGACGACCGCCGCATCGTCTTCGCCATCCCCTACGAGCGCGAATTCACCCTGATCGGCACCACCGACCTCGATTATTCGGGCGATCCCGGCGCCGCCGCGATCAGCGCGGAGGAAATCACCTACATGTGCCGGGCGGTGTCGCGCTATTTCGCCACGCCCGTGCGCGAAAGCGATGTGGTCTGGACCTACAGCGGCGTCCGTCCGCTGTTCGACGACGAAAGCGGCAACGCCTCGGCCGTCACCCGCGACTATGTGCTGGAGATGGACGAGCCGGCCGGCGGCGCGCCGATGCTGTCGATCTTCGGCGGCAAGATCACGACCTTCCGCCGGCTGGCGGAGGAGGCGACGGAGAAGCTGGGCCGGGCGCTCGGCAAGGATGGCGCCGCCTGGACAGCCGCCTGGACCGCGGACGTGCCGCTTCCCGGCGGCGACATCGCCGGCGCGGACTTCGCCGGCTTCCTCGCCGGGCTGAAGCGGAGCCGGCCCTGGCTGCCGGAAGCCCTGGCCTACCGGCTGGCCCGAGCCTACGGCACGCGGGTCGACCGGCTGCTGGGCGACGCCAAGGGGCTGGACGACCTGGGCATCGATTTCGGGGGCGGCGTCCATGAGGCCGAACTCGACTACGCCATGCGGGAGGAGTTCGCCCTGACCGGCGACGACTTCCTGTGGCGGCGCTCCAAACTTGGTCTGCACCTGGACGCAAATATCCGGGAAGCCATCGGCGACTGGTTCGACCGGCGCCGCGAAGCGACGGCCAACAGGGATTTGGGCGGCGATACCGCCACCCTGCGGTCGATGGGAGGACAGCGGTGACACTCACACTGGAAGGCGTGGCGAAGCGTGTCGGCGCCGAGCAGCATCTCCACCCCCTGTCGCTGGAGCTGCAGCCCGGCAGCTTCAACGTCCTGCTGGGGCGGACGCTGGCCGGCAAGACGACGCTGATGCGGCTGATGGCCGGGCTGGATGCGCCCAGCGCCGGGCGCGTGCTGGAGAACGGCAAGGACGTGACCGGCGTGTCGGTGCGCCGGCGCGACGTGGCGATGGTCTATCAGCAGTTCATCAACTACCCGGCGATGACGGTGTACGAGAACATCGCCTCGCCGCTGCGCCGCCAGGGCAAGGACAAAGAGGAGATCGACGCCAAGGTGCGCCGCACCGCCGCCATGCTGCGGATCGACCCCTATCTCGACCGGCTGCCGGCCGAGCTGTCGGGTGGGCAGCAGCAGCGCTGCGCCATCGCCCGCGCGCTGGTGAAGGGCGCCGGCCTGCTTCTGCTGGACGAGCCGCTGGTCAATCTCGACTACAAGCTGCGCGAGGAGCTGCGCGCGGAACTGCGCGACATCTTCGCGGATGGCAGGACCACCGTCGTCTACGCCACCACCGAACCGCAGGAGGCGCTGATCCTCGGCGGCAGCGTGACGGTGCTGCATGAGGGGCGGATGCTGCAGAACGGGCCGACCGGCGCCGTGTTCCATGCCCCCGCCACGCTCGACTGCGCCGAGGTGTTCAGCGACCCGCCGATGAATGTGGTGGACGCGATCCTCACCAACGACCGGGTCGCGCTGTCCGACGGCACCAGCCTGCCGCTGTCGGCCCATGACCGCAACCTGCCGGCCGGACCCTGCAAGGTCGGCATCCGCGCCAACCACCTGACGGTGCTGCGGCGGAACGAGCGGCTGGTGCCGATCAGGGGGCGGGTGGAGCTGTCGGAGATCAGCGGGTCGGAGACCTTCATCCACCTGCACCATGGCGGAACCACGCTGATCGCGCGCGAGGACGGGGTGCACAGCCACCCGATCGGCGGCGAGATCCAGGTCTATGCCGATCCCGACCGCATCTTCGTCTTCTCCACCGCCGGGCGGCTGGTGGCGGCACCCAACTGGCGGCGCGGCGCGCTGCGCTACATCGCTTAAGGGGGGCGGGAGCGATGGCGACCATCCAATTCGACAATCTCGGCCACTCCTATCACCCGCATCCGAGCCGGCCCGAGGACTATGCGCTGCGCCGGCTGTCGCAGGAATGGGAGGACGGCAAGGCCTATGCGCTGCTGGGTCCATCGGGCTGCGGCAAGTCAACGCTGCTGAACATCATCTCCGGCCTGCTGGTGCCCAGCGAGGGACGGGTGCTGTTCGACGGGCTGGACGTGACCCGCTGCACGCCGGAAGAGCGCAACATCGCCCAGGTGTTCCAGTTCCCGGTCATCTACGACACCATGACGGTGTACGAGAACCTCGCCTTCCCCCTGCGCAACCGCAAGGTTCCGGCCGCCGATGTCGACCGCCGCGTGCGGCAGGTGGCGGAGGCGCTGGACCTGACCGCCGACCTGAAGAGGCGCGCGAAGCGGCTGACGCCCGATGCCAAGCAGAAGATCTCCATGGGCCGGGGCCTCGTGCGCTCCGACGTGGCGGCCATCCTGTTCGACGAGCCGCTGACCGTCATCGACCCGCACACCAAGTGGATCCTGCGCCGCAAGCTGCGCCAGATTCACGAGGAATACCGCCTGACCATGATCTACGTGACCCATGACCAGGTGGAGGCGCTGACCTTCGCCGACAAGGTCGCGGTGATGTACGAAGGGGCCATGGTCCAGCTCGGCACGCCGCAGGAGCTGTTCGAGAATCCGCAGCACACCTTCGTCGGCTATTTCATCGGCAGCCCCGGCATCAACCTGATGCCCTGCACGCTGGGCGGCGACCACGCGCTGGTGGATGGGATTTCCATCCCGCTCCCCGACCGTGCGGTTCCTGCCTTCGGCTCCAGAGGCGGCGGCAAGTTCGAGCTGGGCATCCGGCCGGAGTTCCTGGAGCTGACCCGCAGCGGCAGTGCCGGCGCCATCCCGGTTCAGGTCACCGGCGTCGACGACCTCGGCACCTCCAAGCTGGCGACGGTGCGGCTGGGCAGCCACACGCTGAAGGCCCGGCTGAGCGAGGAGCAGGAAATCCCGGCGCTGGACGCCGCCATCCGTTTCCCCACCCGGTGGACGAAGCTCTACCGCGACAGCCATCTGGTCGGTTGAAGGAGGCGCGAGCCATGGATAAGGTCCAGGACAACCGGGCTTGGTTCCTCATCATCCCGGTCTTTATGATCGTCGCCTTCAGCGCGGTTATCCCGCTGATGACGGTGGTCAATTATTCGGTGCAGGAGATCTTCGGCCCCGGCCAGACCTTCTTCGTCGGCACCGAGTGGTTCGAGGCGGTGCTGGCCGACGAACGGCTGCACGACGCGCTGATCCGCCAGATCATCTATTCGCTGGCGGTGCTGGCGATCGAGATCCCTCTCGGCATCCTGATCGCGCTCAGCATGCCCGGCGGCCGCAGCGCCAAGACGTCGCTGACGCTGGTTCTGCTGGCCCTGCCGCTGCTGATCCCGTTCAACGTGGTCGGCACCATCTGGCAGATCTTCGGCCGCGGCGACATCGGCCTGCTGGGCGCCACCTTCCGCGCCATCGGCATCGACTACAACTATACCAACAACCCGCTGGACGCTTGGCTGACCGTGCTGGTCATGGACGTCTGGCACTGGACCAGCCTGGTGGCGCTGCTGTGCTACGCCGGCCTGCAGTCGATCCCGCCGGCCTTCTATCAGGCGGCCAAGATCGACGGCGCGTCGAAGTGGGCGGTGTTCCGCTACATCCAACTGCCGAAGATGCGCGGCGTCCTGATCATCGCGGTGCTGCTGCGCTTCATGGACAGCTTCATGATCTACACCGAGCCCTTCGTGCTGACCGGCGGCGGTCCCGGCAACTCCACCACCTTCCTCAGCCAGTATCTGACGCAGATGGCGGTGGGTCAGTTCGACATCGGCAAGGCCGCGGCCTTCTCCATCGTCTATTTCCTGATCGTGCTGCTGTTCAGCTTCATCTTCTACACCATGATCATCAACACCGGGGAGGGAGAGAAGAAATGAGCAAGGCCGCGGTTCTCGCCCCCGGTTCGCTGGCGGCGGCGGCGAACATCCGCCGCTCCACCGCGCGGGTGTCCAACCGGACGATCGTTCTGATCCTCTACATCGTCTTCCTCATGCTGCCCATCTACTGGATGGTCAACATGTCCTTCAAGACGAACGAGGAGATCCTGTCGGGCCTGACGCTGTTCCCCCAGAACCCGACCCTGCGCAATTACGCCGTCATCTTCACCGATCCCAGCTGGTACAGCGGCTACATCAACTCGATCTATTATGTGACGCTGAACACCGTCATCTCGCTGATGGTGGCGCTGCCGGCGGCCTACGCCTTCTCGCGCTACCGCTTCATCGGCGACAAGCATGTCTTCTTCTGGCTGCTGACCAACAAGATGGCGCCGCCGGCCGTGTTCCTGCTGCCCTTCTTCCAGCTCTACCAGACGGTGGGGCTGTTCGACACGCACATCGCGGTGGCGCTGGCCCACTGCCTGTTCAACGTGCCGCTGGCGGTCTGGATCCTGGAAGGCTTCATGTCGGGCGTGCCGCGCGAGATCGACGAGATGGCCTACATCGACGGCTACAGCTTCCCGCGCTTCTTCGGCACGGTGTTCCTGCCGATGATCCGGTCCGGCGTCGGCGTCACCGCCTTCTTCTGCTTCATGTTCAGCTGGGTGGAACTGCTGCTGGCCCGTACGTTGACCTCGGTCGACGCCAAGCCGATCGCCGCCACCATGACCCGCACCGTCAGCGCGTCGGGCATGGATTGGGGCCTGCTGGCCGCCGCCGGTGTGCTGACCATCCTGCCGGGCGCGCTCGTGATCTGGTTCGTCCGCAATTACATCGCCAAGGGCTTCGCGCTCGGTCGCGTTTGACCGGCCTCATCCGGGGGAGACCTGCAATGGACATGGAATGGATGGCGTGGACCACGCCGACCGCGATCTTCTTCCTCTGCATCGCCCTGATGCTGGCCGGCATGACGGTGTGGGAGCTGGTATCGCCGACGGTGGAGGCGAAGGGCTTCCTGCCGATGCGCACCACCCGCGGCGACCGGCTGTTCATCGGCCTGCTCGGCAGCGCCTTCATCACCCTGGGCTGGCTCGCCACGACCGAGCTGTCGCTTTGGGGCGCCGTCGCGGTCTCGCTCGTGTGGATCGCCATCGTGATCCGCTTCGGCTGAGGGAAAAGGGTTTCATAAGGAATTCGTCACCGCCGCATAGGCGGCGGATGACGAGGGTGAACGGCGGTTTCCGCCGGTAAGGGCAATACGAAGCGTCAACCCGACATCAAGTCGAACAAATGGGAGGAAACATGCTTCAGCACCAGACTCTGCGGCGCCGCCTGACCGGTGCCGTGATGGCCGGCGGCATCGGCGTTCTGCTGGCGATGGCCTCGGCCGCCCCGTCCGCCGCCATGACGCCGGAACAGGAAGCCGTCGCCAAGCGCATCATCGAGGAACTCCAGCCCTCCACGCTGTCCAAGGACGAGCAGATGAAGGAGTTGGAATGGTTCGTGAAGGCGGCCGAGCCCTACAAGGGCATGGAGATCAACGTCGTCTCCGAAACCATCACCACCCACGAATATGAATCGAAGACGCTGGCCCGCCTGTTCAGCGAGCTTACGGGCATCAAGCTCAAGCACGACCTGATCCAGGAAGGCGACGTCATCGAGAAGCTGCAGACGCAGATGCAGTCGGGACGCAACGTCTACGACGCCTACGTCAACGACAGCGACCTGATCGGCACCCATGTCCGCTACGGCCAGGCGGTCGCGCTGTCCGACTTCATGGCGGGGGAGGGCAAGGACGTCACCCTGCCGACGCTGGACGTCAAGGACTTCATCGGCACCAGCTTCACCACCGGCCCGGACGGCAAGCTCTATCAGCTGCCCGCCCAGCAATTCGCCAACCTCTACTGGTTCCGCGCCGACTGGTTCGCCCGTCCCGACCTGATGGAGAAGTTCAAGGCCAAGTACGGCTATGATCTGGGCGTTCCGCAGAACTGGTCGGCCTACGAGGACATCGCCGAGTTCTTCACCAACGACGTGAAGGAGATCGACGGCGTCCGCGTCTACGGCCACATGGATTACGGCAAGAAGGATCCGTCGCTCGGCTGGCGCTTCACCGATGCGTGGCTGTCGATGGCCGGCGCCGGCGACAAGGGCCTGCCGAACGGCAAGCCGGTGGACGAATGGGGCATCCGCGTCGAGGGCTGCCGCCCGGCCGGCGCCTCGGTCAAGCGCGGCGGCGACACCAACGGCCCGGCCTCGGTCTACGCCCTGACCAAATACATCGACTGGCTGAAGAAATACGCGCCGCCGGAAGCCTCGGGCATGACCTTCTCCGAATCCGGCCCGGTGCCGGCCCAGGGCAACGTCGCGCAGCAGATCTTCTGGTACACCGCCTTCACCGCCGACATGACCAAGCCGGGCCTGCCGGTGGTCAACGCCGACGGCACGCCGAAATGGCGCATGGCCCCCTCGCCGCACGGCCCCTATTGGGAAGACGGCATGAAGCTGGGCTACCAGGACGTCGGCTCCTGGACGCTGCTGAAGTCCACCCCGCTGGAACGCCGCAAGGCCGCCTGGCTCTATGCCCAGTTCACCGTGTCGAAGACCGCGTCGCTGAAGAAGACGCTGGTCGGCCTGACCCCGATCCGCGAGAGCGACATCAACTCCGAGCCGATGAGCGCCGCCGCCCCCAAGCTGGGCGGACTGGTCGAGTTCTACCGCAGCCCGGCCCGCGTTTCGTGGTCGCCGACCGGCACCAACGTGCCGGACTACCCGAAGCTGGCCCCGCTGTGGTGGCAGAACATCGCCGAGGCGGTCACCGGCGAGCGGACCCCGCAGCAGGCGATGGACAACCTCGCGACCCAGATGGAACAGGTGCTGGCCCGCATGGAGCGCGCCAAGATCGGCGGGGAGTGCGCCCCGCAGCTGAACAAGGAGGAGGACGCCAAGGTCTGGTTCGACAAGCCGGGCGCTCCGAAGGCCAAGCTGGACAACGAGAAGCCCAAGGGCGAGACCATCGCCTACGACGACCTGCTGAATGCCTGGAAGGAAGGCCGCGCCCGCTGACGGCGGCTGCGGTGACGGGTTCCCACCCCGGCATTCGTCCTGGTTGAGCCGGAGGTGCCCCTGGGGCGGCGGCCATTCCTTCAATGGCGTGCCGCCGCCCCTTTCTTATCGAACACAGAAAATCACGAGGAAACGCATCCATGAGCAAGGCCGGCCACATCCTCGCCATCGACCAGGGCACCACCTCGTCGCGGGCGATCCTGTTCGACGGCCGGGGGACGCCGCTGGCCGAGGCGCGGCGCGAATTTTCGCAGCATTACCCCGGCGACGGCTGGGTGGAGCATGACCCGGCCGACATCCTGCGCGACGTCCGCAGCGTGGCGCGCGAAGTGGTGGACAAGGCCGGAATCGGCGTCGCCGCCATCGCCGCCATCGGCATCACCAACCAGCGCGAGACCGCCGTGGTGTGGGACCGCGCCACCGGCGAGCCGATCCACCGCGCCATCGTCTGGCAGGACCGCCGCACCGCCTCGCTCTGCCACGATCTGGTCGCCGCCGGCCATGCCGAACTGGTGCGCTCCAAGACCGGCCTGCTGATCGACGCCTATTTCTCCGCCACCAAGATCGCCTGGATCCTCGACAACGTGCCGGGCGCCCGTGCGCGGGCCGAGCGCGGCGAGCTGTGCTTCGGCACCATCGACAGTTTTCTGATCCATCACCTGACCGGCCGCCGCGCGCATGTGACCGACGCGACCAACGCCTCGCGCACCATGCTGTTCGACATCCATGCCCAGGATTGGGACGACGAGCTGCTGGCGCTGTTCCGGGTGCCGCGCGCCATGCTGCCGCGGGTGCTCGACAGCTCCGACGATTTCGGCGAGACCGACCCGGAGCTGTTCGGCCGGCCGATCCCCATTGCCGGCGTGGCGGGCGACCAGCAGGCGGCGGCCTTCGGGCAGGCTTGCCTGACGCCGGGCATGGCGAAATCGACCTACGGCACCGGCTGCTTCGCGCTGATCAACACCGGAGAGACTCCGGTGGTGTCGAAGAACCGGCTGCTGACCACCATCGCCTACCGGCTGGACGGCAGGACCGCCTATGCGCAGGAGGGCTCGATCTTCGTGGCCGGGGCGGCGATCAAGTGGCTGCGCGACGGCCTCGGCATCATCACCCATGCCAGCCAGACAGACGACATGGCCACCCGAGTGTCCGACAGCCACGGCGTCTATTTCGTCCCCGCCTTCGTCGGGCTGGGTGCCCCGCATTGGGATTCGGATGCCCGCGCCGCGATCTTCGGCATGACGCTGGACGTCGGGCCGGCCCATATCGCCCGCGCCGCGCTGGAGGCCGTCGCCTACCAGACCCGCGACCTGATGGAGGCGATGGGCGGCGACTGGGGCGGCACCATCAACGCGCTCCGCGTCGATGGCGGCATGGCCGCAAACGACTGGCTCTGCCAGTTCCTGGCCGACCTGCTGGACATGCCGGTCGAGCGCCCGAAGGTGATCGAGACCACCGCGCTCGGCGCCGCCTGCCTCGCGGCCTTGCGGGTCGGGGTGTTCGACGGGCTGGACTCGGTCTCCGGCGCCTGGGGCAGCGAGCGCCGTTTCGCCCCCCGCATGGAGCAGGGCAAGCGCGACCGCCTCTATGCCGGCTGGCGCGACGCCGTGGCGCGGGTGCGGTCGGAGCGCTGAGGAGACTCCACCGAACAGACGCACACTCCTCCCTCGGGTGCGTCCCCCCGCCGGCCGGCGGGGCACTGGGCCGGGCGGTTCGCGCCGTCCGGCCCGTTTTCTTTTACGATCCGGACACCCCGGACCTATCGCGGAACCGCCGTCACACCCCCTCCGGGCTGGTCACCATCTGGCGGATCTCGCTCTTCAGCAGCTTGCCGGTGGCGGTGTGGGGCAGGCTGTCGACGAAGCGGACGTCGTCGGGGATGCACCATTTCGCGACCTTGCCGTCGAAGACCGCAAGCAGCTCCTCGCGGGTGACGGTCGAGTCGGGCTTGCGCACCACAACCAGGACCGGACGCTCGCCCCATTTCTCGTCGGGAACGGCGACGGCGGCGGCTTCCTGGACGCCGGGATGGCCGATGGCGATGTTCTCCAGGTCGATGGAGCTGATCCACTCGCCGCCCGATTTGATGACGTCCTTGGTGCGGTCGACGATCTGGACATAGCCGTCGGCGTCCATCGTCACCACGTCGCCGGTCTCGAACCAGCCCGGCACCATCTGGTGCGCCGGGCTTTCCGTCACGCCGAAATAGCCGGAGCAGACGGTGGGGCCGCGCACCAGCAGCCGGCCGAAGCTGGTTCCGTCGCGCGGCACGTCGTTGCCGGAGCCGTCGACGACGCGGAACTGCACGCCGCAGATCGGCCGTCCCTGCTTGGAGGCCAGCGCCAGCGCGTCGTCGGCGCTCATCCCCGCATGCTTGCCCTTGGGCATGTTGGCGAGGCCGAGAGGGCTGGTTTCCGTCATGCCCCAGGCATGCAGAACCTCGACCCCCATCTCGCGGAAGCGCTGGATCATCACCGGCGGGCAGGCGGAGCCGCCGATGGCGATGCGGCGCATGGTGGACAGCCGCTTCTTGTTCGCATCCAGCCAGTTCAGCAGGGCGAGCCAGACCGTCGGCACGCCGGCGGTGTTGGTCACCTTCTCCGCCTCGAACAGCTCGTAGAGGCTGGCGCCGTCCAGCTTGGCGCCGGGGAAGACCAGCTTGGCGCCGGCCATCGGCGCGGCATAGGGAACACTCCAGGCGTTGACGTGGAACATCGGCACCACCGGCAGAACCACGTCCGAAGCCGACAGGCCGAACACGTCCGGCATGCAGGCGGCGATGGCATGCAGATAGGAGGAGCGGTGGCTGTACAGCACGCCCTTCGGGTTGCCCGTGGTGCCGGAGGTGTAGCACATGCCGCAGGCGGTGTTCTCGTCCAGCTCCGGCCAGTCGAAGCTGCCCGGCTGGTCGGCCAGCAGATCCTCGTAGCACAGCAGGCCGGACAGCGAGGATTGCGGCATGTTGGCCCGGTCGGTCATCACGACGATGCCCTTCAGCCCGGTCAGCTCATGGGCGATGCCCTCCAGCAGCGGCACGAAGGTCAGGTCGGTGAACAGCAGCCGGTCTTCTGCGTGGTTGACGATGTAGGCGATCTGTTCCGGGAACAGGCGCGGATTGATGGTGTGGCAGACCATGCCCGAGCCGCCGATGCCGTAATAGCATTCCAGATGGCGGTAGCCGTTCCAGGCCAGCGTGCCGATGCGGTCGCCCGGCTTCATCCCCAGCGCCGCCAGGGCATTGGCCAGCTTCTGCGCGCGGACCCAGGCGTCGGCATAGGTGTAGCGGTGGATCGACCCCTCGGTGGTGCGCGACACGATCTCGGTGTCGGCGTGGTAGAGAGCCGCATGACGCAGGATCGACGTCACCAGCAGCGGCTCGTTCATCATCATTCCACGCAGCATCGATTCCCTCCCGGTTCGTTCATGGTCTGCTTGGGCAAATTCTGTTTAGGCGTTTTCCGGTCCGGCGTCTTCTGCATCGGGATTTCGTCATCCATGCAGGCCGCGAGCCGCCCTTCGGCGTCGGTCTCCATCGCCTTCAGCTCGACGATCACTTCGGCGATGTCCGACCGCATCCGTTCAAGCTCGGCCAGCCCGTCGCGGATCTTCCGCAGTCCGTCGCGATATTGCGCGGCACTGTGCCGGCCCGAATCGGAATGGACGAGGTATTCGGCGATCTGGTCCAGCGAGAAGCCTGCCCGCCGGAATCTCAGGATCAGGATCAGCCGCGCGCGGTCGCGGTGGGTGAACACCCGGCGTCGCCCCGCCCGCTGCGGCGCCAGCAACCCTTTTTCCTCGTAAAAGCGCAGTGCCTGCGGCGTGACGTCGAACTCCGCCGCCAGTTCCGTCACGCCGTAAACCCGATCCCGTTCGGACATGGACAATCCTCTGCGCCAGTGGATTTCGCCATGGGTGCAGGGGGAAGTCAACGTCAGTCAGCTAAAGCGGGCTTTATGCCGTGCGGACTGTCATCCCGCTTGCCGCGGCATCCGGCTTGCTGACGGTCCGGTGTTGCCGTGGCAGAGATTTCACATGACAAGTTGCACCGGCCGGTGCTTTCTGCGACCGGGCTTAGGGCGTATGCGGAGGGGGAGCGGTTTGACGGGAAGGACCAGCTTTTTGCGCCGGCTGTTCGGCGATCCGTGGGACCTTGCCGCGGCGGTCGGCCTGCTGGCGCTGCTGGGCCTTGTCGCCGTTACCTTCCGGCATTACGGCATCTCCAACGACGAGGAGGTGCAGCATGTCTACGGCGCCAAGCTGATCGACTTGTACCGCAGCGGCTTCAGCGACGACTCGGCCTTCACCTACAAGAATCTCTATCTCTATGGCGGGCTGTTCGACATGGCGGCGGTGGCGATCGCGCCGCTTCTGCCTTTCGACCCCTACGAGACGCGGCACCTGCTGTGCGCCCTGATCGGGGTGGCGGGTGTCGCGGTGGTTTGGGCAGTCGGGCGCCGGCTGGCCGGGCCGCGGGCGGGCCTGCTCGCCGGGCTGCTGCTGGCTCTGTGCGGGCCCTGGTACGGCGGCTTGTTCAACCACACCAAGGACGTGCCTTTCGCCGTGCTGATGATGGCGGCGGTGGCGCTGCTGATCCGGTTGCTTGGGCAGATGCCGCGGCCGCGTTTGGGTATGGTGCTGGGGTTCGGCGTCGTCGTCGGGCTTGCGCTTGGGATTCGGGTCGGGGCGCTGATGCTTGCCGGCTATGTGGCTGCCGCGTTGGTTGGCTGGGTGCTGGCCGGCGGCCTTTCCGTGGACCGGTTGCGTCAGGGGGCTTCCGCTGCGCTGCGCCTGCTGCCGGCCTTGCCGGCCGCCTATGCGGTGATGGCGGTCTTCTGGCCCTGGGCGGTGCTGGATCCGCTGAACCCGTTGCGGGCGCTGGCCGATTTCTCGCATTTCCACTACCCGATCCGCACCTTGCTGGGCGGCACCGAATATTGGATGTACGAGGTGCCGCGCAGCTATCTGGCCTGGTATCTCGCCATCAAGCTGCCGCTGGTGATGCTGGCCGGGGCGGCGGTGGGGTTGCTGGCGCTGCCCGGCATGATGCGCTCCGACCTCATGGCCGGGGAGGGGGGAAGGGCGCGCGCGGTGGCCTGCGGGCTGGTGGCGCTGGCGGCGCTGTTCCCGGTCGTCTGGTTCACCGCCGCCCATTCACCCGGCTATACGGCGATCCGCCATTTCCTGTTCGTACTGCCGCCGTTGGCGGTGCTGGGCGGCATCGGGCTCGACCGGCTGCTGGGATGGGCCGGAGCCTGGAGGCTCGGCGTGTCGCAACGCACCGGGCGCGGGCTTTCCGCCGCAGCCCTGGCCGGCATCGCATTGACGCTGGTGCTGGTCCGCGAGGCGACGGTCCTCGAATCGCTGCATCCCAACGAATACGTCTATTTCAATGAACTGGTCGGCGGCGTCGCCGGTGCGGTGCGCAAGTACGATGTCGATTACTGGGCCAACAGCCTGCCCGAAGCGGTGGGAGACCTGTCGGAAGTGATCGCGGAGGAGGAGGCGCGCACCCACCATCACCGCACCTACAGCGTCGCCGTCTGTGCCGAACCGCTGGCTTTTGAAAAGCTGGCTCCGCCCAACATGCGCTGGGTGACCGACTGGACCCGCGCGGACTTCTTCATCGCGCCGACCCAGGAGGATTGCGACACCCTGATGACCGGCCGGACGGTGGCGGAAGTCGAGCGCGGCGGCGCCCTGCTGGCGGTGGTGAAGGATTTGCGCAAACCGGAGGATCCGGCTGAACTGGTGGAGGTCGCCCGTCTGCGCACCGGCCGCCAGCAGCGCCACTGGTGGTAGAGGCCCGATACCGGGCGCTCATCACCCCGCGGTAGGCGCTCCAGCAGGCCAAGGCGGTGACTGCGGCCAGAACCGCGACGAGAAACGCCGGCCTGTGACGCCGCAGCGGAACGGGGAAGGCCATGCCGGCCTTGCTCCGTCGATGGGACAGCGGGAGCGGGAAATCCCTTCGTGAAAATGCCGAACGTTTTTTTGAATGAACGTTCAATCAAGAATGGGGGGTGGCAATTCACGAAATGGATAGACCAAATGAATGGAATACCGGATGGCGACATTGTCTCGATTCTGTTGTTTGCGTCACTTTCATGAAGCTCCGAAGACGGCTATGGTGCGCCCCGGCCGGCTTGGACTTGGCCTTTGAACAATACCCGGCTTAGGGATCGAGAGAGGGGGAACAGGATCATGGACGCCGACTCCATTCGCGCCGCCTACCGCCGCTATGCGGGATTCTACGACAAGGTGTTCGGGGTGCTTCTGGCGTCCGGGCGGCATGCGGCGGTGGAGTGGCTGAACCGTCGCGGGAACCTGCGGATCCTGGAGGTCGGCGTCGGCACCGGCCTGTCGCTGTCCGACTACCGCAAGGACAACCGCGTCGTCGGCATCGATCTGTCCACCGACATGCTGAAGGTCGCGCAGGAGCGGGTGGAGCGCGAGAAGCTCGACAATGTCGAAGGGCTGCTGGAAATGGATGCCGGCAAGCTGGCCTTCGCCGACGGCAGCTTCGACGTTGTGGTCGCCATGTATGTCATGACCGTCGTCCCCGATCCCCAGGGCACGATGGCGGAGTTGGAGCGCGTCTGCAAACCGGGCGGCGACATCGTGATCGTCAACCACTTCGCCGCTCCCCGCCCGGGGGTCCGCCGCGCGGTGGAGGGCTGGCTGTCGCCGCTGTCGAAGAAGCTGGGCTGGCGGCCCGATTTCACCCTGGACGCCATGATGGCCGGATCGCGGCTGGCCGTGGAAAGCATCCGCACCCTGCCGCCCTTCGGGCTGTTCAGCCTGCTGCATTGCCGGCGGGGGTAGAGGGCGCGGTTAGGGGGTCGATTGCCGGACGGTATCAGGCTGGGACACGGTCGGTAGGGTCGTCCCGACGCAGGGCACGACTCCGCCGGCCAACCATGATCGCCGGCCGCTCGATCGTCAGGTGAACCAAGCTGGCTAGCCACACGACGAGAATGCCCGCTCCCGCAAGCGCCAGAGCGTATAGGCTCGCATCCTCCTCCACGAGAGGGCGCAAGGAGGCATTGCCGGTGATCGAAGCCCAAATCACGATTCCGTGCAGCAGGTAGACGCCATAGCTTATTTCCCCCAGCCAGAGGACCGGCTGCCGGGTCAAGGCTCCACGAAAATCCTGCCCGGCCGCGACCATGATGAAGAACAGGCCGAGCCCCAGCGTCGGGAGCGGTGCATAGGCGGTTTCGAAGCCTGTTACGACCGCCAACAGTGCGGCCAGCGCCACGACCAGCCCACGATCGGATCGCGCGAACCGGACGAGACGCGTCTGGCGGATGGCATAGGCGGCGGCAATGCCGCCGAGGAAGCACTCCAGCGCTGCAAAGCTGAAATTGCGGAAATAAAGCAACAGGATCAGCGTCGCGGCGACCGAGACGAGGGCGGGCCGCAGCCGCCGCGCCGGCGTGAACAGGAAGGCCAGCGCAGGCAGCGCCGCGTAGAACAGGAGTTCGTAAGGCAGAGACCAGGTGGCATAGGCGACAATCTGGCCGGTGTTCTCCATTCCGTTGATCGGCGGTGCCTTGAAGGTCGCCCATCCGATCAGCCGGCGCAGCAGGTCGAGCGGACCGGTCCTGAGTTCGAAATCCGTCGCGGCCAGCGCCAGGACCGCGATCAGCAGGACGGCGACCGCGTAAAGCGGATAGACGCGGTAGAAACGGGACGACACAAAGCCCGGCCAGTCCATATCGGCTCCAGCCCTCAGCAGCTTGTCCCAGAACAGGAAAGCCGTGACCATGAAGAACAGCGCGACGCTGGTCTGTCCCAGATGGGTATAGAGCCGGGACGGCGGCAGCGCCCAGAGACCCGTGTGCAGATATTGCCAGGTGATGACGCCGTGGTGGATGAACACGGCATAGGCCAGCAGCCCGCGCATGCCGTCGATGGCGGCATAACGGCCTTCCGCGCCGGCATGCGGGCGAAGCGGCATGGCAATGAGGCGCAGGACGGCCCAGGACGCGCAGATCGCCACCGCGAACAGGAAAACCGACAGGAGCGGGGACAAGGCCATAGCGTCTTTCCGGATCATCATGCGCAGCCATGAAGGCCGCGTGATGGGGAGCGGCTGTGCTTCGCTTGTCAAGGTTGTTTGCCGGCGGTCGGCTGAATGCTCCCCTCCAACCCGCGTGACCGCCCCCTCCGCCTGCTGTTAGTCTCGCCGGTGACCACACAGGCGATCACGGGAGCGGGGCCATGGCCGAACAGGGCGGAGATCTGGCGGGAAAGCGGATTCTGGTGCCGGAGAGCCGGGATCTCGACCTGTTCGCCGGCATGATGGAACAGCATGGGGCCGAGACCATCCGCTGCCCGATGGTCAAGATCCTCGATCTCGACGATCCGGCGCCGGCCAGGGAGTGGCTGGAGCGGTTGATGGCCGAGGGATTCGACGACATCGTGCTGCTGACCGGCGAAGGGCTGCGGCGGCTGATGAAGGTCGCCAGCGCCATGGACCGCGAAACCGAGGTGATCGCCGCCATCGGCCGGGCGCGCGTCTTCGTCCGCGGGCCGAAGCCGGTGAAGGCGCTGCGGGAGATCGGTTGCAGCCCCTTCAAATCCGCTCCGGCCCCGACCACCGACGGCGTCATCGCCATGCTGTCGGAGGAGGATCTCTCTGGCCGCCGCGTCGGAATCCAACTCTACCCCGACAACCCGAACGAGCCGCTGTTGGAGGCGGTGCGGGCGCGCGGCGGCACGCCGGTGGCGGTCACGCCCTACCGCTATGCCAATGATTCCGAGACCGGGGCGGTGCAGACCGCCATCCGCGACATGGCGGCGGGACGGATCGACTTCGTCGCCTTCACCGCCTCGCCCCAGGTGCGGCGCCTGCAGGAGGTGGCGGAGGCCTGCGGCCTTGCCGACGACTTCCGCCAGGGCTTCGCCAGGACCAGGATCGCCGCGGTCGGCCCGGTGGTGGCCGAGGCGGTGGAGGCGGCGGGCGGAACCGTCGCGGTGTCCCCGGAATCGACCTTCCACATGAAGCCGCTGGTCAATGCCATCCGCCGTCTGCTGACGGAAGGGGTGCAGGCCGGATAACTCCGGCAGGAGCGGGGCAGGGCGCGCGCACAGGGCGGGGTGGTGGCAGCACAGCGACCTTTCGCCCCACCATTTCCTTGCGCAGCCATATTGATAACAATTCTCACTCTCGCTTAACCTTTGACTCGCAATGTTGGCGCCGACCGCCGGGCTCCTGCCGGTGGCCGGTCGTTGCCTGGAGCGTGGTCATGTCCGTCACCATCCTTTCCCTGTCCCGCGGCGCGCTGGCGCTGGCGCTTCTGTCGGCCGGAATCGCCGGGGGAGGGTCCGCGCTCGCGGCGGATCTGTCGACGAAGGAAAGGCTGGGGGAGGCGCTGTTCTTCGATCACAATCTGTCGGCCAATCGGAGCCAGGCCTGCGCCGACTGCCACAATCCCGATTTCGGTTTTGCCGATCCGCGCACCGGCGGGGCGGGCGGGGCGGCCTCGGTCGGCGACAACGGCAAATCGGTGGGCGACCGCAACGCACCGACGGCGAGCTATGCGGCCTTCACGCCGGCCTTTCACATCACCGCGGACGGAAAGGCGGTCGGCGGACAGTTCTGGGACGGTCGCGCCGCGACCTTGAAGGAACAGGCCGGAGGTCCGCCGCTGAACCCGGCCGAAATGGGGCTGACTTCCAAGGAGCAGGCGCGCGACAGGCTGGCAGAAAATCCCGATTATGTCCGCGCCTTCGTGGCGCTCTATGGCGCCAGCGTGCTCGACGATGCGGAGCGCGCCTATGACGCGATGAGCGACAGCCTCGCCGCCTTCGAGAAGACCGACCGTTTCGCGCCCTTCGATTCGAAATACGACCGCCATCTGCGAGGCGAGTACAAGATGACGCCGGAGGAGGATCTGGGCATGACCCTGTTCTTCTCCACCCAGTTCACCAATTGCAACCAGTGCCACAAGCTGAAGCCGATGCCGGCCGCCGCCGGGGAGATGTTCACCAACTACGAACACCACAACATCGGCGTTCCGGCGAACCCGGCCCTGCGCGAGGCGTCGGGCAAGCCGGCGTCCTTCGCCGACCGTGGCCTGCGCGACAACCCGGCGGCCGACAAACCGGCTTTCGAGGGGAAATTCAAGACGCCGAGCCTGCGCAACGTGGCGGTGACCGGCCCCTACATGCACAACGGCGTTTTCAAGGATCTGGAGACGGTGGTCCGCTTCTACGACCACTACAACAACCGCACCGAAAAGGCGGCGATCAACCCGGAAACCGGCAAGCCCTGGGGCCCACCCGAGGTGGCGGCGACTCTGTCCAGGAAGGAACTTGAATCAGGCCCGGCGCTGGATACCCGCCGCGTCAAGGCGTTGGTCGCCTTCATGAAGACGCTGACCGACGCACGCTACGAGCATCTGCTGAAGTGAGGTGCCGGGGAGAGGCCGAGGACTTCGCTCAGCCGCCGATATCGATCCGGTAAAGCTGCATATCCAGCAGTTCCATCGTCATCCGGCGGCGGCCGGCAGCCTTGCGGGCGCTCAGCTTTTGGGCCAGCGGCTGGCTGAGCCAGGCTTCGCGGGCGCGGTCGAGCAGGGCGGTGCAGCGATGGGACAGTCTGGCGTTCATGGCTGATCAGCTTTCTCGCACGGGATGTCGGGATCGGCGGTTCGATGGGCTGGCGGCAGGCTCCTGTGAGCGGTTGCAGTAAGAATGTCGCGGCACTGTGACGGTTTCTATCGCCCGAAGGTGTGATCCATAGGCCATAGGGCAGGGTTTTGGCGTTTTTCCGCCCTATCTTCGACCAAAGAAGGAGGGTCGAAGTGCGGGGAGGTTACATCACGACGCCGACCAGCCGCCGCAACGCGTCCCGCGCTTCGCCGTCCAGAACCGGCAGCCCGCCGCGTGCGTCCAGCATATAGGCGCCGGGATCGGACAGCGTGCGCATGGCGAATCCGACCACGGCGGGCGGTTCGGTACTGAGCGGCTGCGACTCGTAGACGGGGGTGAAGCTGCAGCCGGCGAGCAGCGCGCGGATCATCAGCGCCTCGTCGGAGGATGCGCCGGCCGCCGGTGTGTTGATGCCGAACAGCAGGCGTTCCGCCTCCGCCTCGGTCACCAGCGTGCGTTCCAGCAGGATGTCCACCATGGCGGAACTGGTCATCACCGGCGCGGCGCGGCCTTTCCAGCAGAAGCGGCCGTCGTCCCAGCCGACGTCGAGGCTGCGGAAGATCATGTGCGGTTCGCCGCCGCCGGGCGCGCCGGCGACGATGTAATTGACCCGCAGCAGGCCGTTCCAGGCGCCCGCCGGGGCAACGATGCAGGACACGCCGCAGCGTGTCAGGCGCAGATAGGTGTCGTTGATACCCGACGGTTCGAAATCGAAAAGCATGGCCTGTTCACCCCTGCTGCCGGTCGGCGGGCCCGGATTTCCCGACTGCCCAGCCTTCGTTCGGTGAGTCAGGTGAGTGGCGCTCTGGTTCGCGCAAACTGTCCATGCGTGGGTCATCCCTTTGCGCGAAAATGCGAAAGGCGGTAGACCGATCCGTCGGCCACCGCCTTTCTGCTCCGCGCAAAGGGAGAGATTCGGGGAAGGGCTACTGGTTGGCCGGTCCCAGGAACACGCTGTCGCGGCTGTTCTTTTCGGCGGTCGCGGTGTCGGACAGCTGGAAGGTCAGCGGCAGCGAGGCGGCGGTGACTTCCCCGCGGGGAACCGTCACATAGACGCGGTAGGTGGCGACGCTGTCCGCCCCCGCCGAGAGGGTGGCGGTGTGGGCGGCGCCCTCCGCCTCGGTCTCGCCGACCACCTTGATGTCGGCGGCGGACAGGCCTGCGACGCTGAGGGTGTAGGAGCGGTTCTGGCGGGTCTTGTTGGCGACCTTGAAGGTGTAGGCATTGCGGATCGACCCGTCGGACAGGGTCACGAACAGGGGGGCGCGGTCACGCAGGACGGTGATGTTCAGGCTGGGACGCAGCGCGAAGCTCCAGGCCATGGCGCCGCCGATGACCAGCATCAGCAGGGCATAGACGATCACGCGCGGACGGATCAGTCGCCATTGATAGGTCTTGCCGGACGCGCGGGTGTCCTGGGCCGCCAGCGAATCGAAGGCGATCAGGCGGGTGGGCAGGCCCTGCTGGATCATGATGGTGTCGCAGGCGTCGACGCACAGGCCGCAGTTGATGCAGTCGGCCTGTTCGCCGGTGCGCACGTCGATCCCGATCGGACAGACCTGGACGCACTGGCCGCAGTCGATGCAGTCGCCGAAGCCCTGGGCGCGCCGCTCGTCCCAGCTCTGCGACTTGCGCTTCGGCCCGCGGTTGTCGCCGCGGTCGGCCTGATAGGTGACGACCAGCGAATGCTCGTCCAGCATCGCGGTCTGGATGCGCGGCCAGGGGCACATGTACATGCACATCTGCTCGCGCGTCCAGCCGGCCATGATGTAGGTCATGCCGACGAAGATGGCGAAGAAGGACGTCGCCTCGTAGCTCGCCTGGAAGGTGGCCAGATCGCGCAGCAGGGCCGGTGCGTCGGTGAAGTAGGCGAGGAAGCCGAAACCGGTGACGAGGCTGAGCGCCATCCAGCCCGCATGCTTGCCGGCCTTGCGCAGGATCTTGCGCGCGGTCCAGGGCTGCTTTTCCATGCGGATGCGCTCCGCCCGGTCGCCTTCGAAGACGCGTTCGATCCAGACGAACAGGTCGGTCCACACCGTGTGCGGACAGGCGAAGCCGCACCAGACGCGCCCGGCCAGCGCCGTCGCCAGGAACAGGCCCAGCGCCGACACGATCAGGATGCCGGTGAGGTAGTAGATCTCCTGCGGCCAGATCTCGATCCAGAACAGGAAGAAACGCGGCGCCGTCAGGTCGAACAGGACCGCCTGGGCCGGGGCGTCGGGCCCGCGTTCCCACCGGATCCACGGAGCGATGAAGAACAGCACCAGAAGAACGGAGAAGGTCACGGTTTTCAGGCGACGATAGAGGCCCTTGACCGATTTGGGATGAATCGTCTTATGGCTTTCGTACAGCGGAACCTTGGCTGGTTGGGCTGACCCCTGCTGAACGATGCTTCCGTCTGGCATGTCGATGCGCCTGATTTGCGATTCCACGTTGGCGCGGAGCATAGTCGACCACCAGTGCGGCGCGTTTGACCTCTGTCAAACAGCACCGATATTTTGAAAAGCCCCTATCGCGTTGGGGCCTTCCGCCGGTTCGAGGGATCCGCGGTCCGGGTTCCGTTAATACTGTGCAGCCACCGTCGCCGACAAGCCCATTATTTCGTGGGCGTGCGTGGATTAAATACAGTGTCAATAATGTACTGTATTAGATTGCGACTATCAGTGCAACGTACCGTGCGAGCTTGCCGATCGTGACCAGCAGCAGGAACACGCGCAGGTCGACGCGCAGGATGCCGGCGACCAGGGTCAGCGGATCACCGATGAAGGGGGCCCAGGCCAGCAGAAGCGACCAGACGCCGAAGCGCTGGTACCATCCGGTTGCCCGCTCCACCAGACGGCGCGAAACCGGGAACCAGCGGCGGTCCTGGAAATGCATCAGATAACGGCCGAGAGCCCAGTTGACCGTCGATCCCGCCACGTTTCCGGTGGTCGCCACCAGAATCAGGAGGCCGTCGTGATAGTTGCCCGAGGCATGCAACCCGGCCAGCAGGATCTCCGACTGGGCGGGAAAAATCGTCGCGGCTGCCAGCGCCACAAGGAACAGGCTGCCATAGGCCGCGACGTCCGACATCGTGCAAATCCTTTCACGGCCAATGGTTTGCCTGCTACGCTTTGCTGTCTTGCGCAGGATTAGGCGTCGGGCGGACGTAAAATCAAGGGTTCAGCGGCGGCAGCGGGCGGGTGCGGTTTGCGCAATGGCGCTTGCCCTGCAACCGTCAAGGAACAAGAATGGGGCGACGATCCTTTAAGCGTGTCCAGCGTTCGACTTTTGCTCGCAGGATATCGCGATGATCATCGCAAGCAGGCCCGATTGGCGGTGGGAGAAGGCACGCGCATGGGGGAAACCGGGTTCGCCCGCTTCGACGCCGACGAACGTCTGGTCTGGACCAATGCCGCCTTTGCGGCCCGGTTCGCCGTGCATGCCGTCGGGGCGCCCGAAGTGCCCTTCCATGCGACGCTCGACGCGCTTCTCGCCGGTCCTCTCGGGCTGTCCGGGGTCGCTGACCTGCGCCGCGGTCATGCCGTGACGCGGGTGTTTCCCGATGGAGCCACGGTCACGCTGGCGCTGGGAGCGGGCCCGCCGGGGGAAAGTCTGCTGACGGTCGTCGAGATCGCCGGTCGGGCGGAAATCCCGTCGGAGCGGGAACCCTGGGCAAAGACCAGCCTCGTCCTCGACTGTCTCAGCCAGGGGGTGATGGCCTTCGACCACGACCTGCGGCTGGTCGCATGGAACCGGCGCGTGCTGGAACTGCTTTTCATCGACCCGGATTTCCCGCGCTATGCCCAGCCCTACGAGGCGGTGGTGCGCCACATCGCGGAGCAGGGGGGCTATGGCCGCGGCGACGTGGACGATCTGGTGGCGCAGCGGCTCGACTATATCCGCAACGCGTCCTGGCCCTTCTACAACGAGCGGGTGCGGCCTGACGGTGTGATCATCGAGACGGTGACCCTGCCGCTGCCGGACGGCGGCTTCGTCACCACCTACACCGACATCACCGAGCGCAAGCAGGCCGAACGGGAACTGGCTGCCAGCCGCGAACTGTTCGAACTGGCGATCCGCGCCGCGCGGGAGGGCATCTCGCAATGGGATCTGCGCACGGGCGAGATATGGTTCTCCCCGCAATGGTGGGGCCTGCTGGGTTATGGCGAGGCCGAGATGGAAAACAGCCGCCGCCGTTGGGAAGAGCTGATCCATGTCGACGACCGCGCGGCCGCATTGGAGATGGTGGCGGAACTGGCGTCGGGCCGGCGTTCCGAAAGCCGGTTGCTGCAGCGGTTCCGCCATAGGTCGGGCGCGACGGTCTTCCTGGAAACCCGCGCATTGGCGGTGGCGGGCAGCGACGGCCGGACGTTCCGCATCGTCGGCTCCCACACCGACGTGACCGAAAGCGTCCGCGCGGCGGAAGCGGTCCGCGCCGCCAAGGAGGAGGCCGAGCGCGCCCTCCAGGATTTGAAGGAAGCGCAGGTCCAGCTGATCCAGGCGGAGAAGATGGCCGCGCTCGGTTCCCTTGTGGCCGGCGTGACGCATGAGATCAACACGCCGGTCGGCATCGCCCTGACCGGTGCCTCATTGCTGGCGGAAAAGACGCGGAGCCTGCGCCGCCTGTTTGAAGCCGGCTCGCTGCGGCGCGGCGACTTCGCGGAGTTCATCGACATCGCCGACGAGGCGACGCAGCTCATGCTTCTGAATGTCGAGCGCGCCACCCGCCTGATCCAAAGCTTCAAACAGATCGCCGTCGACCAGGCCAGCGAGGAACGCCGCGTTTTCGAACTGAACCACTATATCCACGAAGTCCTGCGCAGCCTGGGAATGCGCATCCGCCGCAGCGGACATGCCGTCGCCGTCCATTGCCCGGAAGACCTGATGCTGGACAGCTATCCCGGCGTCATCAGCCAGATATTGACCAACTTCGTCATCAATTCCATCCTGCACGGCTACGATCCGGGCGTGCGCGGCCGATTGAGCGTGACGGTCACGCTGTCGGACGATGAGGTGGAACTGGTCTATGCCGATGACGGCCAAGGCATCCCGGCGAACCTGCACGGCCGGGTCTTCGAGCCCTTCTTCACCACCAGCCGCGACCGTGGCGGCAGCGGGCTGGGGCTGAACATCGTCTATACGCTGGTCACGCGTACCTTGCGCGGTCGGTTGCGGCTGGACAGCGCACCGGGGTCCGGCACGGCCTTCATGCTGCGTTTCCCGCGCGTCACGCCGGCGGACCCTCTGCCGCTGTAGCCGCACGCCACAGGTTTTCAAATTTTGGAAGTTGAAAACCCGGAAATTCAAAACCGGGGAGTTGATCGCGGCACCGCCAGGACGTGGTCGTCTGCTTTCGGCGGTCTGCTGCGGCGCACGCCTTGGTGCGATGGTGGAAGGGGCTGGATTCGAACCAGCGTACGCTATGCGGGCAGATTTACAGTCTGCTGCCTTTAACCACTCGGCCACCCTTCCATCGGGGCGCAGAGGATTAGCCTTTCGATAGGTCGGGCGTCAAGCCCTTTTCATGGATTTCTGCTCCAACAAAAAGCCTCCGCCCCAAGGAGGGGGCGGAGGCTTTTTGAAACACGGCTTTCAAAGCGGAACTGACAATGAGGACTTGGCAACCCGCTTTTCAAAATCCGTTCAGTTCGGGCGGCGCGACGCCCGGTGCGCCGGGATCGGAATCGGGCGGATCGCCTGTTCCTCGCGCCGGCTGGCCGACATGTCGATTTCCACGCGGGCCAAAGCCTTGCGCAGTTCGTGCACGCTGTCGGACAGCGCCTGGATGGTCGCCTCGCTCGGCTGCTGGCGCCAGCCGCGATAGGCGGAGATGCAGGCCTTGGCCGTATCGCGCAGCCGGCCTTCGACCGCATCCACCGGCGGGGTCGGCTGTCCGGCCGTCCGCGGGGCATCAGCCGTCGCAGGGACCGCCGTCGCCGGGGCTGCAGTGACCGGCGGAGCCGCGGGAGCCGGAGCCGGTGCGGGTTCCTGACGGTTCAGGCGCAGGGTTTCCGTCGGCGGTGCGGCAGGGGCCGGAGCCGGGGAGGCGGCAGGCGTATCGGACGCCGTCTGATCGGCCGCAGGCTCCGTCTTCGCTGCACGGGTCAGCGTGCCGCGGACCGTGCGGCCGGCGCGGCGCGGTTCTGCGGGAGATTCGGTTTCCGCGGGAGCGGCGGGAGCGGGTTCGTCCGCCGGGGAAGCCGGAGCCGCGCTCACCGGTGCGGATGTCTCCTCGACCGGAGCGGCCGGCGCGGAAGACTGGCCGTCGTCAGCCTGGGCGCCGCCCTGGTCGTCATCACCATGGGCGGCGTCGCCCTGGCCGCTCGCGGCCTCCGCCTTCTTGATGATGTAGGAGATGGCGCTGGGCGTGCATTCGAATTCGCGCGCGATGGCCGAAAGCGTTGCGCCACTGCGGTAGCGTTCAAGAATTTGGGGCCATGCCGACTGCGGAATGCGCCCACGCTTCTTGGGAGACTCCGGTTCGCTCCCGGTTTCTGAGTTCATTATATCGCTCGGTTGCCAAAGTGAATTTTCAGTCATTCGTCAGCATGTCCACCCGAACCGCACGCTTCCGACGCGGGACCACGCGGGCGCGTGCGTCGGCTGCATCGTGGCTTCACGCTGGCGGGCGATGTTTTCGGTACGGATGACTATCGGAAACTCTTCTCAAAAATGCCAGCATAACTTTGCACGGAATCGTGATTTTGTGTCCGGTGTCACAACGGGGCACGACGATTGGTGGATGGAGGCGGTTTTAAAAATCCGGCGGCGGATGATAAACGCGGACCGTAAACCGCCGGTGGTGGCGTCTTTTGAAAACAGCGATGGACCCCGGACGGGGGGTGACGTGTTTCGATTGCAGGAATTTCCCTGAACGGGGCTTTCCGACCGTCACCGGGACTTGTCGGCTCGGCGGGCGGTGCCCGTTGGCTCCAACTGTTTTGCCCCACCGATTTTGCGGAGACCGTCCATGCCGCATGCGTCCGTTCCGCGTTCGTCCCAAAGTTCCAGCCCCCTTCCGGCTGCGGCGCTGTATGCGCTGCTGGCCGGCTCCCTCCTGTTTCCGGCGCTTCCCGCCGCCGCGCAGGAGGCGCCGGCCGCGAACACCGCCAACGCTGCGCCCAACGCCAGCCGGACCTACGCGCCGCCATCCTTCCGCGACCTTGCCCGGACGCAGGTCGACACCGTGGTCAACATCTCCAGCACCCAGGCGCCGCAGGCATCCGGCGGCGGCCGTATGCCGGAGGGGATGGACGTGCCCCCCGGCTCGCCGCTGGAGGAATTCTTCCGCGAGTTCCGCAACCGCCAGCGCGGCGGCCAGCCCAACGGCGCGCCGGAAGGCGGTCCGCCCGGCGGTCCCAATGGCGCGCCCGGCGGACCGGGCGGCCCTCCCGGCATGGCGCTCGGTTCCGGCTTCATCATCGATCCGTCAGGCCTGATCGTCACCAACAGCCATGTCGTCGCCGATGCGGCGGAAATCTCCGTCACCCTGCATGATGGCACCCGGCTCCCGGCCAAGCTGGTGGGGTCCGACGCGCCGACCGATCTGGCGCTTCTGAAGGTCGAAACCGACAAGCCGCTGACCGCCGCCCATTGGGGCGACAGCGAGTCGGTGGAGGTCGGCGACTGGGTCGTCGCCATCGGCAACCCGTTCGGCCTGGGCGGCTCGGTGACCGCCGGCATCCTGTCGGCCCGCGCCCGCGACATCCAGCAGGGCCCCTATGACGAGTATCTGCAGACGGATGCCGCCATCAACCGTGGCAATTCCGGCGGCCCGCTCTATGATGCCAGCGGCGCGGTGATCGGCATCAACACCGCGATCTATTCGCCCACCGGCGGGTCGGTCGGCATCGGCTTCGCCATCCCGTCCTCGCTCGCCCAGCCGATCATCGAACAGTTGAAGGACGGCGGCAAGGTGCGGCGCGGCTGGCTGGGCGTCCAGGTCCAGCGGGTGACCCCGGACATCGCCGAGAGCCTGGGCATGGACGGCACCGGCGGGGCGCTCGTCACCAGCGTTTCCCCCGACAGCCCCGCCGCCGCCGCCGGCCTGCGCCAGGGCGACGTCATCACCGCCTTCAATGGCAAGGCGCTGGAGCAGATGCGCGAACTGCCCCGCCTCGTCGCCTCGACCGGGATCGGCCGCGAGGTGCCGTTGACCGTGCTGCGCGGCGGCAAGCAGGAGTCGGTGCAGGTCACGCTCGGCGAACTGCCCAACGAGCCGCAGCAACTGGCGATGTCGGGATCCAGCGGCGCCCCGCGTTCCGCCCAGCCGGAGGAGAGCAAGACGGCGCTCGGCCTCAAGCTCGCTCCGCTGACGCCGGGCCTGCGCGCAACCTTCTCGATCGGCGACGATGTCGACGGTGTGGTGGTGACGGAGGTGGACGGCAACAGTGTCGCATCCCAGCGCGGACTCGACCTGGGCGACGTGATCGTCGAGGCGGGCCAGGAGCCGGTGGCAACCCCCGCCGACCTGGAAAGCCGTATCGCCAAGGCCAGGGAGGAGGGGCGCAAGACCCTGCTGATGCTGGTCAGCCGCGGCGGCGACCTGCGCTACGTTCCGCTTCCGCTGGATGGCAAGAAGGGTTAACCCGTACCGGAGCCCGTAGGGTCAGACAGGAGCGGGCATCTGCCCCGCTCCTGTCACATCCTTTTCCGCTACCGTTCGCCGCGCCGCGAGAGTAATTTGCGGCCCGTTTGGCGAATGGGATGGCTAACCGTGAGCATTTATCCGGAGAGCGGCCAGCCGGTGCGGCTGTCGGTCGTTGTCCCCGTCTTCAACGAGGCCGACAATGTGCTGCCGCTGCTCGACGAGATCGAGCGGGCGCTGGCGCCGGTCGGCGGCTTCGAGGTCATTTTCGTCGACGACCAGTCCGACGACGACACCCAGGCGCGGCTGGCCCCGGCGGTCGAGGCCGGCCGGCTGCGCGTGCTGCGCCATGTCCGCCGCTCCGGCCAGAGCGCCGCGGTGCGCAGCGGCGTCAAGGCGGCGCGCGGCGAATTCGTCGTCACCCTCGACGGCGACGGGCAGAACGACCCTGCCGACATTCCGGCGCTCTACGCCCTGGTGTCGACGGGAGAGGCCGGCGCTCCGGTTCTGGTCGGCGGCCTGCGCAGGAAGCGGCAGGACACCCTGTCCAAGCGCTGGGCCTCCAAGATCGCCAACGCCGTGCGCCAGTCCTTCCTGCAGGATGGCTGCACCGACAGCGGCTGCGGGCTGAAGCTGTTCCGCCGCGACGCCTTCCTCGACCTGCCGTTCTTCGGGGCGATGCACCGCTTCCTGCCGGCCCTGTTCCGCGCCCACGGCCATCCGGTCGCCTATGTGCCGGTAAACCATCGCCCGCGCGAACGCGGCGTGTCAAAATACAACAACTGGCGGCGCGGGCTGATCGGCGTGGTCGATCTGCTGGGCGTTTACTGGCTGAAGCGGCGGACGAAGCTGTCGCCCGTCTCCGAACGCCTCTGACCGACCTTCGCTGCGACCACAAGACCCTTCCGGGACAGGATTTTCACAATGCTAGAGCGCGCTGCGGCCTGGTTCCACGAACAGAGCACGACCGACCTGATCTGGGTCGGCATCGGCTTCTTCGCCCAGCTGATGTTCACCATGCGCTTCATCGTCCAGTGGATCGCCAGCGAGAAGGCGCGGCGCAGCGTGGTGCCGGAGCTGTTCTGGTACTTCTCGCTGGGCGGCGGCCTGATGCTGTTCGCCTATGCCTTCTACCGCTTCGACCCGGTCTTCATGTTGGGGCAGGGGATGGGTCTGGTGATCTACGCCCGCAACGTCTATTTCGTCTGGACCCACAAGAAGTCGCTGGCCGACGGCGACGCGGTGCCGAGCAAATCGTGACCACATCCACCCTGCCGCGCGCCGCCCTGCCGATCTGGGCCTATGCGCTGCTGGCGCTGATCGCCGCCGCGCTTTTCCTGCCGGGCTTCACGGTGCTGCCGCCCTTCGACCGGGACGAGGCGCGCTTCGCCCAGGCGTCGTCCCAGATGCTGGACAGCGGCAATTTCATCGACATCCGCTTCCAGGACGAGGCGCGCTACAAGAAGCCGGTCGGCATCTATTGGCTGCAGACCGCGGCGACCACGCTGGCCGATGCGGTGCGCGGCGTTCCGGTGGGCGGCGAAAAGCTGATCTGGACCTATCGCATCCCGTCCTTCCTGGGCGCGATCCTCGCGGTGCTCGGCAGCGCCTGGACGGCGGCGCGGCTGTTCGGCGGTCCGGCCGGCTTCATCGCCGGGCTGATGATGGCGTCCTGCGTCGTGCTGGGGGTCGAAGCCCGGATGGCCAAGACGGACGCCGTCCTGCTCGCCACCGTGGTGATCGGACAGGCGGTGCTGGCGCATCTCTACCTCACGCGGCGCGATCCGGCTCCCGCCGGGCGGGCGGCCTGGACCGCGCCGCTGGTGTTCTGGATCGCCGCCGGCGTTGGCGTTCTCGTCAAGGGGCCGCTGGTCCTGCTGGTGTCGGGCAGCACGGCGCTGGTGCTCGCGCTGTGGGACCGCGAGGCCGGCTGGCTGAAGCGTCTGAAGCCGCTGGCGGGGCTCGGCATCGTCGCCGCCATCGCCGCGCCGTGGCTGATCGCCATCGCCATCAAGAGCAATGGCGCCTTCTTCGCCGAATCCGTCGGCCACGACATGCTGGGCAAGGTATCCGGCGGGCAGGAGGGCAAGGGGCTGCCGCCCGGCTATTATCTCGGTACCTTCTGGGTCACCTTCGCCCCCTGGTCGTTCCTCGCCCTGCTGGCGCTTCCCTGGATCTGGGCGCGCCGCCGGCTGGACGCCGTGCGCTTCTGCATCGCCTGGATCGTCCCGAGCTGGCTGGTGTTCGAGGCGGTGCCGACCAAGCTGCTGCACTACACTCTGCCGGTTTTCCCGGCCATCGCCGGGCTGGCCGCGGCGGCGCTGCTCGACAGTTTCGACCGCAGCCGCGAACGGCCGCGCCGCTGGCTGACGGCCGCCGCCGTGGCGCTCGGCGTCATCGGCTTCGGGGCACTGACCCTGGCGGTCGCGGTGATCCCCTGGCTGGTCGGCCAGCGGATCGACCCGATCGCGGTGTCGCTGGTGCCGGCGGTGGGCGGGCTTTTCGCGCTCGCCATTCATCTGTTGCTTGGCGCAAGGCGCCAGATGGGCCTCGCGGCCGGGGTGGCGGCTGCCGCCCTGCTCTATGTGGGGACCTACACCGCGGTGCTTCCGGGCATCGACGGCGTCTGGGTCAGCCGGCAGGCCGCCCGCGCGGTGGCGCAGGTCCAGCCCTGCGCGGACAGCGTCGTCGCCTCCGCCGGCTATTCGGAACCGAGCCTCGTCTTCCTGCTGGGCACGCCGACCAAGCTGGTCCATGGCGCCGGTGCGGCGGCGCATCTGCTGTCGGACCGCGCCTGCGGTCTGGCCCTGGTGGAGGACCGGGAGGCCGCAGCCTTCCTCGACAGCCTGGGCACCGCCACGCCGCTGCCGCTGGCGGAACTGGACGGATTCAACTACAACACGGGCAAGCGCCTGCACCTCACCCTCTACCGCCTGCCTGCGCCATAAGGGCAGAAGGCCTCCCCGCTTGGGGAGGGCGCCGCCGGGATGGGTAACGCGCCTCCGCATTGGACGGCGCGGGCGCTTTCCGCTCGACTGCATCTTCAGATCCGTTTTCCGGACGAAAGGTGCCTGTTCGATGACCCGCGTTGCATCCGCTGCCAGAGCCGCCAGGACCGCTGTCGTCAAGACTGCCGCCGTCGCTGCCGTGTCCCTCCTGGGGATGGCGGCGCTGTCGCTGCCGGCCAACGCCCAGAAGCAGGAATATGCGCCCTGGGTGTACGACCAGATGGTGCCGACCGGTCCCTATATGCGCAACATGGATCAGGCGCAGCCGCTCCCCGGCCCGGCGCCGTCCCATTGGGGCGCCACGCGGTCGGGTGAGCATCGCGCCGGCATGACCCGCTACGGCACCGACGTGAGGCGGACGAACCGCCACTATTCAACCACCCATTCGCTGACGCCGCCGCCGGTCGATCCCGCCGCCGCCCGGCGGATGATGGCCCCGCCGCGCAGCGCCGACGCCCCGCCCACCCCGCGGACGGCCCAGCCTCAGTAATCCGCGCCCGGCATCTCGCCCGGCCGCCACAGCCACGCAGCGCCGCGCACGCCACTGGAATCCCCATGGCGGGCGCGGCGAACAGGCGTGTCCAGCCGGTCGGAGAAGGCCCAGGGCTCCATCGCCGCCGGCAGCCGGTCATAGAGCAGTCCCGCGTTCGACAGGCCGCCGCCCAGCACGATGACGTCCGGGTCCAGCAGGTTGGCCACCGCCGCCAGCCCGCGGGCCAGCCGGCCGACCAGCCGGTCCGCCGTCGCGGCGCATCCGCGGTCGCTGTCGGCGTGCGAGAGGATCATTGCGGCGTCCAGCGCCTCGCCGGTGGCCGCCAGATGGTCCGCCGCCACCGCGGGCCCGGAAACGAAGGTCTCCAGGCAGCCGTGCTTGCCGCAGTAGCAGGCGGGTCCCGGCCGTTCGGCGTCGGTCGGCCAGGGCAGGGGGTTGTGTCCCCACTCGCCGGCGATGGCGTTGCGCCCGCCGAGCGGCCGGCCATGCACGACGATGCCGGCGCCGCAGCCGGTGCCGAGGATCGCCGCGAACACCACGCCGCAGCCGGCCCCGGCGCCGTCGGTCGCCTCCGACACCGCCAGGCAGTTGGCGTCGTTCTCGATCCGCACCGGCCGGCCGAGCGCCTGGACGAGATCGCGGGTGAAGTCCTTCCCGATCAGCCAGGTGGAATTGGCGTTCTTGACCAGCCCGGAGGCCGGGGAAATGGCGCCCGGAATGCCCAGCCCGACCGTCGCCTTGCCTCCGGCGGGGATTTCTCCCTCCAGCCTCGCGACCAGATCGCGGATCGTCGCGACCGTCCCCTCATAATCGCCTTTGGGCGTAGGCACCCGGTGGCGGGCCAGTTCGTTTCCCTGACGGTCGAGCAGGATGCCCTCCGTCTTCGTGCCGCCCAGATCGATGCCGATGCGGCGCCCGCCCGCAAAATCCGATCCGCTCGACCCGGAGCCGTCCAACCCGGTTCCGGCTGATTTCAATCCGGTGGCTGCCATGCCGCGTGACCTGTCTTGCGATGGAATGATCATCCATAGCGTCGCCGCCGCCGCGGCGTCCAGCGATGGAAACTGCCAAAAAGGACAGTCGCCGAAGGTATAGGTCGCTACCGCGACTCGGCGTGTCGACTCCGCCGCGGTCGTGGGACAAAACGCAAGCGGCCGGCAAATACCATTGACCGGCCACGGCGTTCGGGTAGAAGGTCGCCGACTGTCGGGCGGTCGCCGATCCCGCCCCAGCCCCTCCTACCGTACCGCGCCAACGGAGCCCCTGATGAGTCGCCAGCGCGCTGCCCTTCGCCTCTCCCTGAAAGCCCTGACCGGCGCCGCCGTCCTCGGCGCGCTGCTCGCCCTGCCTGTCGCGCCCGCCAGCGCCGCCACCGCCAAGGAGGCTGCGAAGACGGCCGCCGCGAAGGCGCGCCCGACCAAGGCCAGCGTCCCGGCCGCGCCCGCCTGCTACAATCGGACCGAACATGCGGCCGAGCAGATGATGCGCCTGCACACCGAGATGATGGTGGTCGGGCTGACCTGCCGCACCGTGGTGCCGGACAAGAAGCCGTTCGACATCTACAAGGACTTCTCGGTCAAGAACCGTGCCCTGCTGTCCAATTCGGAAGCGTCGCTGATCAGCTATTACAAGCGCTCCGGCAGCGGCGGCAACGCCACCCGCCAGTTCGACATGTTCCGCACGGAATTGGCGAACGAGATCAGCCGCCGGGCCGCGACCATCGGCATCCCGCAATACTGCGCCAACTTCGTCGAACGGTCGGCGGTCGCCAAGGATCTGACCCCCGACGACCTGCGCACCCTGACCTCGGACGAGAAGAACGCGGGCCTGATGCATCTGGCCAGCCGCCCGCTCTGCGACGTGAAGGTGGTCAGCGGGCCGGATCCGGTCTTCGCCGTCGCCCAGGCCACGCCGGCTCCGAAGGCCGCCGCCAAGGCGAAGCCTCCGGCCAAGCCGAAGCCGAAGGTCGCCGCCGTCCCGGCCAAGCAGTCCGTCGCCGCCCGCTGACGCTGCAACGTCCGGTTTCCGGACGCGCATTCGCAACGCCCCGCACGGCAACCGCCGGCGGGGCGTTTTGCGTTTTTCCACCTCTCCCGAACGATGCCCGCCGCGAACGACTCATGCGGACAGCACAAATCTGTCTTGCAAAAATCCGTCAGGCTGGTACTACCGAAAAGGTCAGGAGGAACTCTCGCCGAACGGCCCGGCCGTGTCGGAACTGCATCCTCCAAATAGGAAAAATCATGGTCCGTCAGTCCAGTAGACGGAACTCCGGCTGTTACGGCATTCCGTTTGGTGAATGGACGGGCTGCACCAGACAGGGGGCTGCTGTTGCGTGACCGGTGTGCCGAATGTGCCCGTGCCGCCGCACCCTGCCTTTGCGCCGTGCTGAAGGTGGGGTGAGGACATGGATTATTTTCTACAACAATTGATCAACGGCTTGTCGCTTGGGGCGATTTACGGCCTGATCGCGATCGGCTACACGATGGTGTACGGCATCATCGGGATGATCAACTTCGCGCATGGCGAGATTTACATGATCGGCTCCTTCGTGGCGCTGATCACCTTCCTGGCCATCGGCGCGCTCGGTATCACCTGGGTGCCTCTGGCCCTGCTGGTCATGCTGCTCGCCTCCATGCTGTTCACCAGCGTCTACGGCTGGACGGTCGAGCGCATCGCCTACCGGCCCCTGCGCTCCTCGCCCCGGCTGGCGCCGCTGATCTCCGCCATCGGCATGTCGATCTTCCTGCAGAACTACATCCAGCTCCTCCAGGGCGCCCGCTCCAAGCCGCTGCAGCCCATCCTGCCCGGCAACCTCACCCTGATGGACGGCGCCGTCTCCGTCAGCTACGTGCGCCTGGCCACCATCGTCATCACCCTGGTCCTCATGGTCGGCTTCACCATGCTGATCAACCGCACCTCGCTGGGACGCGCCCAGCGCGCCTGCGAGCAGGACAAGAAGATGGCCGGGCTGCTCGGCGTCAACGTCGACCGCGTCATCTCGCTGACCTTCGTCATGGGCGCCGCGCTCGCCGCCGTCGCCGGCATGATGGTGCTGCTGATCTACGGCGTCATCGACTTCTACATCGGCTTCCTCGCCGGGGTGAAAAGCTTCACCGCCGCCGTGCTCGGCGGCGTCGGCTCGCTGCCCGGCGCCATGCTCGGCGGCGTGGTCATCGGCCTGATCGAGGCCTTCTGGTCCGGCTATGTCGGCTCCGAATGGAAGGACGTCGCAACCTTCTCCATCCTCGTCCTCGTCCTGATCTTCCGGCCCACCGGCCTGCTCGGCCGGCCCGAGATCGAGAAGGTGTAAGCGCCATGACCCTGCACTCCAACACCGTCCCGTCCGCCGCCGCGGGCGGCAAGGCGCGCGGCGTCGACTGGGCCGCCGCCGTCAGGGAGGCCGGGCTCGCCGCCTTCGTCGCCCTGCTGCTGACCGTGCCGCTGGTCGGCCTGCGCACGGTGGACCGCCCCACCGGGCTGGGCATCGAAGCCCGGCCGGAGGAGGTCGTCGCCTCCATCGTCCTGGTCTTCCTCGGCCGCCTCGGGCTCGGGCTGATCCGCCATGGCCTGGCGCTGCCGGTGCTGATCCTGGCGCTGGTTTGCGCCGGCGTCGGGCTGCTGCTGCCGATGCCGACCCAGGTGCTGCGCCTGGTGCTGGTGCTGGGCGGCGGCGTCATCGCCATCCGCGCCGCGCTGACGGTGGCCACCGGCCGCTCCAAGCTGTCGCAGGCCGACCGCGACAAGCGCATGGACCGCATCGCCGCCAAGGTGCAGCACGCCAGCCGCTACATCGGCCCGGTCGCCGTCGCCTTCGCCGCCGTCCTGCCGCTGACCCCGATGGCCGACCGCATGATCCTGGACATCGGCATCCTGCTGCTGACCTACATCATGCTGGGCTGGGGCCTGAACATCGTCGTCGGGCTGGCCGGCCTGCTCGACCTCGGCTATGTCGCCTTCTACGCCGTCGGCGCCTATTCCTACGCCCTGCTGGCCCATTACTTCGGCCTCAGCTTCTGGGTCTGCCTGCCGCTGGCCGGCCTGCTCGCCGCCATCTCCGGCGTGCTGCTCGGCTTCCCGGTTCTGCGGCTGCGCGGCGACTATTTCGCCATCGTCACCCTGGGCTTCGGCGAGATCATCCGCATCATCCTGGTCAACTGGTACCAGTTCACCGGCGGGCCCAACGGCATCTCCGGCATTCCGCGGCCGAGCTTCTTCGGCATCGCCGACTTCTCGCGCAGCCCGGCCGACGGCATGGCCGCCTTCCACGAGATGTTCGGGCTGGAATTCTCGCCGCTGCACCGCATCATCTTCCTCTACTACCTCATCCTGGCCCTGGCGCTGGTGGTGAACCTGTTCACGCTGAGGGTGCGCAAGCTGCCGCTGGGCCGGGCGTGGGAGGCCCTGCGCGAGGACGACATCGCCTGCGCCTCGCTCGGCATCAACCGCACCAACATGAAGCTGGCGGCCTTCGCCATCGCCGCGATGTTCGGCGGCTTCGCCGGCTCCTTCTTCGCCACGCGCCAGGGCTTCATCAGCCCGGAGAGCTTCACCTTCATCGAGTCGGCGATCATCCTGGCCATCGTGGTGCTGGGCGGCATGGGCAGCCAGATCGGCGTGGTGGTCGCCACGCTGCTGGTGATCGGCCTGCCCGAGGCGTTCCGCGAGCTGGCCGACTACCGCATGCTGGCCTTCGGCGGCGGCATGGTGCTGATCATGCTGTGGCGTCCGCGCGGCCTGCTGGCCCACCGCGACCCGACCATCCTCCTGCATGGCGGCTCCCATGGCGGCAACAAGCCCCCCGCCGCGACGGGAGCCGCGAAATGAGCGCCGTCATGAGTGAAAAGCCCCTGCTCACCGTCGAACACCTGACCATGCGCTTCGGCGGTCTGGTGGCGAACAACGACGTGTCGTTCGAGGCGCGGGCCGGCGAGATCACCGCGCTGATCGGCCCGAACGGCGCCGGCAAGACCACGCTGTTCAACTGCGTCACCGGCTTCTACACCCCCACCGTGGGCCGGCTGACGCTGCGCCACCCGGAGGGCCGGGAGTTCCTGCTGGAGCGGATGCCGGGCTACCGCATCGCCCAGCTGGCCGGGGTGGCGCGCACCTTCCAGAACATCCGGCTGTTCAGCGGCATGAGCGTTCTGGAGAACCTGATCGTCGCCCAGCACAACAAGCTGATGCGCGCCTCCAAATTCGCCATCGCCGGGCTGCTGGGCTTGCCCAGCTACCGCAAGGCCGAGCACGATGCGGTGGAGCTGGCGAAATACTGGCTGGACCGGGTGCGTCTGACCGAGTTCGCCGACTGGGAGGCCGGCAACCTGCCCTATGGCGCCCAGCGCCGCCTGGAGATCGCGCGGGCGATGTGCTCGGAGCCGGTCCTGCTCTGCCTGGACGAGCCGGCGGCCGGGCTGAACCCGCGCGAGTCGGCGGAGCTGGCCGAGATCCTGACCTTCATCCGCGACGTCCAGACCCCGCAGGGGCACCGCACGGGCGTGCTGCTGATCGAGCATGACATGAGCGTGGTGATGCGCATTTCCGACCATGTGGTGGTGCTGGACTATGGCCGGAAGATTTCCGACGGCGATCCGGAGCATGTGAAGAACGACCCGGCGGTGATCCGCGCCTATCTGGGCGAGGACGAGGACGAGGCGCTGCCGCCGGAGGTGGCGGCCGACCTGAACATGCCGCAAGAAGCGCAGAAGGGGGCCTGAGCCATGCTGAAGGTATCGGGCGTCCACACCTTCTACGGCGCCATCGAGGCGCTGAAGGGCATCGACATCGAGATCGGGTCCGGCGAGATCGTCTCGCTGATCGGCGCCAACGGCGCGGGCAAGTCGACGCTGCTGATGACGATCTGCGGCAGCCCGCGGGCGCGCCAGGGCCGGGTGTTCTTCGAGGGCGAGGACATCACCGACCTGCCGACCCACGAGATCGTGCGGCGCGGCATCGCGCAGAGCCCGGAGGGCCGGCGCATCTTCCCGCGGATGACGGTGCTGGAGAACCTGCAGATGGGCTCGATCGTCGCCCAGCCCGGCAGCTTCGAGCGCGAGCTGGAGCGGGTGCTGACGCTGTTCCCGCGGCTGAAGGAGCGCATCAACCAGCGCGCCGGCACGATGTCGGGCGGCGAGCAGCAGATGCTGGCGATCGGCCGCGCGCTGATGAGCCAGCCGCGTCTTCTGCTGCTGGACGAGCCGAGCCTGGGTCTGGCGCCGCTGATCGTGAAGCAGATCTTCCAGGTGATCCAGGAGATCAACCGGGAACAGAAGATGACGGTGTTCATGGTGGAGCAGAACGCGTTCCACGCGCTGAAGCTGGCGCACCGGGCCTATGTGATGGTGACGGGGAAGATCACGATGACGGGGACGGGGGCGCAGCTTCTGGCCGACCCGGAGGTCCGCGCGGCCTATCTGGAAGGGGGCCACTGAGATGGAGACGATCCTGGGCTCGTCGGTTCCGGTGTTCGTGTTCCTGACGGTTCTGGTGTTCGGCGGCTGCGGCGTGCTGACCGGCCAGACCCTGGCGGAGGGGTGGAAGCCGGTGTCGAGCGTGCTGGCCTATTCGCTCCTGCTGGGGGTGGGCGACCGCTTCCTGGCCTGGGGCCTGTTCGGCGAGCAGCTGCTGTCGCTGTGGGGCTTCGCCGTCCACACCGCGGTGATCGCGCTGATCACCCTGACCGCCCACCGCATCGCCACCGCCCGCCGCATGGTCAACCAGTATCCCTGGCTCTACGAGCGCGCCGGACCATTCGCATGGCGGGAGAAAACGGGCGCCGCCACCGACGAATAAGTCATTCAGGATAGGCCGTACAGCTGATTGGTGCCAGCGAAACTGTCGCATACCGCACCACTTGGGGTATGGTAATCTGGAATCCGCCGGAGGGGACCCGGCGGCAAGGCCCGCAAGGGCCGGGGGTATGTTGCAACAGGGACCATTCACAGAACAGGGAAGCACACCCATGAAATTCAAGCTGTCCCTTCTCGCCGCGATCGCGGCGACCGCGCTCTCCGCCACGGCCGCCAAGGCCGACATCGCGGTGGCCACCGCCGGCCCGATCACAGGCCAGTACGCCACTTTCGGCGAGCAGATGAAGAAGGGCATGGAGCAGGCCGTCGCGGACATCAACGCCGCCGGCGGTGTCCTGGGCCAGAAGCTGAAGCTGGAAGTCGGCGACGACGCCTGCGATCCCAAGCAGGCCGTCGCCGTCGCCAACCAGCTGGCCAAGGCCGGTGTGAAGTTCGTGGCCGGCCACTTCTGCTCGGGTTCGTCGATCCCGGCCAGCCAGGTCTACGCCGAGGAAGGCATCCTGCAGATCTCTCCGGCTTCGACCAACCCGAAGCTGACCGAGCAGGGCCTGAAGAACGTCTTCCGCGTCTGCGGCCGTGACGACCAGCAGGGCCTGATTGCCGGCAAGTATCTGCTGGACACTTACAAGGGCAAGAACGTCGCCATCCTTCACGACAAGTCGGCCTACGGCAAGGGTCTGGCCGACGAGACGCAGAAGGCGCTGAACGCCGGCGGCCAGAAGGAAACCATCTACGAAGCCTACACGGCCGGTGAGAAGGACTATTCCGCCCTGGTGTCCAAGCTGAAGCAGGCGAACGTCGACGCCGTCTACATCGGTGGCTACCACACCGAAGCCGGCCTGATCGCCCGCCAGATGAAGGACCAGGGTCTGAAGGCCATCATCGTGTCGGGTGACGCGCTGGTGACCAACGAGTACTGGGCCATCACCGGCGACGCCGGCGAGAACACCATGATGACCTTCGGCCCGGATCCGCGCGAGAAGCCGGACGCCAAGGCCGTCGTGGAGAAGTTCCGCAAGGCGGGCTACGAGCCGGAAGGCTACACCCTTTACACCTACGCCGCGCTCCAGATCTGGGCGAATGCCGCCAACGAAGCGAAGTCGACCGACGCTGCCAAGGTTGCCGAAGTCATGCGCAAGGGCAACTACGACACCGTCATCGGCAAGCTGGGCTTCGACGCCAAGGGCGACGTCACCAGCCCGGCCTATGTCTGGTACAAGTGGCAGAACGGCCAGTACGCCGAAGTGAAGTAAGCGAAACGCTTCCGCGTTCCGTGAAAAAGGAGGGCCGGCACAGATGTGCCGGCCCTTTTTTCATTCGACCCGCCTTGCCGCCGGGTCAGGGAATAGGTCGGGGAACATAAGCGACCGACTGGACCATGGACGGTTGCGCCGCAGCAATCTCTGGTGACGAAAGGCCGGATGCGATCCGGCGCCCCGACCGCTCGCTCAGCAGTCGTTCGGAGGTCCTCATCACCTCCCGCCAAAAGGCGGCGGCACGGGTGTGGTTGGCGGCCGTGAGTTCGACAAGACGAACGCGGCTCATTCGAATCGCGGTTTCACCCAGTTCATCAACCAGGCGGGTCGCGAAGACAAGCACGTCGAGATCGGTGTTCATGACCCCTATGAACCCACAAGCGGGACCAATGTTCCAGCTTGAAGCTGCACTGCGACAAAGGGTCATCGGGGGTGCCCCGGACGTGCTGCGCCGCAACAACGCCCATGCGGCATCGAAGAACTGTCACCGAACGGACACTCGCCACGACCGGGGTGTTTTGTGGTTCAATGGCGCCCTTCGCAGCTGCCGTGACGGCAGCAGGTATGGGATGGGTTTTGGAGAACGTCAATGCGCAGAAAGCGCGAGGTGATCGAGGGACAGATTTATCGCAAGCTGTCCCCCAGCGGCGGCTATTGGGAAGTGCTCGCCATCCGCAAGGACGGCATGGGTACCCAGCATGCCCAGATGAAGCGGACCGATGATCCGAAGACGCTGAAGACCCTGTCGGTGTCGACCCTGCTCGATCCCCAGCAGTTCGAGCTCGTCACCGAGTAGCGCTCCGTCCGGCAAGCGCCTCGGGGCATCGGGGCTAGCCGGCGGTATGCCGCCGGTAAAGGTCGATGTCAGGCCCGCCCGCCCTGCCGCCGGACACCCGCTCCAGCGGCCCCATGCGGATCAGATGGTTGAGATGCGCCACGGCTTCGCCCACTGCGAAAACGGTCTGGTGCGGGTCGAGCGGCCGCGGGAACAGCGCCTGCGTCACCTCCGCCGCCGTGCGGGGCGACGCGCAGAGCGATTCGATCTCGGCCAGCCGTTCGGCATGATGGAGGGCCAGATCGTCGGCGCGCCGGTGCAGGCCGCGGAAGGGGCGGCCGTGTGAGGGCAGGACCAGCGTGTCGGACGGCAGCGCGGCCCAATCCTTCAGGCTGGCGAGATAGTCGGCGAGGGGGTCGGCGTCGGGTTCGGTCGGCCAGACGCTGATGTTCGGGCTGATCCGCGGCAGAATCTGGTCGCCGGAGATCAGCAGGGCGGGGCCGTTGCCATTGTCATCGCCCCCGGCCGGGCGGAAGAGGCTGACCGGTTCGGCCGTATGGCCGCTGCCGCCGATCACGGTCCACAGACGGCCGCCCACCGGCAGCCTGTCGCCGGCACGCAGGCGGGTCAGCGTCGCCGGCACGGCGGGGACGCCGCGGCTGTAGGCGCCCCTGCGGGCAAGCACGGCATCGAGCGTCTCCGGCGCCAGACCGCAGCGGCGGTAGAAACGCTCCACCGCGGCATCGGCGGCGGCATCGTTGCCGGCCGACAGCATGCGGGCGAACAGCCATTCGGTCAGCGAGGTGGCGAAGGCCGCACCGGTCCGCTCCACCAGCCAATTGGCGGCGCCAATGTGGTCGGGATGGAAATGGGTGGCGACCACCCGCTCCACCGGCCGGCCGCCGAGCGCGCCGCGCAGCAACCCCTCCCACAGCGCCAAGGTATGTTTGTCGCCCAATCCGCAATCGATCAGAGTCCAGCCGTCCGCACCGCCGTCCAGCGCCCAGGTGTTGATGTGGTCGAGTTGAAAGGGCAAGGACAGCCGTATCCACAACACGCCCGGCGCCACCTCTTGCCAGCCGCCGGGATCCGGGGTGGTGCAGAGGAGGTAATCGATCGCATCGTCCGGGGTAGGAAGCATCGGGTCTAGTATCCAAGTCATTGTTATAACGGAAGGAAATGCCAGCAACATCGCTGCGGCAAAACTGCAACAGAAAAAACGGCCGTGCGTGGGCGGGATTGGAAGCCGCGCGCGCCGATTCCATAGTCGGGGCCGGAGCCCGTTCTGTCACGTATTTCGCCGCAGGCCGGGTTGTCCCGATCCGCCAACGCCGTCAACCATGGGAACAAGAACATGACGATGCGTGGGATTTTGTTGGGCACGGCACTGGCCGTCGCCGTTCCTTCCCTGGCCCTTCCGACCGCTGCATTCGCCGCGCCGGAAGGCTTCTACGTCGGCGCGGGGGCCGGCGTGAACTGGACCCAGGATGCCGACATCAGCAGCTATCCGACTGTGGGCCTAGGTTTGAAGGAGAAGTTCAAGATCGGCGGCATCGGCGACATTTCCGTCGGCTACGCCACCGCGATGGGGCTGCGCGCTGAACTGGAGGCCGCCTGGCGTTGGCGCAACGGCGTCGACAGCACCAGCAGCGCCACCCCCGCCCTGAACGGCCTGGGCGGCAAGATCAGCTCCTACGCCTTCATGGGCAACCTGCTCTACGACTTCGACATCGGCCTGCCGGTCACGCCCTATATCGGCGCCGGGGCCGGTATCGCCGGGGTCAAGCAGACGCTGAACGGCGTCAGCGACCGTGACTGGGTCTTCGCCTATCAGGGCATCATCGGCGCGTCGTATGCCATCAACGACAATGTGGCGCTGACGCTGGACTACCGCTATTTCGCCACCGTCGATCCGAAATTCGAACTGGGTCCGGTGACTTCGAAGGGCGAATACCGCAACCACACCATCCTGGCCGGCCTGCGCTATACCTTCGGCGGGCCGCCGCCTCCCACGCCGGTCGCGGTGCCCGCACCCGCCGCCCCGCCGGCAGCCCCCCAGCCGCAGAACGAGTATCAGGTGTTCTTCGATTGGGACAAGGCGACGATCACGCAGAATGCCGAGAGCATCATCGCCGAAGCCGCCGAGGCGGCCCGCCGTTCCCGCGCCGTCCACATCCAGGTGATCGGCCACACCGACACCTCGGGTTCGCCGGCCTACAACCAGCGGCTTTCGGTTCGCCGGGCCGAGGCGGTGCGTCAGGCGCTGATTGGGCTCGGCACGCCGGCCAACATCATCTCGATCGAAGGCGTGGGCGAGAACCAGTTGCTGGTTCCCACCGGTCCGAACGTGCGCGACCCGTCGAACCGCCGCGCCCAGATCATCATCAAGGTCTCCTGATCGGGGGAACCGGATCGGGGCCGGCGACCCGGCTCCCGGCGCGGACCTGCACGCGGGGGAGGTGGCGGATGACCTCCTCCGCGTTTTTCTTTACGGTTCCTCACCGCATTGCCGTGCCTGTACGTGCAAAGGAGGTAGCGCCGGCCGTTGCGTAAGCGTATGACGGTGCTGCACGCGAGGCAGCTTCGGTCCGAGACGTTACATGCAGGTTCTGATCGCCGACGATCATTCCATCGTCCGCAGCGGCTTGACCCATCTGGTGGGTGAACTGGACGAACAGGCCACCGTGGTGGCCGCGACCAGCTTCAGCCAGTTGAACGCCATCCTCGACGCGTCGACGCTCGAGGGCGGCACCGCATTCGATCTGATCGTGATGGATTTGCGCATGCCCGGCCTGGGCGGGCTGGACGATGTCGAGGCGCTGGTGAAGCGGGTGGCGCCGGTCCCCGTCGCCGTCTTCTCCATGATCGACTCGCCGGACGAGATGCGCGCGGTGCTGTCGCGCGGCGTGCGCGCCTTCATCCCGAAATCGACCGACGACGTGCTGGTGGTCAACATCCTGCGGCTGGTGATGGCCGGCGGATCCTATGTGCCGCCGGTTCTGGGCATGCCGGGAGCGCCCGCGGCGGCGGGGGCTGCGCCTGCGCGGGGCGGCGCGCCCAGCGTGTTCGACGGCCTGACCCGCCGCCAGCTGGAGGTTCTCGACCTGTTGGCACAGGGCCTGTCGAATCAGGAGATCGGCGAAAGGCTGGGACTGAACCTGTCCACGGTGAAGACCCACGTCACCGGCGTGCTGAAGGCGCTCGGCGTCGGCAGCCGTACCCAGGCGGTCCTGCTGGTCAAGGAATCGGGGCGCGACCGGCTGGTGTGATATCGCCTGCAGGCCCGGTCCTGCGAAGGCAGCGGCAGGACGGCCGCGTCCTTACAGCAGCGCGTTCAGCAGCGACCCGCGCCCCCCATAGCTGCCGGCGGTTCCCCCCAGTATCATCGAGGCCGGATTGAGGGAGGTGCTGCCGGCGCCCAGGATGGCGGCCAGCCCCTGCAGCTTGGTGTTGTTGCCGAAGGGGTTGTCGCCCTTGGCCGGCTGCTTGGCGATGGTGTCATAGTCCTTGCTGTAGTCGCCCATGCGCAGTTGGACGCCGTAATTCTTGGCCTCCTTGATCGGAATGTCCTTCTCGCGGGCGATGCGCAGCGTGTAATCGCCCTTGTCCAGGGTGAGCTGGCCGGATTTCAGCTTCTGGAAGGCATCATACGTGGTGCCGGCATCCTTGTTGCTGTCGGCGATGACCTTGCCGCCGCGGTCCATCAGCTGCAGCCGCACCCCGGCATCCCCCACCGTCCCCAGCGTCGGAGCGCCGGAAGTGGTGACGGTGAATTTGTAGAAATCGGCGGGATCGTTGGCAGCCAGGGAGCTGAAGACGTTCAGCCTGCTGGTGTCCTTCACCAGCGTGCCGATGTTGGTCGCGAAGGGCGCGGCGTTCAGCGCCGACTTGTTCACGGTCTGCTCGTATTCCTGGACCTTGCCGGTCGCGCCGCCATTGCCGGCCGCCTGCTGCTGCACGCGCTTGACCGCGGCATCGATCGACTGCTGCAGGCTCTGGGCCATGCCGCCGATATCGGCGTAGCTGGACAGGCTGACCATGGCGTTCTCTCCCTCGTTCCGCATCCCCGGAAGGAATGCCGGCGGGGGCTTTGCAGGATGCAGGCCAGACGCAAGTCATTGGCAATAAGGGGAGTTCGAACGTGCCGACCCTGCCGCCCGGCAGTTTTTCCCCGCCGGGCGGAAGGATTTTCCCAGTGGGCGTCAGGCGCTCTTGGCGGCCCGATAGGCTTCCATCAGCTGGCGGCCGGCAGCCAGGATGGCCTCGCGGTCACCGTTCTTGACCAACCCCTCGTCGACCAGCTTGCCGCCGGCGCCGACGCAGGCCACGCCGGCCGCGACATAGGAGGCCACGGTGGTGGCGTCGATGCCGCCGGTGGGAACGAAGCGGACGCCGGGGAAGACCGACTTCAGCGCCTTGATGTGCGCCGGGCCGACGGTGGAGGCCGGGAAGATCTTGATGGCGTCGGCACCGGCGGAGATGGCGGCATGCACCTCGGTCGGGGTCAGGGCGCCCATCAGGCAGGCCACGCCATGGTCGCGGCAGGCGGCGGCCACCTTCGGCACCACGCAGGGGGACACGACATACTTGGCGCCGGCCTTCACCACGTCGGCGACGGCCGCCGGGGTCAGCACGGTGCCGGCGCCGATCAGGGCGCCGCCCTCCGCCGACAGCTCTTCGATCAGGCCGACGGCGCCAGGGGTGGTCATGGTGATCTCGAAGGTGCCGTAGCCGGCCTCGCGCAGCCAGCCGACGGCGGTGCGCGCCAGATCGGCGGAGCTGTTGCGGATGACCGGAACGACGCCGTGGGCGACGAGCTGGTCCAGGATCTCGGAAGCGGTCGCGGTGGTGGACATCAGAATTCCTCGGGATTCTCTTGAGGGGACGGGGAAAGCGATGGAGCGGCGGAGGCCGGACGGTCCGGCACGCGGTGGTGCCCGGCCAGCACGGCCTTGATGCGGGCAAGGCGGCGGTCGAGCCCGGGGAGAGCCTGCAGCCCGATGGCGACGGTCAACGCATCGATCAGGGCCAGCTGGGCAAGGCGGGAGACCATCGGGGTGTGGACCGCGGTGTCCTCGTCCACATCGACGGTCAGGCGGATGTCGGCCCGTTCGGCAAGCGGCGTGGCAGATGCGGTGATGGCGATGACCGTCGCGCCGCCGTCACGCGCGATGTTGGCGACATCGAAGATCTCGTCGCTGGTGCCGGTCTTGGAGATCGCCAGCAGCGCATCGCCGGGACCGAGCGTCGCCGCGGCCATCGCCTGGAGATGGGCGTCGGTGCTGGCGGTCACCTGCGGGAGAAGGCGGAACAGTTTGTGGTGGGCGTCGAGCGCCACGGTGCCGGACGCGCCGACGCCGACGATCTGCACCCGCTGCGCACCGGCCATCACGCCGGCCGCGCGCTCCAGCGCCGCGGTGTCGAGGCGGCTGCGCAGCCGGACCAGCGCGTCGATGGAGCGGTTCAGCACCTTTTCCGTCGCACTGGCGACGCTGTCGTTGGGGGAGAGGTCACGCACCAGCGGGGTTGGCCGGTCGCCGGCCTCTTCCCGTGCGGCGGATGCCGCCAGATGCTGGGCCAGTGCGATCTTGAATTCGTGGAAGCCGCCGAAGCCGGCGGTGCGGCAGAAGCGCAGGACGGTCGGTTCGCTGACACCGGCCTTGCCCGCGAGCTGGGCCAGGCTGGCACGCACGGCGGCATGGGGGGCGGCCAACACGGTACGGGCCACCGCGGCTTCCGCCCGGCGGAGCCTGTCGATTGAGGATGCGATCGTGTCCAGCATGCGGGTGTCTACCTGGGGAGGTGCGGCGGCCGGTCCGGCTGCCTGCGAGCCCGATGTAGTTTTACTACTGGATTGGCGTGCTGTCGACCGATCTGTGAAGTAACGCTACATTCCGTTCGCTCACCCCCTTTACATTCGGCGCCGACCGGTCAGGATCGGCGGACGCCAACCTCCTACCAGGGAAGAGTTTTCATGAAGCTGCTGCGCTACGGCCCGCCGGGCCAGGAAAAGCCGGGATTGCTCGACGCCGACGGCCGCATCCGCGATCTGTCCGCCCATGTGGACGACATCGCCGGCGCGGTGCTGCTGCCGGATGGGCTGGACCGCCTGCGGGCGATCGACCCGGCGACGCTGCCGCTGGTCGAGGGCGACCCGCGCCTCGGCCCCTGCGTCGGCCGCGTCGGCAAGATGGTCTGCATCGGCCTGAATTTCTCCGACCACGCGGCGGAGACGGGGATGGCGGTGCCGCCGGAGCCGATCATCTTCCTGAAGGCGACCAGCGCCATCGTCGGGCCGAACGATCCCATCGAACTGCCGCGCGGGTCGGAGAAGACCGACTGGGAGGTCGAACTGGCCTTCGTGATCGGCAAGACCGCCAAATACGTCTCGGAAGACGAGGCGATGGACCATGTCGCCGGCTATTGCATCGTCAACGACGTGTCCGAGCGCGCCTTCCAGATCGAGCGGCAGGGGCAGTGGACCAAGGGCAAGAGCTGCGACAGCTTCGGCCCGACCGGTCCCTGGCTGGTGACGCGCGACGAGATCGAGGATCCGCAGAAGCTGAAGATGTGGCTGGAGGTCAACGGCCACCGCTATCAGGACGGCAGCAGCGCCACCATGGTCTACGGCGTGCGCTATCTGGTGTCCTACCTGTCGCGTTTCATGAGCCTGCAGCCGGGCGACATCATCTCCACCGGCACGCCGCCGGGCGTCGGCATGGGGCGGAAGCCGCAGGTCTTCCTGAAGGCCGGCGACGTGGTGGAACTGGGCATCGAAGGTCTCGGCACCCAGCGCCAGACGGTCGTCCAGGGCTGATCGGCAAACCCAAGCCCTTCTCCCCTCGCGGGGAAGGATTGGGGTGAGGGAGGCGCCGAAGGGTGGGGGCGCAACCGGGATCGCGCCCCCTCTCCCCCTCGTCAGGCCGACCGCACCTGACGCAGGAAGCGGTCGATCTGCTGTTGAAGGTGGCTGGTCTGGGTCGAAACCTCCTGGGCCACCGACAGGACCTCCTGCGCGGATTGCCCGGTCTGACCGGCGGCGGTGCGGACGTCGCCGATGTTCTGCGAGGCCTGGGCGGTGCCGCCCGCCGCCTGCTGGACGTTGCGGGCGATTTCCGAGGTGGCCGCGCCCTGCTGTTCCACCGCCGTGGCGATGCTGGCGGCGATGTCGTTCAGCCGGCCGATGGTCGTGCCGATGCTGCGGATGGCGTTCACCGCCTCGCCGGTCGCCTGCTGCATGGCGCCGATCTGGCCGGCGATCTGGTCGGTGGCCTTGGCCGTCTGGCTCGCCAGCTGCTTGACCTCCTGCGCCACGACGGCGAAGCCCTTGCCGGCCTCCCCGGCGCGGGCGGCCTCGATCGTCGCGTTCAGCGCCAGCAGGTTGGTCTGGCCGGCAATGTCCGAGATCAGGTCGAGGACGGCGCCGATCCGGCTGGCCGCCTCGTTCAGCTCGCGCATCGTGCCGTCGGTGCGCTCGGCCTCGTTCGCTGCCTTGGCGGCGATGGTCGCCGATTCCGTCACCTGCCGGGCGATCTCGCTGATCGACTGCGACAGTTCATGGGCGGCGGATGCCGCACCGTCGACGTTGACCGACGCGGTTTCCGCCGCCACGGCGGCGCTGCCGGCCTGGCGGGAGGTGTCGTCGGCGGTCGCCACCATGCCTGCGGCGGTCTGGTGCATCTGGGTCGCGGCCGCGGACACCGTCTCCACCACCATTTTCACGCCGTTCTCGAACTGGTCGGCCAGCGACAGCATGGCATCGCGGCGTTCCCCGGCGGCCCGCTGGCGTTCGGCCTCCGCGGCGGCGCGGGTCGTTTCAACCTCGCGCGCGGTGTCGCGGAAGACGAGCAGCGCCGCCCCCATTTCCGCGATCTCGTCATGGCCGTGCAGAGCGATCTCCGCATCCAGATCGCCGACGGCGATGCGGCCCATCCCGGCCTTCAGCGCCAGCATCCGGCGGATGACGACGCGGCCGATATAGAGCCAGACGACCAGGATCGACACCAGGATGCTGGCGACCGCCACCGCGATCTGGGTCAGGCGGCTGTTGTCCAGCATGCGGGTGGTGGCGCCGCTGGCCGCGGAGATGCCCTGCTTCTGTGCGTCGACCAGCGTGGCGATGCCCTTGGACAGGGTGCCGGCCAGCGCGTGGTTGCTCTCCAGCAACTGGCCGAAATAGCCCTCGATCGCCAACTCCTTCTGGCGCAGGGTGACCATCGACTCCTCGCCGACGGCATAGCCGGTCAGAAGCTCCGCCTGCTGGGTGACGACGGCGGCCAGACGCTCCGGCAAGGCCTGCGCGGCGTTCGCGAGACCGGCCAACGACACGCCGACGCGCGTTTCGATGATCGCAAGCCGCTGGTCGTCACGGGTGCTCGCCGCCTCCATCAGCATGTTGCGGACGTTGGCGGCTTCGGCGGTGACCGTGCCCAGCGGCTTCCTCTGGGCCATGACGCGGTTCAGCGCGGTCGCGGCCTCGCGCAGGATGGCGGGCTCCGCTTCGGGATCGGCCAGGGTCGTGCGCGCCTGCTCCTCCTCATTGTTCAGGACGGAGGTCCAGGGCGCGGTGAATTTCTGGATTTCCGCTTCCGCCGCCATCACCTTGGGCAGCATCGCCTCCCGCGCCGCCGCAAGCGCGACCCGATCCGCCGCCGCCTGATCGAGCTGCGCGAGGTTGCCGAGCAGCCCCTTCGAGGAGTCTTCGATGGCAGTCAACTGGGCACCGGCGGAACCGGTGGCGCGCAGCCGGTCGAGCCGCGCGTTGAACTCCTCCTTCGCCGCGGCGATGCGGGCGGACACCGCCTCTCGCGCGGCGGTCTTGTCGGCGGAGGTCAGTTCCGGCGCCAGCGCGACCAGCCGTTCGGCCTGCTGCGCCACGCCCATGCCTTCGGTCATCGCCGGCACCGCCTCGCCCACGATGGCGTCGATGGTGGTGCGTACGTTTGCATAGCCGATCAGCGCCACGGCCGCGGCCACCAGCGTGCCGGACAGCACGACGCCGATGGCGATCATCAGCTTTCCACGCAGGCCGGAATACCAGGCATTGCCCTTCACGGGCTTGTTCCGGTGGCTATCGTTCGACATCCCGTCTTCCCCCCCTGGTGCCGGCGCACCGGCATGGTCATGTCTCTTCCGCGGCTGGCCGTTCCGGCTCTCGCCGCATTGGTCGTTGCATCCGTCCCCTTCGCCGGACAGCTGGTGGCGATGTCACGGGAAGGGAACACTTGAAAATAATTTGACGGATGCTCGGTTAGGAAAGCGCCAATTTCGCCAAGAAATAAATAAGGAGAATCCACGATATTTCGGTCTACCGGGATGAACGTTGCCGCCGTGCGATGGCGATTCGGCGTGGTCACAGAACGATTTCAGCGAATAGGCGTGCAGATGGCCCATGCACGCCGCTTGAAGCGGTGAACAGCTGTCGGATGGTCGGACTTTCGTGGTAATATAACAGTTTTACTCAAAACCGCCGAGCGCGGGTGTGACATCCGCGAAGCGGAAACAGGAACGGGCCGGCCCAAGGTGGAAGGGCCGGCCCGCCGAAGTGCAAGGCAACGATCAGGTGCCGCCGATCGGGCGAGGGTTCAGGCGAGAGCTTCCCGCGGGCCGAAGAACTCGTGGACGATCGCCGTTTCCGGAACGCCCAGCGCGGTCAGCGCCTTCACCACCGTTGCCATGAAGGGCTTCGGGCCGACGACATAGGCGGCAACCCCCGCATCCTTCGGCAGCAGACCGCCCAAGCGCTCCTGGTCGAGCAGGCCGACCATGTGCGGCCGGTCTCCCGGCTGCGGATCGGCATAGCAATAGACCGGCTTCAGGGTGTCGTGCCGTTCGGCCAGACGGTCGATCTGCTCGCGGAAGGCGTGGACCGAGCCGTTGAGCGCCGCATGCACGTAGATCACCTTGCGGCCGGCCGCCAGCGCCTGTTCGGCCAGCGGCAGCGCGGGCGTCTGGCCGACGCCGCCGGTGATCAGCAGCAGCGGGCCGGTCCCCTCGCGCAGCACGAATTCGCCGGCCGGCGGGTAGACGTCGAACTCGTCACCGATCTGCGCACGGTCATGCAGGAAGCCGGAAACCACCCCCTGCGGTTCCCGCTTCACCGAAATGCGGTAATCGCGGCCGTTGGGCGAAGCCGACAGGCTGTAGTTGCGGTGGATGGTCTCGCCGTCGATGGTCAGCCGCAGGCCGAGATACTGACCGGGCTGGAAATCCATCACCCGCCCGCCATCCACCGGCGCCAGCCGGAAGGAGGTGATGACGGCGCTCTCCGGTGTCTTCTCCACGATTTGGAAGCGCCGCGCGCCGCGCCAGCCGCCGGTCAGCGCCGCCTTGCGGGCATATTCCTTCTCCTCCGCCGCGATCAGCAGATGGGCGAGTTGCCAGTAGGCAGCGCCCCAGGCATCGGCGACCTCCGGCGTCACCGCATCGCCCAGGACCTTGCCGATGGCTTCCATCAGGCAGGCGCCGACGATCTCGTACTGGTCGGGAGTGATGTTCAGCGAGACGTGCTTCTGCACGATGCCTTCGACGGCCGGTCCCAGAACCTCCAGCCGGTCGATGTTGGAGGCATAGGCGATGATGGCGTTGGCCAGCGCCTCCGGCTGGGCGCTGCTACGCTGGTGGCTCTGGTTGAAGACGGCGCGCACCTCGGGGAAGCGCTCGAACATCAGCGGATAGAAGGTGCCGGTGATCCGGCTGGCATGGGCGGCCACGACTGGGGCGGTGGCCTTGATGACGGCGATCTGGGCAGGCGTCAGCATGGGGGAGCATTCCTTTTGCGCGTCACGATGCCGCAACCGGTTGGCAAACCCCGTGCCAAGGCGCCACCGGGCGGGTTTCCGCGCAGTGCGGGAAGGGTGTTGTCAAAGCGACCACGCCGGCTATGATGTCGGATGGACAACGGCGCGGTCATTCCGACAACAATTATCACGCTCGACGAAGCCGGCACGCTCCTGCGCATGCTGGACGATCCGGTGCGGCTGTGGCCGCTGCTGCTGGATCTGATGGCGCGGCACCTGCCTTGCGATGCCTGTGCGCTGCTGCGCCATGACGGCCGCTCCGCCGACGCATTGCTGGTGCCGCTCGCCACGCGCGGGCTCAGCCCGGACACGCTCGGCCGTCGTTTCGCGCTGGACGATCATCCCCGGTTGCGGGCGATCGCCGGGACGACGGGTCGGCCTTTGCGCTTTCCTCCCGATTGCGAACTTCCCGACCCCTATGACGGGCTGATCCCCGATCTTAAGCAGCGCCTGCATGTTCACGACTGCGTCGGGGCGCCGCTGAACGTGGATGGCCGTCCATGGGGCATGCTGACCCTGGATGCGCTGAACGAAGGACGCTTCGACGGCTGGGAGGAGGCTATCGCCGCCTGGGCGCGGCTTGCTTCCGAGCTCGCCGCCGCGGTGGAACGGCGGGCGGCTCTCACGGATGACGGCAACCGGGGGATCAAGGAGATCGACGACCCGCCGGCGGAGCTCGAATCCGGCACGGCCGGCTCCAGCCCGGCGATGGCGGCCCTGCTGACGGAAATCGACACGGTGGCGGCGAGCGACCTCGTCGTTCTGGTGCTGGGCGAAACCGGGGTGGGCAAGGAACTGGTGGCTCGCCGGCTGCACGCCCGCTCAAGCCGTGCGGCCGGTCCGCTGGTGCATGTCAACTGCGCGGCGCTGCCGGACGCGCTGGTGGAGAGCGAGCTGTTCGGCCATGTGCGGGGCGCCTTCTCCGGTGCGGTGACCGACCGGCGCGGCAAGTTCGAACTGGCCGACGGCGGCACCCTGTTCCTCGACGAGGTCGGCGAGATGCCGCTGGCCGCGCAGGCGAAGATGCTGCGGGCGCTGCAGAACGGCGAGATCCAGCGCGTCGGCTCCGACCGCCACATCACCGTGAACGTACGGGTGATCGCCGCCACCAACCGCGATCTGGCGGCGGAGGTGCGGGAGGGACGCTTCCGTGCCGACGTCTACCACCGGCTCAGCGTCTATCCGCTGCGGGTGCCGCCTTTGCGCGACCGCGGCACCGACATCCTGCGGCTGGCCGGTCTGTTCCTGGAGCGCAACCGGGCGCGGCTCGGCCTGCGCAACCTGCGCCTGTCGGTGGCGGCGGAGCGGCGCATGTTGTCCTACCCCTGGCCGGGGAACGTGCGGGAACTGGAACATGCCATCGGCCGCGGCGCCATCCGCGCCCGTGTCGCCCGTCCACCGGATGGCGGCGTGCTGACCCTGACTCCGGCCGATCTCGGGTTGGAAGAGGTGGGGGAGGGGATCGCGGCGCCCGCCATCCCGCAGCCCGGCCTGCCGGATTCGCCGGCCGACCTGCCGGCCGAACTTCTGGCGGAAAATCTCCCGTTGCGGGATGCGGTGGAGGAGCTTCAGCGGCGCATGATCCATGACCGGCTGAGCCGCCACGGCGGCAACTGGGCGAAGGCGGCCGGGTCGCTCGGGCTCGACCGCAGCAACCTGTTCCGCCTCGCCAAGCGGCTGGGGCTGCGCGAATGAGCGGGGAGGGGCTGTCCTGGCGGGCGGAGATCGACGCGCTGGTCTTCCAGCCGGCCGGCCATGGCGGCTGGTGCGCCGTCCACCGGCTGGCCTTCCGCGCCCTGCTCGGCCTGCGGGAGCCGACGCCTCAGGACTGCCTTGCCCATGCCGCCGCCCATCGCGCGGCGTTCGAGGCAGCGGCGGCCGAAAAGATCGCCCGGCGCGCCTACGCCGCCGCGGCCAGCCTGCATCTGACCAGCCGCGACATCGCCCGCGCTCTTTAGAACCCCATCTGCCGCGGCATCCACAGCGCCAGATCGGGCCAGACGATCACCGCGACCACCACCAGCAGCAGGGTGACGAGCGGCCACAGCACCCAGCGCACCGTGCTTTCCATGGAACAGCCGGTCATCCGGCAGGCGACCATCAGATTGACCGCCATCGGCGGGGTGAACTGGCCGACGGCGATCATCAGGGTCAGGATGACGCCGAACCAGGTCAGGTCCCAGTTGTAGGCCTGGGCGATGGGAATCAGCAGCGGTAGCAGGATGATGAAGATCGAAATGCCGTCCAGGAAGGTGCCGATGACGGTCAACATCACCACCAGCAGCGCCAGTACGCCATATTCGCCCAGGCCGGAATGGATGATGGCGTCGGCGATGGGGTCGATCACCGACAGGGTGCTGAGCGCCCAGCCGAACACGCTGGCCAGCGCGATCACCGTCAGGATGATGGCGGAGATCTCCGCCGCCTCCACCAGCATGGAATAGAGGTCGCGGAAGCGGATGGTGCGATAGACCACCATGCCCAGCAGCAGGCCGTAGGCGACCGCGATCACCGCCGCCTCGGTCGGGGTGAAGATGCCGAAGCGCAGGCCGCCGAGGATGATGACCTTGGCGAACAGGCCGAGCGCGGCGTCCCACAGGCTGCGCCAGAAGGGCGGGCGCGGTTCCTGCGACAGCTTGGATCCCAGATTGTGCTTCCGCGCCAGCCAATAGACCGGGACGATCAGCGCCAATCCGGCCAGCGTGCCGGGGATGATGCCGGCGGCGAACATCGAGGTGGTCGGGGCGGCGGGCACCAGCACGCTGTAGATGATCAGGGCCACCGACGGCGGGATCAGGATGTCGGTGGCCGCCGCCGCGGCGATGACGCTGGCGATGTAGGGTCGGGGATAGCCGGCGCGGATCATGCTGGGCGCCATCACGCCGCAGACCGCGGCGGCGATGGCAGGGCCGGAACCGGAAATGCCGCCCATCATCATCGCCACCACCACGGCGATGACCGCCAGCGCGCCCTTGCCCTGGCCGACGATGGCGGTGGCGAAGCGCACCAGTTTCTGCGCCACGCCCGACCGGTCGAAGATGGTGCCGGCCAGCACGAACATCGGGATGGTCAGCAGGGGATACTTGGCGATGCCGGTATAGACGCTGGTCGGCACGGAGATGACGCCGAGATGGGCGAAGGCGATGGCGGCGGTGCCGGCCAGCCCCAGGGCGGCGGCGATCGGCACGCCCAGCACCATCATGACCAGGAAGGAACCGAAAAGCAGGGTGGTGATCACGGTTCCCCCTCCGGGATATGGCCGGTTGCCAGCGGCTCGGTTCCCTTGTGGATGCGGATCATCCGGCCCACCGTGCGGGCCAGCACCACCAGCGACAGCACCGGCAGCCAGATCGTGTAGATCCACTGCGGCAGGCCCAGCGCCGGCGACGTCACCTCGAACCGGTAGTCGTCCCAGGTCGTCCAGACGCCGTAGAACACCAGCAGCCCGTACATCAGCGCCACGCAGGCCATGGCGAACTGTTCGGCCCGGCGGCGGTTGGCGGGCGACATCTTGTCGGTGACGAAGGTGATGCGGATGTGGCGGTCCTTCACCACCGCGGCCGAAGCGCCGAGGAAGGTCAGGATCACCATCAGGGCGATCGAATATTCCTCGGTGAAGGCGAAGGACACGTCGGTCAGGTAGCGCACCGCGACGTTGGCGAAGGTGATCAGCGCCACCGCCGCCATGGTGACGGCGACCAGCACCTCTTCGATGCCCAGGGGGACGCGCGGTTCCGGCACCGGCCGGACGACGGTGGGGTCGTGATCGCTCATATTGCCAGGGTCCAGGATGGAGGGAGGGGGGATTATTCCCTTCGCCGAGCAATCAATGCAAGAAACGTTCTGACCTGCGGATTATTTCGCGGACATGTCCGCCATCCCTTTCTCGCAAAGCGCTTCCCGGCCCAGCGGCATCCTCATCGTGAATACGCTGCCCTCGCCCAGCCGGCTGTCCACCGTCACCGTCCCGCCATGCAGCGCGGCGATGCGGCGGACCATGTTCAGGCCGACGCCGCTGCCCGCCGCCGCTCCGGTGTTGGTGGCGCGGAAGAAGCGGTCGAACACCCGCTCCACCTCCTCCGCCGGAATGCCGATGCCCTGGTCGGCCACCGACAGCGCCACCCGCGACTGCCCGCCCGTATCGTCCTCGATCCACGCGCGCAGCCGCACCGGCGTGCCGGCCGGCGAGTATTTCAGCGCGTTGTTCAGCAGGTTGTGGACGCACAGCTCCAACATCGGACCGTCGCCGGTCAAGCCCGCAGGGCAGTCCTTCAGATCAAGCTCGATCCGCCGGCCGGGGGCGGCGTCGCACTGGGCCGCCGCCGCGGCGCGCAGCAGGGCCGGCAGGTCCAGCGGATCGCGCCGCAGGGCGAAGGCCGGGTCGTTCAGCCGGTCGTCGGCAAGGCAGGTCTCCAGGATGTTGACCTGCCGGCGCACCGCGCGGCGGATCTTCTCCAGGCGCGGCAGCATGCCGGGGGCCTTCACCTCGGCATCCATCTGCAGGATCTGGGCGGCGCCGTCGATGATGGCGAGCGGCGTCTTGAACTCGTGCGCGGTCATCGACAGGAAGCCGTTCAGCGCCCGCTTCGCCTCCTGCTCTGCGACCAGCCGTTCCTCCGCCTCCAGCCGGGCGAGGTTCAGGCGGCGGATGGTGTCCTCCAGCCTCTTCTCTGCCCGGCGGCGGTGGGTGACGTCGCGCAGCATCAGCAGGCAACCGACCTCGCGCGGTGCCGACCGTCCGCCGCCGCGGTTGCCGGAGGTCAGCGCCACCCGCGTCGCCTCGAAGCTGCGCAGGCCACCGTCGCACTCCAACGTCAGCGGAACAGGCAGCGCGGCGGAGGTGCCGAACGACAGGTCGCACAGGCCGGGAAGCTCGGCCAGCCGGTGACCGAGCGGCCCGCCGTCGCGCACCAGCGCCTGGGCGGCGGCGTTCGCCTCCACCACCGTGCCGTCGGCGTCCAGCACCAGCACAGGGTCCGGCACCGCGTCCAGCAGGGCGTCGCGCGCGACCGGCAGCAGGTCGAACAGGCGCTGCTGGGTGATCAGCCAATAGAAGACCGCTCCCATCAGAAGGAAGCTGAAAGGAGTCGGATCGAAATCGAACAGGGTCAGGTTGCCGGTGACGTAGCCGACATTCGCCACCCAAGGCACCGCCATCGCCACCAGGAATCCCAGATAGTGGGTGCGGTAGGCCGGTGTCGCCCGGTGGACGCCGTTGGCGGTGACGACGATGCTCATCACCATGAAAGCATAGAGATAAATGGTGACGACGAAGAACAGCAGCCCGTGGCTATACTCCAGCGCCGCCCCCGGCGCATCGCTGATGGGCTGGACCGCGGTGTACATCAGTCCGTGGCTGTCGTTGGTCAGCGACGCCACCCAGGTCGCCGCCCCCACCACGGCCGGCACCAGCCGCCAGCGCGACGGCAGCTCCTCCCGCGTGTAGGACCACAGGAACAGCGCCCAGTAGCTCGGTGCGCCGACGATGCCGAGCCAGGCCATCTCCGCCCAGAACAGCTTGTCCGCCGGTGCCGGGATGATGATCTCGATGGCGGCTGCGGTCGCCCACCAGGAGGCGGAAAGCTGCATCGCCACGAAATCGAACTGGCCGGGGAAGGGCGCAAGGGCCCAACTGCGCCACGCCGTCCACAGGGTTGCCAGCACCGCGGCCAAAAGAAGGACGGCAGGCAGGCTCAGCATGGCGGGACGGACGGCAGAGGCAAGACGGCTCCGGTGGACAGGTGCTGCCCGCCCGGGACCGGTTCGGGCCGGCGGCGCGGGAGCAGCATGGACCGGCCTGCCGCAACTCCGCAAGGGGGGTGCGGCACCATGGCCGGGGACGCACGCCGGCCCGTTCCGTCATTGCGGTTTCCGTGCGCGGTCCCGATAACACGGGGATGGCACGGACGGGCACAGGGGAGCGGCAGGGGTGACGCAGGGAACGGACAGCGACCGGTATTCACGTGATGGGCGGGACGGCCGTCCCTTCGATGGCGATGCCTTCGCCGGGAACGCCGCTCTGCTGCGCAGCCGCGCCATTCCGTCGCTGTTCGAGGCGCTGGAGACCCAATCCGAAGGCACCGTGGCGGTCGACCGCGACGCCCGCGTGGTGTGGATCAACGGAAAATACGCCCGCATGCTGGGCATCGCCGATCCGGCAGAGGCGATCGGCCGCGAGGTGGAAGAGATCATCCCCCATTCGCAGATGCGCCAGGTCCTGGCCACCGGCCAGCCGATCCTGCTCGACCTGATGCTGTTCGGCACCCAGCGGCTGGTGGTGACGCGCTTCCCGCTGACCGACGACAACGGCACGGTGATCGGCGCCGTCGGCTTCGTCCTGTATGACAGCCTGCACCGGCTGAAGCCCCTGCTGGCCGAGCTGTCGCGCCTGGAGGCGGAACTGGCGGCGACCAAGCGCCGGCTCGACGAGGGACGGCAGCCGCGCTACACGCTGCAGAGCTATGTCGGCGACAGCCCCGTGTGCCTGGAGGTCAAGCGCAAGGCCCGCCTCGCCGCCCGCACCGATGCGCCGATCCTGCTGCTGGGCGAGACCGGCACCGGCAAGGAACTGATCGCCCAGGCCATCCACGGCCTTTCGGCCCGCAGCGGCCGGTCCTTCGTCGGCGTCAACGTGGCGGCGATCCCGGAAACGCTGCTGGAGGCGGAGTTCTTCGGCGCCGTACCCGGCGCCTATACCGGGCTTGACCGCCGCGGGCGGGAAGGGCGCTTCAAGACCGCCAACGGCGGCACCCTGTTCCTGGACGAGATCGGCGACATGCCGCTCGGCCTGCAGGCCAAGCTGCTGCGCGCCCTGCAGGAGCAGGAGATCGAACCGCTCGGCTCCGACCGGCCGGTGAAGGTGGATGTGCGGGTGATCGCGGCGACCAACGTCGATCTGGAGCAGCGGATCCGCGACGGCCGCTTCCGCTCCGACCTCTATTACCGGCTGAACGTGCTGCCGATCCGTCTGCCGGCCCTGGCGGAGATGGGCGGCGGGCTGGAAGCCATCGCCGAATCCATCCTGCAGGAGATCGCCGCCCGCACCGGGTTGCCCCTGCGCGGCCTGACCCCGGAAGCGGTGGAGGCGCTGGGCCGCCACCGCTGGCCCGGCAATGTGCGCGAGCTGCGCAACGTTCTGGAGCGGACCTGCCTGCTGACCGACAACCGCCGCCTGACCGCCGCCGACCTTGCGGAGGCGCTGCCGGATCTGGCGGTGGACGCACCGGCGGAGGCCGCGCTGCCGCCGGCGGTTCCGGCGCTGGTTCACGCGGAGCCGCAGCCCTTGCCGGGCTACGACGCGGCCTTCGACGAGTTCGAGCGCGGGCTGCTGGGCCGTGCGCTCGCCGCCCATGGCGGGCGGGCGACGGAGGCGGCGCGGGCGCTCGGCATCTCCCGCGCCGCCTTCTACAAGAAGCTTGCCCGGCTGGGGATGCGCGCCGGCGGGTGAGGCCGGCGCGACCCGCATCACACCGGCAACTGCTTCATCGCCGCGACGGCGGTCATCACGCCGCGGATTTCGGCCAGACCGCGCAGGCGGCCGATCATCGGGTAACCGGGATGGGTCGGCTTGCCGATGTCGTCCAGCAGCTCATGGCCGTGGTCGGGGCGGAAGGGCAGGCGCCAGTTGTCGTTTCCGGCGTCCCGGCGGCGCTTCTGCTCCTCCAGCAGGGTGGTGACGACCGACACCATGTCGACGTCGCCGCCGAGATGGTCGGCTTCCTCGAAGGATCCGTCCGGCTCCTTGGCGACGTTGCGGAGGTGGACGAAGTGGATGTCCTCGACGAAGCGCCTGGCCATCGCCGGCACGTCGTTGGTCTGGCCGGCCCCCAGCGAGCCGGTGCAGAAGGTCAGGCCGTTGTTGGGCGACTTCACCGCGCCGATCAGATGGGCGAGGTCGTCCTCGGTGCTGACCACGCGGGGCAGGCCGAACAGCGGGCGAGGCGGGTCGTCGGGGTGGATCGCCATGCGGATGCCGACCTCCTCCGCCGTCGGGATGACCTCGCGCAGGAAGCGGGCCAGCGTCTCGCGCAGGCCGTCGGCGGTCATGCCGTTGAAGCGCGCGATCATCTTGCGCAGGCCGGGGATGTCGTAGCGGTCATAGGCGCCCGGCAGGCCGGCCATGATGTTGGCCAGCAGCTTCCCCCGGTCGCTTTCGGAGGAGCGGTCGAACCACTCCTTCGCCTTGGCGAGAACCTCCGGTGCGTGGTCCTCCTCGGCGCCCGGACGCTCCAGCATGTAGACGTCGAAGGCCGCATGTTCGTAAGCGTTGAAGCGCAGCGAGGTGCCGCCGCCCGGCAGCGCCGCCGCCAGTTCCGTCCGCGTCCAGTCCAGCACCGGCATGAAGTTGTAGCAGATGGTGGTCACGCCGCAGGCGGCGAGGTTGCGCATCGACTGGCGGTAGTTGTCGAACAGCTCCGTCAGGTCGCCTTCGCCGATCTTGATCGCCTCGTGGACCGGCAGGCTTTCGGTGACGGTCCAGCTGAGGCCGAGTTCCTCGTCGGACTCGATCATCGCCTTGCGCTTCTGGATTTCCTCGACCGACCAGACGACGCCATAGGGGATGTGGTGCAGGGCGGTGACCACGCCGGTGGCGCCGGCTTGGCGGATGTGGTTCAGCTTGATGGCGTCTTCGGGGCCGAACCAGCGCCAGGACTGTTCCATGGCTGCGAACTCCTTGGAAAGAGAGGGGGCTTTGGAATTGCGGGCAATCAGCGGAAAAGCAGGCTCGGCAGCCAGAGCGACAGCGCCGGCACGTAGGAGACCAGGAACAGGACCAGGATGTTGCAGAGCAGGAAGGGCCAGATCGCCTTGGTGATCGCGCCCAGCGAGATCTTCGCGATGTTCGCCGCGACGAACAGGCAGACGCCGACCGGCGGGGTGGTCAGGCCGATCATCAGGTTCAGCACGGCGAAGGTGGCGAAATGGATCGGGTCGATGCCGACCTGGGTCGCCACCGCCAGCAGCGGCGGGAACAGGATGATCAGGGCCGCGATCGTCTCCATGAAGGTGCCGACGATCAGCAGCAGGATGTTGATCATCAGGATGATCAGGTACTTGTTGGTGGTCAGCTCCAGCATGGAGGCGGCGATGGCCTGCGGGATCTGCTCGCTGGTCAGGATCCAGCCGAAGACGTTGGCGAGGCCAACCAGCAGGATCAGCCCGCCCGAACCGATGGCGCTTTCCAGCAGGATCGCCGGCAGTTGGCGCAGGGTGAAGCCCTTGTAGACGAACAGTCCGATGACGAAGGCGTAGAGCGCTGCGACGATCGACGCCTCGGTCGGGGTGAAATAGCCGCCGACGATGCCGAACAGGATGATCGCCGTCATCAGCAGCGCCCAGAAGGCGCCGCGGCTGGCGCGGATCAGCGCGCCGAAGCCCTGCCACGGCTCCCTCGGGTAGTTGCGCACCCGCGCCAGGATCCAGACCGTCAGCATCATGCCCAGACCCAACAGCAGGCCCGGAATGGCGCCGGCCATGAACATCTTGCCGACCGACAGGCCGGTCAGGGTGCCGACGATGATCATCGGCACGCTGGGCGGAATGATCGGCCCGACGGTGGAGGCGGCGGCGGTGACGGCGGCGGCGAAGGGTGCGTCATAGCCGGACTTGCGCATCGCCGGGATCATCACCGACCCGATGGAGGCCGTTTCCGCCACGGCGGTGCCGGAGATGCCGGCGAACACCATCGATCCCGTGACGTTGGCGAGGCCGAGACCCCCGCGGATATGGCCGACCAGCCGGTTGCTGAACCGCACGATCTGGTCGGTGATGCCGCCGCCGTTCATCAGGTTGCCGGCCAGCACGAAGCCGGGGATGCAGAGCAGGACGAAGCTGTCCATGCCCGCGTACATGAACTGCGGAACCACCGCGAGGTCGATGTCGCTGCCGACCAGATAGACCGCCGAGGCGCCGCCCAGCGCGATGCCGACCGGCGCGCCCAGGATCAGCAGGACGGCGAAGGTGAGGAACAGTGCGGTGACCATCAGACGGTTTCCCCATGGCTGGGCGGCGCGCTGTCGCGTCCGAACCCGGCAAGGCGGGCGATGGAGAAGAAGGCGAGCGAGACGGGGATGATCAGCGTCACGACATAGACCCATATCATCGGCATGTTGATGGAGCGTGCCCGCTCGCCCAGACTGCCGACCACGTAGTCCCAGGCGCCGGGGATGATGGCGACAGCGAACACAAGGACCGCCACGTCCACCAGCCGGGCGACCGCCCACTGCGCCGGCTTGGGCAGCAGCAGGATGAACATGTCCACGTTGACCAGCTCGCCGCGCAGCAGAGCCAGCCCGCAGGAGAAGGCGACGAGCTGGACCAGCGCGAAGCGGGCCACCTCCTCGGTCCAGGCCGGGGAAGGAAAGCCGGGAACGCGGCCCAGAACCTGGATCGTCACGACGATGATGAGGACGCCGATCGCCGCCAGGGTTCCCCAACGGCAAAGGGCGGATACGGCCGACACCAGGGCGGCAAAGGCTGTGCGCATGGGAGAAGGCTCTTGCGGTTGGGGAAGGATTACACCTTCTCCCGCCCCGGGAGAGGGGAGGGGTCCGCCGCGAAGCGGTGGGAGGGGTGAGGGGTGGTGCAAGGAGCCATGTGACTCGGGCCGCTTGGCTTACCCCTCACCCTCCCCACTTCGTGGCTCCCCTCCCTCTCCCGGGACGGGAGAGGGCAAGGCTCTTTCCCCTCACTTCACCGCGAGGATTTCGTCGTAGATCGGCTTGATCTCCGGCGACAGCGCCGCGACCACGGCGGCGCGGCCCTTCTCGGCGAAGGCGGCCTTGTCGACCGCGACGAACTCCATGCCCTTGGCCTTCAGGTCGGCGGCCAGCTTGGCCTCGTCCTCGATGAACAGCTTGCGCTCGGCGGCCTGCGCCGCCTTGGCGGCTTCCATGATGGCGGTGCGCTGCTCCGCCGGCAGGCGGCCCATCTTCTTCGATCCGCCGACCAGATAGATCCAGCTGATGACGTGTTCCGTCTGGTTCACGTATTTCTGGACCTCGTGGAAGCTCGCCGACTTGATGAGGGCCAGCGGATTTTCCTGCGCCTCGATGGTGTCGTTCTGCAGGCCGGTGAACACTTCCGAGAAGGCCATCGGCGTCGGCTTGGCGCCCAGCCCCTGCCAGAAGGACACGAACAGCGGCACGTTCGGCACGCGCATCTTCAGGCCGTTCAGATCGTCCGGCGACTTGATCGGGCGCTTGCTGGTCAGGTTGCGCGGGCCACGGGCGAAGTAGGTCAGCGGGACCAGCTGGGTCTTCTGCTCGATGGATTCGGCGATTTTCCGGCCGGGCTCGCCGGTGACGACCTTGTCCAGGTGGTCGAGGTCGCGGATACCGTAGGGAACCGCCAGCAACGCCGCGGCCGGCGCCCAGTTCTGCAGGGATTCACCGGTGATGGTGAAGTCGATGGTGCCGAGCTGGATACCCTTGATCAGGTCGGTTTCCTTGCCGAGCTGCTCATTGGGGAAAACCCTGACCTCGACGGCGCCGTTGGTGCGCTTGGCGACTTCCTCGGCGAAGACCAGCGAGGCCTTGTGCCAGACATTCTCCTCGTTGCCGAGATGGCCCAGCTTCAGCGTCGTCTTGGCCTGGGCGCGGACGATGGCCGGGGCGGCGATGCCGCCCAACAGGGTCGCACCGGCGGCGATCCCGGCGCCGAGACCGATGCTCTTGGCCAGCGTGCGGCGGGAGATCGGGGTCTTGCTGTTCATCCTGGTGTTCCTCCGTTTTGGGCGGGCGCTTTGGGCGGATCGGGTCCGCCTTCCTTTGCGCGATGGAAAACTCGAAGCCGGCGGTCAGCTCTCGAAGTCCAACTGCACCTTGATCGTGCTGGACGGGTCGGTCTCGATCAGGGAAAAGGCGCTTGCCGCGTCGGCGATCGGGAAGACCTGGGTGATCATCGCCGCCGGCTGCAGCTTGCCGCTCTCCAGCCACTCGATCACCTGCGGCAGCAGGCGGCGGTTCAGACGGGAACCGACCAGCGTCAGTTCCTTCTTCACGATCTCCTGCTGGCTGACGTTGCAGGGGGCGGGTGAGAAGCCCAGCAGACCGATGCGCGCGGCCGGGCTGGCAAGGCGGCAGGCCTCCTCCAGCAGGGCCGGCACGCCGGCGCCGTCGATCACCACCGTGGGGCCGAGCCCGTCATTCTCGTCGCGCACCGCTTCGGGCACCGACACGCGCGAGGAGTTGAGGACGACATCGGCGCCGAACTCCTTCGCGCGCTCCAGCCGCCGGTCGTCCAGGTCGGCGACGATGCAGCGGGCGCCGTGCAGCTTGGCGACCTGCACCACCGTCAGCCCGACCGTCCCGGCGCCATAGACCAGCAGCGTGTCGTCGGCGCCGATGCCGGTGCGCGACAGCACGTTGGCGGCGATGGACAGCGGCTCCGCCAAGGCGGCGATGGAGATCGGCAGGTCGGAACGCAGCTTGATCGCATTGGCCGCCGGCACCGCCACATGGTTGCGGAAGCCGCCGTCGCGATGGACTCCGAACACCTCCAGATTGGCGCAGACATTGCTGCGCCCGGCCCGGCAGGCATAGCAGCGGCCGCAGGACACCACCGGATCGACCACCACATGGTCGCCGGCCGCGACGTTGGTGACGCCATCACCGACCGCCTCGACCGTGCCGGCGAACTCGTGGCCGATCACGCGCGGGTAAACCGCGAAGGGGTTGGAGCCGTGGTAGATGTGCAGGTCCGATCCGCAGATCCCGGCGCGCTGGACACGCACCAGCACCTCGCCGGCCTTGACCGGCCCGGCATCCGCGGCGTTTTCGGGGCGAAGGGCCAGCACATGCGGCTTTTCGACGATCAGGGCAACCACGGGAATGCTCCCCAGGGGATGTGATGCTTCGGAAGCGGGATCAGGCGTCGGCGGCGACCACGGCGCGGGCCCCCTCGGCGAACAGGCGCCCAAGCGCGGCGGTGACCGGCCCCGTGAAGCGCGGGTCGCGCGGCAGATCCTCGCCGAACACGGCGGTCAGCCCGAACAGGGCCTCGGCCAGCCGGTCCGGGTTGCCGGCGGCGGATGCCGCGATCTCCGCCAGACGGGGCGCCAGCGGGTCGCGCACGTCGATGGGCTGGCCCTTCTCGTCGATGCCGGCGACGTAGCGCATCCAGGCGGCGACGGCCAAAGCCAGCCGGTCGATGGGCTGTTCGGCCGCCAGCCGGTCGCGGATCGGGTTCAGCAGGCGCTGCGGCAGCTTCTGCGTGCCGTCCATGGCGATCTGCCAGGTGCGGTGGCGCAGCGCCGGATTGCGGAAGCGGGCAATCAGCGCGTCCTTATACTGCTCCATGTCGGCGCCGGGCGGCATGTGCAACGTCGGCCCTGTCTCCCGGTCCATCAGGTTGCGGACCAGCGTGGCGAAGGCGGGATCGGCCATGGTGTCCGACACCGTCTCGTAACCCGCCAGATATCCCAGATAGGCGATGGTGGAGTGGCTGCCGTTCAGCAGACGCAGCTTCATCGTCTCGTAGGGATGGACGTCGGCGACCAGCTCCACCCCCACCTCATCCCAGGCCGGGCGGCCGGCGGGGAAACGGTCCTCGACCACCCATTGGGTGAAAGGCTCCGTCACCACCGGCCAGGCATCCTGCAGGTCGAGGGCCTCGGACACGCGAGCCCGGTCGGCTTGCGTGGTGGCGGGCACGATGCGGTCGACCATGCTGTTCGGGCAGGCGACGGCCGCGCCGACCCAGGCCCCGAACTCCGCATCGCGCAGTTCGGCGAAGCGGCGCAGGATGCGGGCCACGGTGTCGCCGTTGCTCGGCAGGTTGTCGCAGCTCAGAACGGTGAAGGGCTCCAGCCCGGCGGCGCGGCGGCGGGCCAGCGCCTCGGCGATGAAGCCGATGGCGGTGCGCGGGCTGGCGGGATTGTCCAGGTCGTGGCGGATGTCGGGGTGATCCTCGTTCAGCGCGCCGGTCGCCGGGTCGTGGCAATAGCCCTTCTCCGTCACCGTCAGCGTGACGATGCGCACGGACGGGCGGCACATCCGCTCCAGCACCGCCTGGGGATCCTCGGGCGCCACCAGCAGTTCCAGCAGGCAGCCGATCACCCGCAGCCGCTCTCCCGCCGCATCGCGCACCGCGACGGTGTAGAGCCCGTCCTGCGGTTCCAGCGCGTCGCGGGTGTCGGGGCTGCGCAGGCTGACGCCGGCGATGCCCCAGGGGCCGAACCGCTTTTCCAGCAGGGCGTCGGTGTAGGCGGCCTGATGGGCGCGCTGGAAGGCGCCGACGCCGAGATGGACGATCCCGAGTTCCAGCGCCTTGCGGTCATAGGCCGGCCGCGCCACCGCCGCCGGCAGGGTGGACAGGCCGGCGGCGCCGAGACGGGGCAGGGATGAGGTCGCGGGGGGCTGCATGTGGATCGGTTTCCTTCCCGGCCGAGCGATTGCGCGAGGCGTTGTCTCACATTCTTGTATGGTAGTATGTCAAAGAGGGCGGGCGAGAGCAACCAGGATTGTTCGGCAGAGAAACGGTACGGCGCCCTGATCGGGAGGCCGGGCGATCCCGCGCCGGTCAGCGCAGGCCGGCGACCTTCGAACGGCCGGCGGAGCGGGTGGAGGCCTTGGGAGCCGGAGGCGCCGCCCCATCCTCCTGCGTGAACAGGTCGGGGAACTTGCCCTCCAGTTCCGGCAGCGACGTCAGGATCTCGCGCAGGTGCATGCCCATCGCCGCCTCCGCCTTCACCGGGTCGCGGGCGGCGATCGCCTCCAGCACCGCCTGATGCTGGGAGATCAGGCGGCGGATCGGCGTGGCGTAGGGCACGCTGAGGTAGCGGACGCGGTCCATCTGGGCCTTCGTCTCCTCCACGATGCGCCAGGCGTATTCGCATTCCGCCCCGATGGCGATGGTGCGGTGGAAGGCCTCGTCCAGCTCCAGGAATCGCACCGGCACCGGTTCGTCGGCGATGTCCCACTGGGCCTTCAGGTTCTCGCGCAATTCGGCGAGGCCGGCCGGCGTGATGGTTTCGCAAGCCTTGCGGACCACCGCGGTCTCCACCGCCTCGCGGACGAAGCGGGCATCCAGCACCTGCTTGACCGAGATCTTGACGACGAAGGTGCCGCGCTGCGGCCGGATGGTCAGCAGGCCGGACTCGCTCAGCTTGATGAAGGCCTCGCGCACCGGCTGGCGGCTGACGCCGAGCTGGTCGGCGATCTCCTGCTCCGACAAAGCTTGACCGGGGTGGAACTGCATCGTCACGATGGCCTGGCGCAGCACCCGGTACACGCCCCGAGCGATCGGCTCCCCGGAGTCCAGGTCGATCTTGTTCAGCATCGCTTCGCCATCCCGTCAGTCCGCCCTTCTCCCCGCCGGCTTCGTCATACGGAGCATGGGCAGGGATAAACAATCGGTCAAGCATACTACCATACTAGTTTGGAAGCAAGGCCGCCTTACGGGGATGGGGGCGATATGCGACGTCGCATTTCTCATGCATTGCGCCCTATGGAAATCATTTCGCACCAGCACACTGACGGTTGAAACTTCCTGAGGAATCGGCATGCTGTCGGCGATGGTCTGACCACTTCGCGCGCAGGGGACAGCTCCTGCCCGGATTCCGATCATCCCAATTCAAGTATCCGGCTCAAGCATCCGGCGTTCGCGCATCGCCCCGTATCCGTCCATCCTCGACCAGGAAACCGCCGCCCATGTCCGCCATCCTGCTGCAGGAAAGTTCCGAGACGAAGGACCAGCCGCTCCGCGAAGACATCCGCCTGCTGGGGCGCATCCTGGGCGACACCGTCCGCAGCCAGGAAGGGGAGGCGGTGTTCGACATCGTCGAGCGCATCCGCCAGACCTCCATCCGGTTCCACCGTGAAGAGGACCAGGGCGCCCGCAAGGAGCTGGAGGCGATCCTGAACAGCCTGTCGCCGCCGCAGACGGCGCGGGTGGTGCGGGCCTACAGCTTCTTCTCGCACCTCGCCAACATCGCCGAGGACCAGCACCACATCCGCCGTACCCGCGCCCATGCGCTCGCCGGCTCGGCGCCGCGCGAAGGCACCATGGCCCACGCGCTGGACGAGGCGACCAAGGCCGGCATCACCCCGCAGCAGCTGAAGGAATTCTTCGACGGCGCCCTGGTCAGCCCGGTGCTCACCGCCCACCCGACCGAGGTGCAGCGCAAGAGCATCCTGACCGTGCAGATGGAGGTCGCCAAGCTGCTGGCGGAGCGCGACCACGGCCCGATGACGCCGGAGGAGGAGGAGGCCAACCTCGAATCCCTCCAGCGCGCCGTGCTGACGCTGTGGCAGACCGCCATCCTGCGCACCACCAAGCTGGCGGTGACGGACGAGGTCGCGAACGGGCTGACCTTCTACGACTACACCTTCCTGCGCGAGATGCCGCGTTTCTACGCCCAGCTGGAGGACCATCTGCGGCGGATGGACCCGTCCTGGACCACGACGGAGCTGCCCTCCTTCCTGCGCATGGGCAGCTGGATCGGCGGCGACCGCGACGGCAACCCCTTCGTCACCGCCCCCGTGCTGCGTCAGGCGATGCGGATGCAGAGCACCCGCGCCCTGCAATTCTATCTGGACGAACTGCACGCGCTGGGCGCCGAACTGTCGCTGAGCACCCGCGTCATCGCCGTGTCCGAGCCGTTGCGCCAGCTGGCCGAGCGGTCCCCCGACCCGTCGCCGCACCGCAAGATGGAGCCGTACCGCCAGGCCATCTCCGGCATCTATGCGCGGGTCGCCGCGACGTTGCGGACGCTGGACGGTCTGGAAGCGCCGCGCCACGCCGTGGGCGACGCGCCGCCCTACCAGACGTCGGCCGAATTCCGTTCCGACCTGGACATCATCGACCGGTCGTTGACCGTCAACGGCTCGGCGGCGCTCGCCAAGGGCCGGCTGCGCCACCTGCGCCGGGCGGTCGACCTGTTCGGCTTCCATCTGGCCAGCATCGACCTGCGCCAGAACTCCGACGTGCATGAACGGTCGGTGGCGGAGCTGCTGTCCTTCGCGGATCCCCGTATCGACTATAAATCGCTGTCGGAAGACGAGCGGATCGAGCTGCTGGTGCGCGAGCTGGAAACAAACCGGCCGCTCTCCTCGCGCTACGCCGACTATTCGGAAGAGACCGCGTCGGAACTCGACATCCTGCGCACCGCCGCCGACGCCCGCGCCCGCTTCGGCTCGGACGCGGTGGTGAACTGCGTCATCTCCAAGACCGACGGCGTGTCGGACATCCTGGAGGTCGCCGTCCTGCTGAAGGAGGCAGGGCTGCTGCGGCCGAAGGACAAGGCGCTGCACCTGAACATCGCCCCGCTGTTCGAAACCATCGGCGACCTGCGCAACTGCGCCGCCACCATGGACCGGCTGCTGTCGATCCCCACATACCGGCGCTTCCTGGAAAGCCGCGGCAACCTGCAGGAGGTGATGCTCGGCTATTCGGACAGCAACAAGGACGGCGGTTTCCTCACCTCCGGCTGGGAGCTGTACAAGGCGGAGATCGCGCTGGTCGAGGTGTTCGCCAAGCATGGCGTGCGGCTTCGCCTGTTCCACGGCCGCGGCGGCTCGGTCGGCCGCGGCGGCGGCCCCAGCTACCAGGCGATCCTGGCCCAGCCGGCCGGCGCGGTGCAGGGCGCCATCCGCATCACCGAACAGGGCGAGGTCATCGCCGGGAAGTATTCCAACCCCGAAGTCGGCCGCCGCAACCTGGAAACCCTGGCGGCGGCGACGCTGGAAGCGACCCTGCTGCACCCGGAATCGGCGGAGCCCTGCACCGATCTGTTCCTCCAGACCATGGAAGAGCTGTCGGAGCATGCCTTCAAGGCCTATCGCGGGCTGGTCTACGAGACCGAGGGCTTCGAGAAGTATTTCTGGGAATCGACGGTCATCGGCGAGATCGCCAACCTCAACATCGGCAGCCGCCCGGCCTCGCGCAAGAAGTCGACCAGCATCGAGGATCTGCGCGCCATTCCCTGGGTGTTCAGCTGGGCGCAATGCCGCCTGATGCTGCCGGGCTGGTACGGCTTCGGGTCGGCGGTGAAGGCCTATCTGGCCCAGCATCCGGACGGCATGGAACGGCTGCGCGCCATGCACCGCGACTGGGGTTTCTTCCGCACGCTGCTGTCCAACATGGACATGGTGCTGGCGAAGTCGAACCTCGCCATCGCGTCCCGCTATGCCGGGCTGGTGTCCGACCCGGAACTCCGCGACGCCATCTTCTCCCGCATCCGGGCGGAGTGGCAGGACTGCATCGAGGTGCTGCTGGCGATCACGGAACAGTCGGCCCTGCTGGAAGGGAACCCGTTGCTGGCGCGGTCGATCCGCAACCGCTTCCCCTATCTGGACCCGCTGAACCATGTCCAGGTCGAGTTGCTGAAGCGCCACCGCACCAGCGATAGCGGCGAGCAGATCGCCCGCGGCATCCATCTGACCATCAACGGCATCGCCGCCGGCCTGCGCAACAGCGGCTGATCCGCACCCGGTTCTCCCGCGCCCGCCCCTTTCAAAACGAGCCCCTCTTCCCATGGAAGAGGGGCTCGTTTTGTTTGCGTGCATACAATAAATAAAAATGCCAAGCTGACGCTATTTTTTCTTGTGCGGCGCCGTTCATCTCTTCGCATGCGCAAAAGAAATTCGGTGAAATCGAAAGAATTGGCCGCAAAAAGTCATAGCTTATTTAAAAAATCTGAGTTGTGGACTGTTGATTGGTTTGGTAGCTGTCGTCTCTTCACCAGGAGGATCGGTATGACCACTCAGTCGCAACAGCAGCAGATGGCCCAGCCGGACGAGGCTCGGGCGCAAGAGACAACCGACACCAAGCCGGAAGCCGCCGGTAAGGAAGAGCGCCTCGTCTGGGGCAGTGCCTGCGGCGCCGGCGCGGGGGCGGCGATCCTCTGGCAGCCCGTCACCGTCCAGGAAAGCCGCCGGCGGTGACGGCGGCCGGGTCGATCGGGAACCCGGCTCTACCCCGCCGCGCCGCAGCGCGGACGGCGGGGTAGAGCCGGCCGGCTTTCCGCCCCCTTTTTCACCAGGGGGCCTCTCTTCAGCCCGCCCGCATCCGGTTGACCAGACTGTCGACCTGCGAGCCGAGCGACCGCACCTCGTCCGCCACGGTGGAGGATGCCGTCAGCACGCGGGTGGCGGATTCGCCCGATTCCGCGGCGGCACGGGCCACCGAATCGATGTTGCGGCGGACATGCTGGGTGCCGTCGGCGGCCTCGCCGACATTGCGGGCGATCTCGCGGGTGGCCGCGCTCTGCTGCTCGACCGCGACGGCGACGCTGGCGGCGATCTCGTTGATCTCGCGGATGGTGCCGGCGATGGAGCGGATGGCGTCCACCGCGTCCTGGGTCACCGACTGCATCGCCTGAATCTGGCTGGAGATCTCCTCCGTCGCCTTGCCGGTCTGGTTGGCGAGGCTCTTCACCTCCGATGCCACCACGGCGAAGCCCTTGCCGGCCTCGCCCGCGCGCGCCGCCTCGATGGTCGCGTTCAAGGCCAGCAGGTTGGTCTGGCTGGCGATGTCGTTGATCAGCTGCACCACCTCGCCGATCTTGTTGGCGGACTGCGACAGCCCTTCCACCGTGCGGTCGGTGCGTTCGGCCTCGCCGGCCGCCTTGCGCGCGATCTGGCTGGAGGCGTGGACCTGGCTGCCGATCTCCTGGATCGACGCCGACAGCTCCTCCGTCGCGGCGGCGACCGCCTTGACGCTGCCTTCGGCCTGCTGCGAGGTGCTGGCCGCGGTCGCCGCCTCGCCCGTGGTCGCCTCCGCGTTGCGGCTCATGCGCTGGGCCATGTCCTGCATCTCGCCGGCCGCGCGGGCGACGCGGTCGAGCACGCCGCGGACGCTGCTCTCGAAATTCTCCGCCATCTCGACCATGGCGCGGCGGCGCTCGCCGGCTGCCCGGCTGCGTTCGGCCTCGGCACGGGCGTTGGCGGTGTTGGCCTCGTTGGCGGTGTCGCGGAAAACGATCAGCGCGCGGGTCATGTCGCCGATCTCGTCGGAGCCGGCGGCGGGGATCGGGGCGTTCAGGTTGCCGGCGGCGATCGCCCGCATGGCGTCGGACAGGGCGCTCAGCCGGGCGACGATGTTGCGGCCGACCACGAACCAGGCCAGCGCCGCGGCGCCGACGAGGCTGGCGGCGGCGAACAGGATCAGCATCATGCGGCCGGCGGACAGCGCGTCGGTGGCGCCGGCGGCGGCGGAATCGGCCTCCTGCTTCATTGCCGCGATCTGCCCGTCGACCGTGCCGGCGAACTGCCGGGCGATCAGCCGGTTCTCCGCCAGCACCTTCTCATTCTCAGCCGCAGCATCCAGTTCGGAGCGGCGCAGCTTGAACAGGCTGTTCTCGCCCTTGCCGAAGCCGGCCAGAACCTCCACACTCTTGACCAGCTTCGGCAGGCCGTCGTCGCCCGCCTTCTGCAGCGCCTTCAGCCGCTCGTCCATCGCCTTGGCCGCAGCGGCATAGCGGGTTTCCAGCATCGCCAGCCGGTCGGTGCTGGGCGCCTGCGCCGCCTCGTTCAGCGCCCCGACGGTGGCGGCGGCGTAGGTCGACAGTTCCAGATAGGTCCGGAAGCGGGCCAGCCCGTCACCCAGCAGATCCTGCATGGATTCGCGGGTCTGCGAGCGGACATTGACGCTGGACAGCCTGATCTCGGCCTTCAGCCGCATCAGCGGCGCTTCCATCTGCTCCACCAGGGCGGCCTGACGGCGCGCGGCGTCGGCCAGCACGTCGGCCACCTTCTGGCGCAGCCCGTCGCGCTCCCCGCTGCCGGCCGGCAGTTCCAGGGCCGCGCGGCGCAAGTCGAAGACGCCGGCGGCGCCATCGCCCAGCAGGAAGAAGGCGTCCAGCCCGTCGGCGGTCTCCTTGCTCAGCCGGCCGCCGATCTGCGCGGTGGCGCTGACCATGCGGGCGGCCGCCTCCAGATAGGCTTGCTGATGCTGGGTGACGGCGAAGGCGGTTTCGGCACTGCCGGCGCGGATCAGCGCTTCCGACGCCACGCTCAGATCGCCGCGCACCTCATACATGGTGATCAGCGAGCGGACGGCGTCGCTCAGCGCGTTCATGTCGCGTTCGGTGCTGTTGTCCAGCGTGTCGCCCTTGTCGCGCAGGGTGGCGCCCGCCCGGTCGGTCAGCGGGGCGAGAGCGGCGAGGAAGGCATCGTAGGCCTTGGCCAGTTCGGCCGACATCGTCTCGCGCGTGCCGCGGACGGACAGGCGCAGGGTGGCGGCGGCGTTGCCGCGATCCAGCGTGGCGATCAGGCCCTGGGTCTTGCCGCGCAGTTCGGCGATCAGCGGATCGCCGGCCCGGCGGGCCGCCAGTTCCTCCACCAAAGCGCCCAGCGCCTTGCCGTTGCCCATGATCTCGCCGTGGACGCGCTCGCGTTCGCTCTGGCTGTCCGCGGCGGCGAGCACCGGGGCGGCGGCGGCGATGCCGCTGCTCTCGGCGGACAGGCGCTTGGCCAGCTCCATTTCCGGCAGCCCGGTGCCGACGATCCGCGTCAGCGGCGCCTCGACGGCGGAGAAGGAGGTCAGCCCGACAATGCTGGCGGCGACCGTCATGCCGGCCATGCCGGCGAAAGCGAGCAGAAGCTTGCCGCGTACGCCCAGGCGGCGGGCGCGTGGCTCGCCGTCCTTGCGGTCCGGCATCATGGTGTCGTCGCGGACATCGATCGTCATATTTTGCCCCTGCTCCCCCGAAAAGATGTGACTGGCCGGGCTTGGCGCCCGTTTTATTTGTTTCCGCCCCGCATTGCTGGCCGTACCAACCATACCGCAGTGTGGTTGACAGATCCTTACGGAGGAACTCTCATTTTCTGCCATCCATGGGCATATTCGCTTTCGGCGATGCATCGGCGGACCGACAGCACCTCATGCGCCATTATGGCTATCGGCCTAGCGCGGGCGTTATGGATGCTCCTCTCCCCCGCCACCGCCATGTCGGTCTTCCGTGCGGGACATCGGTGACGGGGAGACGCCGCCAACACCGGGCCGTGGGGCTGGAACCCGGTGACAGATCACGCCTATTTCTCCGGCCGCTGGCTCGGCACCGGCTACCCCCGGGGGCCGGCGGGGGAGGCGGTTCCGCGCTGGAGGACGAGTTCAGGGATATCGCCAACCGCTACAGCGGCGAGGATTGAACCGTCCGGCGCCGGTCAGATCCAGGAATCGCCCCCGTCGTCGTTGCCTCCGTCATCGAAGGGCGAATCATCGAACGAACCATCGTCTGCCGGGGGAGGGCCGGGGTCGTAGGTTGCGTCGTCGGCCGGCGGCGGGGCGGGGTCGTAGGATGCATCCTGCACCGCGTCGGGCTGCGCTCCCGGATCGCCGCCGTAGTCGTTGTCGATCACCGTCTCGTTGATCGTCTCGCTGACCGGGGTCTGCGCCACCGCCTCGCCGAAGGGGCCGGGGGAATGGTGAAGGAGGGAGGAGATGGCGCTCGCCGCCAGCATGCCGCCGGCCACGCCCGCCGCCGTCTGCGCCGCCCCGGCGAAGAAGCCTCCGCCGCGTGGCGCCATCCCAGGGGCCATTCCGGGCGCCATTCCGGCTTGCGGGGAGGGCTGCGGCGCATAGGGTTGCCGCGGATAGGCGGCGCCGGGACCGCCACCCCACGGGCTGCGGCCGGCAGCAGGGGGTGGGGCGGGGGGCTGCTCAGCACCCCGGCTCCACGGGCTGCGGCCGAGCACGTTCGACAGGAAGCTGCCGCCGGATGCGGCCGGCTGGGCCGGGCGGTCGCGCAGCTGCCGCTCCAACTGCTCGATCCGGGTTTGCGCCGCGGTCAGGGCCTGCTGCTGCACCAGGACGGTCTGCGCCATGTAATAGGCGGATTCCGGCTGGTCCTGCACGGCGCGGCGGATGAAGTCCTCCGCTTCGACGTCGCGCGGCTGGGATTCCACCTCGCGCAGGCGACGGAACAGGTCGGACAGAAGGCTGCGTTCCTCTGGGGTCATCGCCATCTCCTCGCGCCGTGTTCTCGCGCGGCGTCCATCGCGCGGGCGCCATATATGATGTGGAGTCGCCATCTCCCGGCGGACAAGTCCCCTGGAGAGGCGCGTTCGAGGGCGCTGTCGTCACCTCGAACAGCGACGGTTCCATTTCATTGCGGCTCTTAAACGCAATATTACATCAGAGTACCGATATCTTTCCGACCTTTCCCAACCTGGAGCATGAGTTGGTGAATCGACAGGCTGACCATTGTAGGAATAGGGGCGGCTATACCGGCTATGGCGTCGCCGGCTTAACATATGACATTGACGGGGGTGCCCTTTTTGCTGTCGATGGGCCACATTCGGAATGCGACCGCCGGGCGGCGCCGGTTGTGAAGCCGAGACCAAGACTGAACAGGCGCCGAGAGATGGTGGAACTGACCGACCTGGAGCGCGATGCGCTGACCGAGTTGGTGAACATGGGGGTCGGCCGCGCCGCTACCCATCTCAGCCGCATGGTCAACGACCAGGTTCTGCTGTCCGTCCCGACCGTGGACATCGTCAGCCGGCAGGAGGCATCCGATTTCCTCAGCGCGCGGGAGCGCAGCGGGTTGGTGGCGGTGGAGCAGCAGTTCCAGGGCTCCTTCGACGGGCGCGCCATGCTGATCTTCCCGGAGGCCAACAGCCTGGAACTGGCCCGCGCGGTGCTGGGCGGCGACCTGACCCTGGCGGAAATCGTCGATCTCGAACAGGACGCCCTGGCGGAGATCGGCAACATCATCCTGAACGGCTGCCTCGTGGTGGTCGCCAACGCGCTCAAGGATCGGCTGACCATCTCGCTGCCGGCGGTGCTGCGCGGCGACGGCGCCAACATCCTGAAGGACAAGGCAGGAGCTTCCGACGAGCTCGTTCTGTTCCTCTACATCGACTTCACGATCCGCAGCCGCAGCATCCGTGGCTACATCGCCTTGCTGATGGGCGTTTCCTCGCTGGAATCGCTGCAGCTGCTGATCCACGCCTTCATCGAAGGCATCGCCTCCGAAGATCCCACATCCGCCGGAACGCCACATGGTCCCCAGATTGCCTGAACAACCGATGTGGGCCCTGGATGTCCTGGGGGCGCTGGATGCAGGGATCCTGCTTCTCGACCGCCATTGCCGGGTTCTGTACTGGAACGGCTGGATGGAGCAGGCCTCCACCCTGACCGCCCGGGAGATTCTCGGGCATGACCTGTTCGACGCGCTGCCGAACCTGCGCGAATCGCGCCTGCACATCGCGGTGCGCGACACGCTGGCGACCGGGGCGCCCGGCGTGCTGTCCCACACGCTGAACCCGATGCTGTTCCCGCTGCGCCTGCCGGACGGGCGGCGGATGGTCCACAATGTCGTGATCCGTCCGCTGCCGTCCCACGCCCAGATGGCCGGAGGAATGGCTGGGGGGGAGGCGCGCTGCCTGATCCAGGTGACCGACGTCACCGCCTCGGTCAACCGCGAGCGGGTCCTGCGCGAACAGCGCGACGCCCGCCACCGCGCCATCGTCGACACCGCGCCAGACGCCATCGTCACCACCGACACCCGCGGCATGGTGCAGTGGATGAACGGCGCCGCGATCCGCCAGTTCGACTATCGGCCGGAGGAACTGATCGGGCAGAGCGTGGCTGTGCTGCTGGGCGACGATGCGCCGGACTGGATCGCCATGGCCGAGCACAGCGGACCTGGCAGCGCCGGCAGCCTCGACGCCGCGACCCAGCCGGTGGAGCTGTCCGGCCGGCGCCGCGACGGCAGCCACATCGACCTGGAACTGTCGCTGGCGCGCTGGGAATCGGAAGGGCGCAGCTTCATCACCGGCATCCTGCGCGACATCACCGAGCGCCGCCGCACCCGCGAGGAGCTGCGGGCCAGCGCGCTCGCCATGCGGCAGCTGGCCGAGCAGACCAAGGCGACGCTGGACGCGCTGCCCGCCTTCATCGCCGTGCTCGACCGCTCCGGCCGCATCGTCTCGGCCAACCGCGCCTGGGCCGAGGCCGGACCGGAGACCACCTTCCTCGGCCAGGGCTGCATCGTCGGCGACGATTACATCGACCATTGCGGCAAGGGCCAGACCGCCGACCCGCGGGCGGACGATGTGATGCAGGGCTTGCGCAAGCTGCTGAGGGACGGCGGGCCGCCGGTGTCGGCGGAATATGTCACCGCAAACCAGCACTGGTTCCGCTGCCTTGCCGCCCCCATGCCGGCCGGCCCCTTCGGCGGCGCGGTGCTGATGCACATCGACGTGACGGAGATCAAGTCGATGGAGGCGGCGCTGCGCAAGCTGGTCGGACAGAAATCGACCCTGCTGCGCGAGGTCAACCACCGCGTCAAGAACAGCCTGCAGCTGGTGTCCAGCCTCCTGACCCTGCAGACCCTCAGCTTGCCGGACGAGGGGGTGCGGGTCCATTTCCAGGACGCCCGCAGCCGCATCGAGGCGATCGCCCGCGTCCACAACCGGCTCTATCAGGCCGACCAGTTCCAGACCATCGAGTTCGGCACCTACCTGAACGAACTGTGCGAGGATCTGGCGCGCGCCTCGGGCGGCGAGAGCATGTGCGACATCGTCGTCCGGTCCGAGGTGATCGACCTGCCGATCGACCACGCCGCACCGCTGGGACTGATCGCGAACGAACTGATCACCAACGCGGTGAAGCATCGCGGGGGCGGGCCGGCACTGGTGACGGTGACCTTCCGGCGCGCGGGCGACGATCTGTCCCTGACCGTATCGGACCGCGGTCCCGGCCTGCCGCCCAACTTCGACATCCGCAAGAGCCGCAGCCTGGGCATGCGCCTGATCTCCAGCCTCGCCGGGCAGATCCGGGCCAGCGTGGACATCGACACCACGCCGCAGGGGACCACCTTCCGGATCGATCTTCCGGTGCCTGACGCGGTGCCGCTGTTGGAGCCTTCCTCCGCCGAGGAGATCGATGGATGAAGATCCTGCTGGTGGAGGACGAGGTGCTGATCGCGCTGGAACAGCAGCTTTACCTTGAATCCGTCGGCCACAGCGTCATCGGCCCCGCCGTCACCGCGATGGAGGCCGTGGAGATGGCCGAGGCCGACGGGCCGGACCTGGCGCTGGTCGACGTGCATCTAGGCATGGGAACCAACGGCATAGACGCCGCGCGCAGCCTGAACGCGCTCGGCGTGCCCTGCCTGTTCATCACCTCGTTCCGCGACGAGTTGAAGAAGGACGGCCCGCTCGCCGGCATCGGCTGCCTGCCCAAGCCCTTCACCGAAAGCGGCCTCCTCGCCGCCGTCGACGTCGCCCGCGCGATCCTGGCGGGGGAGACGCCGCGCAACGTCCCGCAGACGATGGAGTTGTTCGTGTGAAGGAAAGGGGCGGAGAAGCCTTTCCAAATCGCACCGCGACACTTGGGAGTCGTGCGGAATTCCGGTGGGGATGACGGACATGTCGGGGAGGTCCGGTTCGCGCTTGGGCGGCGCGGTTCGACCTTTCCGGCATGATGCCGGCTATGGCCCGCCAGCCACCCCGACGGGGTCTGCCGCTGAGGCGGCCGTCAAGCAGGCTCCAGGACAGATGGAGACGGGGGCTTGATCGCGATTCGATTCGGATCGGTTATGCCTCTTGAACACTGCATTCCTTTGCGCTGATACTGCGCTCGAATGGTTTCAGCCGAGATCGCCTTGTCATAAGACATCCGTCACCTTGGTGATTGAAGTACGGACGTCGCAGTGCCGCACGTCGCCGATGCTGGGGTGTGGGCAATAGGCGATTTTACGTTCCATAAGAGGAATGAATGTTGAATTTGCTGGTTTATGCGAACTGCCAAGGTTCAATGGTGGAGAAATTTGTCGTCCCGGAAATATCCAAGCATGTAGTGGTATCTGCAGTTCATATCGTAAATTATGAAGCGATCAAGTTAGGATATGGCTCTGTTGGTGCAGCAGATCTTCCTGAGCACTATAGCCGCATAATAAGTGATGCCGACATCATAGTTTATCAAAATTTGTCGGAAAATCAAGGCGTTCTATCCACGAGCGGAAGGATTGCCAATTCCTTTATGACGAAAGCGAAAAAGGATTCCCTGAAAATATCGTTTCCTTATCTAAACAATAATGCGATTTGGCCGACATATATTGAAGAAAGGACTAAGGGGATATCTTTTAAAACGGATCCCCATATAGTGGAGATGGCCCGCTCGGCGCGCTCAGAGGATGACCTAATAAAGAAATACATGAATGGCGATATGTATTTCAATTTTTCTGGACGGTTTACAGATTTTGTCAATGAACTTGAGAAAATAGAGCAGGAATGCGATGTAAAAATTTCTAATTTCATTAAAGATAACATAGCAAAAAAGCGTCTGTTCTTAACTCACAATCACCCAACTTCGGCAGTGATGAGTGAAATGGCACGGCAGATTATCCATATAATATCCTCAAATATTGGGTTTGAATTTGACCAGGAAGAGTTCTTGCGTACTCAGTCATTTTCTCCTGAAAACATATGCAAGCTTCCAGGGTACTACCCAATCGATTTTTATTCCGTCCGTCATTATAATTTCGAATTTGCACAAAAACAAGATGTGGCAGCGCCAAGCTATTACAAATCGCACATGACGGCACTGTACAATCTTGTCAGGGGACTGCCAGCAGAGGTGCTCTTTTTCTCAGACTCCGCCTGACGGTCGTATCAGCGGGAGCCCCGCCGGGGTGGCTGGCGGACCACCGTAGCCGGAATCATGCCGGAGAGGTCGATCCGCGCCGCCCAGGCGCGAACCGGACCTTCCCGACATGTCCGTCATCCCCACCGGAATTCCGCACGCCCCCGTTGCGCCATACCGGCTCCGTTGCCGCTTGCTGCTCGAACTGGCGGCGGTAGAGACCACCCAAGACAGCCCTCCCTCCCAAGGAAGAGAGGGGGAATGTGGGGTGTACCCTTTGCTGTCAGCGACCCTTCAGGTTCGTCTGGCGCGGCTTCATGCCTGAAGGCTTCGGCGCAGCGGAATTGCCTCCAGGCGCCTTGCCGACCGGCGGCACCACCCGCCGCCCCTGACCGGCCTGCTGGGTGAGGAAGGTCTTGCCTTTCGGTCCCTTGTCCCGCGGCTTGGCGGTGGCGCCGACCGGCTGCCAGGCCGGGATCAGATGCTCCTCGCCCGGTCCGATCAGGTCCTCGCGGCCCATGCGCTTCAGCGCCTCGCGCAGGATCGGCCAGTTCTCCGGGTCGTGGTAGCGCAGGAAGGCCTTGTGCAGGCGGCGCTGCTTCAACCCCTTCGCCGACGACACCACCTCCGACCCGACACGGCGCACCGGGCGCAGCGGATTGCGCTCGCTGTGGTACATGGCGGTCGCAAGCGACATCGGCGAGGGCAGGAAGGTCTGCACCTGATCCGCCTTGAAGCCGTTCCGCTTCAGCCACAGCGCGAGGTTCATCATGTCCTCGTCGGTGGTGCCGGGGTGGGCGGCGATGAAGTAGGGGATCAGGTAGAGCTTCTTGCCCGCCTCCTTCGCCGCCTTGTCGAACATCCGCTTGAATTCGTCATAGGCGCCCATGCCGGGCTTCATCATCTTCGCCAGCGGACCCGGCTCGGTGTGTTCCGGCGCGATCTTCAGGTAGCCGCCGACATGGTGCGTCACCAGCTCCTTGACGTATTCCGGGTTGCGGACGGCAAGGTCGTAGCGCAGGCCGGATGCGATGTGGATCTTCTTCACCCCCGGCACCGCGCGGGCCTTGCGGTAGAGCTGCACCAGCGACGAGTGGTCGGTGTTCAGGTTCTTGCAGATGTCCGGGAAGACGCAGGACGGGCGCCGGCAGACCGATTCCGTCTCCTTGTCCTTGCAGGCGAGGCGGTACATGTTGGCGGTCGGCCCGCCCATGTCGGAGATGACGCCGGTGAAGCCCTTGGTCTTGTCGCGGATATGCTCGATCTCGCGCAGGATGGAGCCTTCCGACCGGCTCTGGATGATGCGCCCCTCATGCTCGGTGATCGAGCAGAAGGAACAGCCGCCGAAGCAACCCCGCATGATGTTGACGGAGAAGCGGATCATCTCCCAGGCCGGAATGCGCGCGTCGCCATAGGACGGATGCGGCGCCCGCGCATAGGGCAGGTCGTAGACGCCGTCCATCTCGTTGGTTTCCAGCGGGATCGGCGGCGGGTTCAGCCACACGTCGCGGTCGCCGTGGCGCTGGACCAGCGCGCGGGCGTTGCCGGGATTGCTCTCCTGGTGCAGCACGCGGCTGGCATGGGCGTAGAGCACCTTGTCGGCCGTCACCTGCTCGTAGCTGGGCAGGCGCACCACCATGCGGTCGGCGCCGGCGGCGCGCGGCGACACCGTGGCCGACGGATCGTCGATGGAGCTGCTGTCGACCACCGTCCAGCCCTCCGGCAAGGAGGAGCGCATGATGGCGGTGCCGCGGATGTCGGTCATCGCCTTGGGCGATTCCCCCTTCAGCGCACGCTGGGCGATCTCGATGATGGCGCGTTCGGCGTTGCCGTAGACCAGCATGTCGGCCTTGGAATCAACCAGGACGGAGCGGCGGATCTTCTCGCTCCAATGGTCGTACTGGGCGATGCGGCGCAAGGACGCCTCGATGCCGCCCAGCACGATGGGCACGTCCTTGAAGGCTTCGCGGCAGCGCTGGGAATAAACGATGACGGCGCGGTCCGGCCGCTTGCCGCCCTCGTCGTTCGGCGTGTAGCTGTCGTTGTGGCGCAGGCGGCGGTCGGCCGTGTAGTGGTTGACCATCGAATCCATGTTGCCGCCGGTCACGCCCCAGAACAGCCGCGGCTTGCCCAGGATCTTGAACGGCTCCGCACTGCTCCAGTCCGGCTGGGCGATGATGCCGACGCGCAGGCCCTGCGATTCCAGCAGCCGGCCGATGATCGCCATGCCGAAGCTGGGATGGTCGACATAGGCGTCGCCGGTGACGACGATGACGTCGCACTGGTCCCAGCCCAGCCGGTCCATCTCCGCACGCGACATCGGCAGGAAGGGTGCGGCCTTGGGGCGCACGCTCCGGTCCGGGCGTTGGGCGAACAGGTTGGGGGCCGCGAGCATCGCGTTCTCCGGGTCTCAGCTGATAATGCGGATGGAAGCCGACAGTCATACCTTGTCGGCCCGCAAATTCCCACCGCTGATAACGCAGCGGAGCAATGGGATATTGTGCGGGTGGGTGCGCAGCTATGTGGGACGCCCCACAGCCGGTGCAAGGCTTGCCGGTGACGAAAGGGGCGGGGCAGGGGGCAGTGGGAAGGGAAGGGAAGGGAAGGGGCGCCGGTCAGGCCGCGGCGCCGCCGGCCTCTTCCGGCCGGCCGTTGCGCCGCGCCACCACCCAGCCGATCACCGCACCCGCCAGCAGCACCACTCCCGCGCTGACGAAGGCCGTGCCCGGATGGGGGAACAGCGGGTAGGCCCCGACGGAGGCGGAATAGACCGCACCGAAGAAGAGCGGCGCCAGGATGCCGGCAACACTGGCCACGCTCATGTTGGCGCCCTGCAACTGGCCCTGTTCCGAGGGAGAGACCCGCTGTGTCATCAGTGACTGGATGGTCGGCATCGCCAGGCCCCACAGCGCGTTCGGCAGGATGGCCAGCACGAACCAGCCGCCGTCCGGCGCCAGCCCCATGCAGGTCAGCCCGCCGGCCCCGCAGAACAGGCCGACCACCATCGTGCCACGGTCGCCCAGCCACTTCACCATGCGCGACACGACCAGCCCCTGCACCACCATGTCCAGCGCGCCGACCACCGCCAGCAGAAGCCCGACGTCCCAGGCGCTCCAACCGAAGCGATGCGAGGCATAGAGCACGAAGACCGCGGGAAAGACATTGTGGGAGAAATGCAGCATGAAATTGACCAGGGCCAGCCCCGACAGCTCGGAGTGGGACCGCAGCAGGCGCAGCGCGCCGAACGGATTGGCCCGGCGCCAGGAGAAGGCCATCCGGTTTTCCGGCGCCAGCGATTCCGGCAGCACCGCCAGACCATAGAGGAAGGCCAACCCGCTGAGCGCCCCGGCCGCCCAGAAGGGGGCGCGCGGCGACACCTCTCCCAACAAGCCGCCGAGGAGCGGGCCGGCAATGAAGCCGGCGCTGAACGCGGCGCCGATCAGGCCATAGGCCCGCGCCCGCTGCTCCGGCGGCGTCACGTCAGCCATATAGGCGAACACCGTGGTGAAGCTTGAGGAGGTGATGCCGGCGATCGCCCGGCCGACCACCAGCCACCACAGGTTCGGCGCCACCGCGATCAGCACATAATCCACCGCCAGCCCCAGGGCCGACAGCAGGATCACCGGCCGCCGCCCGAAACGGTCCGACAGCGAACCGATCACGGGAGAGCAGAAGAACTGCATCAGAGCCCACAGCGCCACCAGCGCGCCGTTGATGGTGCCCGCCTGCGCGCTTGGCCCGACGAATTCCTCGATCAGCGCCGGCAGCACCGGAATGACGATGCCCATCGCGACGATGTCGAGCGCTGCGGTGACCAGAATGAAGGCGATCGCGGCCTTGCGCGGCCGAAGAACGGAAGACATGGAGGAGCCTTGAGGAACTCGACGGATAAAGACGCCCGAACCGGGCAGGGTACGCAATGCCGGCCAAACTGGCAGCCGGGCCGGGATCGCCCAGGCAAGCGGCGATCATAGACGGCACGAGCGCGGTTGTGAAGTGAATTATTTCCGACCGCGGATGCTTTTGGGGAAGTGCGGATGACCGGTTTTCCCACCGCACTGTACGGGTTCCGAATCTGTTCCTCACGCGAATGGCTGCATTTCGGCGATTCGGCTTGCCGGTCCTCATCATTAGAAAAAACAATTATGCACTGCCGCCCGCCCGGCGGCGCAACGGGAGGACGCTCGCCATGCAGAGGATCAAGCTTGCCTTTTGGGGCTTGCTGGCGCTGTTAACCGTGCTGTGGCTCGCCGCGGATGCCTCGGTGTTCCGTTGGACCGGCTATTTCCCGTTCCGCTCCGGCATGATCCAGCACAGCGGCTTGATCGCCATCGGCTGCATGAGCGTCGCCATGATCCTGGCATTGCGTCCCCGCTGGCCGGAGAGGTGGTTCGGCGGCCTGGACAAGATGTACCGTCTGCACAAGTGGTTGGGCATCGGCGCTCTCGTCTTTGCGGTCGGCCATTGGCTTTGGGCGCAGGGAACGAAATGGGCGGTGGGCTGGGGCTGGCTCGATCGGCCGCAGCGTGGCCCGCGCGCGGCGTTGGAGAACCCGGTCGCGCAGTCGCTGACGGAGCTTCGCGGCACGGCGGAAGCGATCGGCGAATGGGCGTTCTACGCCGCCTTGGTGCTGATCGCGATGGCGCTGATCAAGAGCTTCCCATACCGGCAGTTCTTCAAGCTGCATAAGCTGCTGGCGCTCACCTATCTGGCGCTGGTCTTCCACACCGTCGTGCTCACGAAATTCGCTTACTGGAGCACGCCGGTTGGCTGGGTGCTGGCAATTCTGCTCGCAGGCGGCACCTGGGCGGCCGTGGTGGCGCTGCTGGGCCGCGTCGGAGCCGACCGCCGGGTTCCGGGCAGCATCGGCAAGCTCCAGTATTATCCAGCCCTGCGCGTGCTCGAGGCCGAGGTCGACGTGCCGCGGGGATGGCCGGGCCATAAGGCGGGGCAGTTCGCCTTCGCCATGTCGGATGCCGCCGAGGGCGCGCATCCCTACACCATCGCCTCGGCCTGGAACGAGGCCGAGCACCGCATCACCTTCGTGATCAAGGAACTTGGCGACCACACGCGGCGCCTGCGGGAGAAGCTGCTGCTCGGCCAGACGGTGACGGTCGAAGGGCCATACGGCTGCTTCACCTTCGACGACGACTGCCCCCAGCAGATTTGGGTAGGGGCGGGCATCGGCGTGACACCCTTCATCGCCCGCATGAAATATCTGGCGATGCAGGACGGACGGCTGCCGCAAACCATCCACTTCTTCCACACCACACACGACCATGACGAGAACGCGAGCGCCAAGCTGATGGCCGACGCGGCGGCGGCGGGCGTGCGCCTGCACATCCTGGTCGATGGCCGCGACGGTCGCCTGACCGGCGAGCGCATTCGCGCGGCGGTGCCGGACTGGAGCAACGCCAGCATCTGGTTCTGCGGCCCGACCGGCTTCGGACAGGCGCTGCGGCAGGATTTCGCAGAGCAGGGACTGCCGGTGGAGCATCGCTTCCACCAGGAGCTTTTCGAGATGCGATGATCGTCCCGTCATGCCTCCAGGGCGCGCCCGATCCGCCGGTCCGGCACCAGCCACAGCCGGAACAGCGGGAGCGGGTGCGCCCAAGGCGCCCCCAAGTCGGTTTCCGGTGGGTGAAGCGGCAGCAACGGACATCGCCGCGACGACGGAGTTGTGGGTTCAGAGCCGGCTTGGAGAAAGTCTGCACGTCTTGCCGGGGTGGCGCCGACGCTCACGGAGACATTGGCAGTTTGACCTTGGAGACGCGAATTACGGCACATAAGTACAGTTATGGAAATTTAAGGCGAGCAGCACCGTTTGCGATCCGGTTGTCATTGGAACGACGCTGGGATTGAAGATACACGCCCTTACCATTTGCCGTCACAGTCGGCGGCCCGATCCAACCCCGCCTGAGAATCGCGCGAAAGGCGGCGGTTGAGTGAACCGCCGCCCTGAACTGCTTCCGATATTCATCTCGACGCCAATTCCCCGCCGTCCCTGCCCATGGCGGGAAGGACGGGCAAAGCAAAAGCGTCAGCCGAACCGGCCGGTGATGTATTCGGAGGTCTTTTCCTTGGTCGGGTTGGTGAAGATCTCTTCCGTGTTCCCGAACTCGATCAGCTCGCCCAGATACATGAAGGCGGTGAAGTTGGAGATGCGGGCCGCCTGCTGCATGTTGTGGGTGACGATGGCGATGCAGTAGTCGGAGCGCAGCTCGTCGATCAGCTCCTCGCACTTGGCGGTGGAGATGGGGTCGAGCGCCGAGGTCGGCTCGTCCAGCAGCAGAACCGACGGCTTGACCGCGATGGCGCGGGCGATGCACAGGCGCTGCTGCTGGCCGCCGGACAGGCTCATGCCGTTCTGGCGCAGCTTGTCCTTCACCTCGTCCCACAATGCCGCGCGGCGCAGCGAGAACTCCACCCGTTCGTCCATCTCGGCGCGGGACAGCTTCTCGTACAGCTTCACGCCGAAGGCAATGTTGTCGTAGATCGACATCGGGAACGGCGTCGGCTTCTGGAACACCATGCCGACGCGGGCGCGCAGCAGGTTCAGATCCTGCTTGGGCGACAGGATGTTGACGCCGTCCAACATGACCTCGCCGGTCGCGACCTGCTTGGGATAGAGGTCGTACATCCGGTTCAGGATGCGCAGCAGGGTCGACTTGCCGCAGCCCGACGGGCCGATGAAGGCGGTGACCTGACGGTCGTAGAGCGGCAGCGAGACGTCCTTGAGGGCGCGGTAGCCGTCATAGAAGAAGTCCAGGTTGCGGATGGTGATCTTCTCCGGCAGGCCGGCGCCGGCGATCGGGCGGTCGGCACCGGGGACCATGCCGGCGGGCATCGCGTGGCCGCCCTGGGCGGGGCTGTTGGCGTCCATGTGGGTCATCGTCATGGTTACTTTCTCGTCGAGCCGAGACCGGCCAGCAGCCGGGCGCCGATGTTGAGGAACAGGATGGCGACCGTGATCAGCAGCGCGCCGCCCCAAGCCAGCTGGCGCCAGTCCTCATAGGGAGACATCGCGTACTGGAAGATGACCACCGGCAGGTTGGCCATCGGCGCGTTCATGTCCGCGCTCCAGAACTGGTTGTTCAGGGCGGTGAAGAGCAGCGGCGCCGTCTCGCCGCTGATGCGGGCGACGGCCAGCAGGACGCCGGTGATCATGCCGTTGCGGGCGGCGCGGTAGGCGACCATGGTGATCACCTTCCACTGCGGCGCGCCGAGAGCGGCCGCGGCCTCGCGCAGGCTGTTGGGCACCAGCTTCAGCATGTCCTCCGTCGTGCGGACCACGACGGGGATGACGATGACCGCCAGGGCCATGGCACCCGCCCAGGCCGAGAAATGGCCCATGCGGATGACCATCACCTCGTACACGAACAGGCCGATCATGATCGACGGCGCGCTCAGCAGCACGTCGTTGATGAAGCGCACCACTTCGGCCAGCTTGCCGTTGCGGCCGAACTCGGCCAGGTAGGTGCCGGCCATGATGCCGATCGGCGTGCCGACCAGGGTGGCGACCGTGGTCATGATGACGCTGCCGAAGATGGCGTTCAGCAAACCGCCCTGCCCGCCCGGCGGCGGTGTGCTCTCGGTGAACAGGGCGATGTTGATCGCCGACAGCCCGTTGTAGAGCAGCGTCCACAGGATGGCGACCAGCCAGAACAGGCCGAAGCCGGCCGCACCCAGCGCCAGGGTCAGCGCCACCTTGTTGACGATGCGGCGGCGGTTGTACAGGCCGCCGGCCGGGGCGGCCAGAGCCGCGGAATTTGTCGTGCTGGACATGGGGCCTCAGACTCCGGCCTTGTGCTGCAGGCGCAGCAGCATCAGCTTGGCGATCGACAGCACGGCGAAGGTGATCATGAACAGGATCAGGCCCAGCGCCACCAGCGAGGCGGTGTAGATGTCCCCGACCGCCTCGGTGAATTCGTTGGCGATGGAGGCCGAGATCGTCGTGCCCGGCGCCATGATGGAGGAGCTGATGCGGTGCGCGTTGCCGATGACGAAGGTGACGGCCATCGTCTCGCCCAGCGCGCGGCCCAGCCCCAGCATGATGCCGCCGACCACGCCGGTGCGGGTATAGGGCAGAACCACATGCCACACCACCTCCCAGGTGGTGGCGCCCAGCCCATAGGCGGATTCGCGCACCATCGGCGGCACCGTCTCGAAGACGTCGCGGGTGATGGAGGTGATGAAGGGCAGCACCATGATGCCCAGGATCAGGCCGGCGGTCAGGATGCCGATGCCGTAGGGCGGGCCCGCGAACAGATGGCCGATGCCCGGCACCTGCCCCACCGTGTTGATCAGGAAGGGCTGGACGGTCGACTGCATGAAGGGGGCGAAGACGAACAGGCCCCAGATGCCGTAGATGATGCTGGGAATGCCGGCCAGCAGCTCGATGGCGACGCCGAGCGGCCGCTTGAGCCAGGCCGGGCACATCTCGGTGATGAACAGCGCGATGCCGAAGCTGACCGGAATGCCGACAGCCATGGCGATGACCGACGTGATCAACGTGCCGTAAATGGGGGCGAGCGCGCCGAATTGATCCGTCACCGGGTTCCAGACTTCGCTGGTGACGAACCCGAAGCCGAACTCGCGCAGTGCCGGAAGCGCGCCGCCGATGAGAGAAACCGTGACGCCGCCCAGGATGAGCAGGACGAGCAGCGCGAAGAAGAGCGTGGAGTTGCGGAAAACCGCGTCGATCATGCGCTGGCGGCGGGCCCGTCGGGCGATGGAAGCTTGTGCGTCGGTCAAGTTGAGCGTTATCTCGGTCATGGCCGCTCCGTGAGGCGTGCGGTGGGGTCGGCGAAATTTCCGCCCCCACCGGCGGATCTTGCCCCCGGAGTGCGCCGTCCGCCGGCGCATCCCGGGGTCGGGTTGGCCGTGGTTACTTGGCAGACGCGGTCCAGATCGGCTTGCCGTCGGACTGGATCGACTGCGACCAGGTCTTCTGGACCATGGAGACGACCGACTCCGGCATCGGCACGTAATCCAGATCGATGGCCATCTGGGCACCGTTCTTGTACGCCCAGTCGAAGAACTTCAGGGCCTCGGCCGAAGTCGCCGGATCCTTCGGATCCTTGTACATCAGGATGAAGCTGGCGCCGGTGATCGGCCAGCTGTCCGCACCCGGCTCGTCGGTCAGGATGACGTAATAGCCCTTGGCATTGGCCCAGTCGGCGTTCGCCGCGGCGGCCTGGAAGGACTCGATCTTCGGAACGACGGCCTTGCCGTCCTTGTTCTGCAGGCCGACATACATGATGTTGTTCTGCTTGGCGTAGGCGTACTCGACGTAGCCGATCGCCCCGTCCGTCTGCTTGACCATGCTGGCCACGCCCTCATTGCCCTTGGCGCCGATGCCGGCCGGCCACTGGACCGAGCTGTTGGCGCCGATCTGGGTCTTGAACTTGGGGCTGGTCTTCGACAGGTAGTCGGTGAACAGGAAGTTGGTGCCCGACCCGTCGGAACGGTACACCGGCGCGATGGCGGTGTTCGGCAGGTTGACGTCCGGGTTCAGGGCCTTGATCTGCGGATCGTTCCACTTGGTGATCTCGCCCATGTAGATGTTGGCGAGAACCGTGCCCGACAGCTTCACGTCGCCGGACTTCAGACCCTTCAGGTTCACGACCGGAACGACGCCGCCCATGATCATCGGGAACTGGATCAGGCCGGCCTGCTCAAGATCTTCCGGCTTCAGCGGCATGTCCGAGGCGCCGAAGGTGACCGTCTTGGCCTTGATCTGCTTGATGCCGCCGCCCGAACCGATGGACTGGTAGTTCAGGCCCACCCCCGTCTCCTTCTTGTAGGCGTCGGCCCACTTGGCATAGATCGGGTACGGGAAGGTAGCGCCGGCGCCGGAGATGTCGGCGGCCGAGGCGACCGACAGCGGGGCGACCGAGACGGAGAGAACGGCCAGGGCACCGAAGGCGGCGCAACGAACGAACGCCGAGGTCATGGTTTTCACGGCAAAACTCCCGATAGGTTGGACGGTGTCGTTGGGTTTGGGAAAAGCCCGGCCTTCGCCGGAGGTCGTAACCCGCCTTCTTCGTCGCGGTGACCATATCCACCGCTGGTGACGGGTTTGTTTTGTTTACGTGTCAGTTTTATGAAACCGACCCGTTCGTGGCCGAGGCGGCGCCATCATCGCGCCGCCCGGATTTCCTGGAGGAACAGATGCACGGCGGAGCCGAGGCTGGTCGCCTCGTGCGACAGGCTTTCCGCCACCTGCAGCACGTCGCCGGCCTGGGCGCGCACCTTGGCCGCGGCCTCCGACAGGCCGGCGACATGGTCCGATGCCGCCTGCGTGCCGACCGCGACCCGGTGGGAGCTGTCGACGATGCTCGAGGTGATGATCGCCTGCTCCTCCACCGCGGCGGCGATGGCGGATGCGTTGGATTCGATGCGCTGGACGCTGCCGGCCATGGTCGCCACCACCTCCGCCGTCTGGCGGCTGGCCGCCTGGGTCGCGGCGATCTGGCGGGCGATCTCGGCGGTGGCCTGGGCGGTCTGGCCGGCAAGGGCCTTCACCTCTCCGGCGACCACCGCGAATCCGCGGCCCATCTCCCCTGCCCTCGCCGCCTCGATGGTGGCGTTCAGCGCCAGCAGGTTGGTCTGGCCGGCGATCTCGTCGATCAGCCCAATCACGGCACCGATCTCGCCGGCGGTGCCGGACAGGTCGGCGACGGTGGCCTTGACCTGTTCCGCCCCGGCGGCGGTGTCGCCGATGATGCGGGCCGATTCGCCGGTGCGCTTGCTGATCTCGGCGATGGATTGCGAAATCTCCGACGCGGCGGTCGCCACCTGCTGGATTCCCGCCGCCATCTCGCCGGACAGTTGCATCGCGGCCTCGGCGCGGTCGTTGGCGTTGGCGGCGATGTCGGTCAGCGAGCGGGCACGCGCCGCCATCAGGCCGGCGGCCTCGGCCAGCGTCTCGACACTGCTCAGCACGTTGCTTTCGAACTGCTCGGCGATCTCCAGCATGCTGGTCCGGCGGGCCGACGCGGCGTTGCGGCGCTCGACCTCCACCTTCTCATGCGCTTCTTCCATGGCGCGGGCGTTGGCGATGAACACGTCGAGCGCACGCGCCATGTCGGTGATCTCGTCGTTGCCGCCGGACTTCAGCTCCACATTCAGGTCGCCGCCGGCCACCCGGCGCATGGCGGCGGCGAGCGCCTCCATCCGGCCGACGACGCGGCGCCCGACATAGAAGGAGACGATCAGCCCGGCCAGCAGCACGCCGGCCGTCGCCAGCAGGATCTGCACCCGGCTGGTCCGCTCCAGCGCCTCGTGGGCGGCGGATGCCCCGGCGGCGGTCGCCTGCCCGGCCGACCGGACCAGCCCGTCGACCATCCCGGTCAGGACGGCGCCGGTGCTGCGGTTGCTGTCGATCAGCGCGGCATTCTCGGCATAGGCCGCCAGCTCGCCGCCGCGCAGCGCCAGGATGCCGTCGTCGCCGAAGCCCAGGACCAGCAGCCGCTCGGCAAGCCGGCGGACCTCGTCCTCCAGATCGCCCCGCCCGTCCTGCAGAGCGTTGCGGATGGCCGCGGCCAGCGGGTCCAGCGTGCGGCGCGCCGCCGCCAGCCGGACCGGCGTCTCCGCATTGCCGGCCTCGGCCAGCTTGCCGGCCAGCAGGTTGGCGTCGGCCATCAGGCCGCTCAGCACGGTGTAGCGCTGCTGGGCCTCCGGCACGACATTGGTGGAGAGATCCTGCATGCGCTCCGCGATGGCATTCCCGGCCTCGGCGATGCGCCCGCGCGAATTCAGCATCAGCGGCAGCATGCGGCTGTTGGCGTCGCGGTCCAGCCGGACGATCTCAGCGACCGCGGTGGCCTGCGCCTCGGCCAGGCTGCGCGCCTCCGCCTCCCCGATGCCGGGGGTCAGCTGGCGGACGCGGCGGGTGTAGACGCTCTTGTCGCCGTCGCCGTAAGCCGCCAGTTCGTTCATCGTCGCGACGACGGGAACCGCCGCCTCGCTGTTCGCCAGCGGACGCAGGGCGCCCTGCAGGTCGGACAGCGCCGAATCGAAGTCGGTGGACAGCGACATCACCTTGGACCGGTCGGTCTCGAAGGCCCCGATCAGCAGCGCCTTGGTCAGCGCCGCCTCCGCGCCCCGCAGCTGGAACAGCGGGATCACCGTCTGCCCCAACTCGCCGCCGATCGCCTCGGAGGAGTGCGAGGTCGCCTCCACCATCGCGGCGATCGCCTGTGCGAGCTGTTCGCGCGAGGCCTGCATGTCCGGCTTCAGCGCCGCCAGCAGCCGGGCATGGGCGGCGCTCAGCTCCGCCAGCCGGGCGCTGCGCTGTTCCTGCAGGCTCAACCGGCGGCCGGTCGCCGCTCCCAGCGCGTCGATGGTGCCCAAAAGCGAACGGGCGGTGGCCGCCAGTTCGCCCATGCGGCCGATATCGCCCTGCCCGCCGGCAAGCAGGGTAAGTTGGCCGTCCAGTTCCGCGCGTTGCGCCGCCACCGCGCTGCGCAGCCGGGCCAGATCATCCTCGGACGACGCGGCGTCGATCAGCGGCCCCAGCGCCAGCACCCGCGCCGTGGTGGTGGCGAGGCCGTGCGCGGCACCGAGCAGCGGCACCTGCGTTCCCGTGATGTCGGCGACATGGCCCCGGACCGCGCCGTAGGACATCCAGCCGACGACCGCCGCGATGCAGGGCAGCGCCGCCACGGTGCCGAAGGCGATCAGCATTTTCGACTTGATGCCGGATCGGCGGCGCTGGTCGGCGCGATTAGCCATATGGGCCACCTTGGTCTGGAAGTCGTCCGCACCGGACCCGCGGTTCTCCGCAGCCCGGCCGACGCCATGGGTAGCCCCTCTCCTTGTATGTTTGAGTGACGCTTCGATTTGTATGTTTGAGTGACGCTTCGATGAAGTTTTCGCGACGCACAATCGAAATGGCGTTGCGCTCGCGACATCGCCGGTCCCGGCAATGGTCGACGGCCGAGCACCGGCCAATCATGATGAATCGAAGGTAAACAGCGCTGCGAAGCGAAAGCGGCGCCCATCGCTGCGGGGCGCCGCTTCATTACGTATTACCGGGGAAAGACATTCCTCTTGTTACGCGGGTTACACCGGCGGTGCGGTACGCCGCAGGCTGTCGCGGTCCGCTGCCGTTCCGAACCACGCCGCGAGCGCCGGGCGGCCTTCGCGCCAGTCCTCTTGCCCGAAACGGAAATCGAGATAGCCGAGCGCCGCCAGCACGGCGAGCGTGCCGATGGTGGCCTCGCCGTCCAGTGCCGCCGCGTCGGCCTCCAGCAGATCGAGCGAGCGGACGACCGCCTTTCGCTGGCGTTCCATCCAGCCTTGCGACTTCTCGCCATCGGGGCGCATGGACTCCAGCCGGCGGAGGATGGCGGCGTCGCAGATGCCGTCGGCAACCGCCTGGAACCGAAGCGCGGTCCAGCGTGCGGGCCCGGCGGGCGGGAACAGCGGCGACCGGTCGCCGAGCGAATCGAGATACTCGGCGACGACCGGGCTGTCGAACAGGGTGGTGCCATCCTCCAGCGTCAGGGCGGGAATCTTGCCCAGCGGGTTCTCCTTGGAAAGATCGGTATCGGCCGACCACGGATCGGTCGCCACCCGCTCCACCCGATCCTCCAACCCGCGTTCGATGACGACCATCATCACCTTGCGCACATAGGGCGAGGTGGGGCTCCAGCGCAGCTTCAACATGGGCGTTCCTTTGGCAATGTCGGCCCTCGTTCCTGTCGGCTAACGGAGGCCCCGCCCCACATTCTGCCACCGAACCATCGGTTGCGGGAGCCATCAGCGTCCAAGATTTGTATAAAGGCTACATTTTGAGGTATCATCCCAAATCGTGGTAATCCATTTTGCCCTTCGGACCTTACCAGATCGATCTACCATAGGGACGGATAAGTTATCATGGCTCTTGCATTCGAGCGGTTTTCCAAGGAAGCGACAAGCATCAATGAGCGCCCACTGTTTTACCTATGGGGGGCGCAACTGGGATTTATCCTCCCGGATATCGTTTTTGTGACCTGCCTCGAACAATTCCAACAGGCGCCGTCAAAAGCGAAATCCCAGGCAATTTACGAATGGCTTCTTGATCCAGATACCAAGAAGGCCGCCCAATTCAACTGGGGATCAATGAATTTGCAATCCGATGGGACGAGCGGGCTCAGAAAAAAAATCGACTATATCAATGAAGCATCCAGATATTACATCAGCCGCAAGACTTGGGTGGGAAAGCTCAGGAACGAACGGCAGAGTCAGCTGGGCAACCACCCATCTTCCACCATGTACGATCTGATACTGAACTTTGCACTTATGAACATCGAAACAGACAGCAGCTCCCTTCCGTTCAGGACATTCACTCCCGATATGGTGGATCGGTCGCAGGGCTACGTCATACAAGGGCTCAAGTCCCTGGAATTGCTGGAAAGGGATTTTCGGAAGGCCGGGTTCAACACGGCAAAGATGGGCTTTCGCCTGCCTTTCAAATTCAAGTGATCTTTCGCAGTCCGCCGACGCCCTCCCCGACCCGCCCGGCCCCCACCGGCGGGTCTTTCCATGCATGGGTCCGCCATGGCCGATCCGCTTTGCCTTGCAACGCTTCGCCTTTGCCGTCATTTGCTGACACTGGCCGGTTGGGCCGGGTGCATCGTGGACAGGCGGGGGCGGGCGCATGAAGGTGATCATCTGCGGGGCGGGGCAGGTCGGGGCCAGCATCGCGCGGCACCTCGCGCAGGAAGACAACGACATCACCGTGATCGACACCTCGACCGAGCTGGCGCAGCGGATGGACGAGAGCCACGACGTGCGCGGGATGGTCGGCTATGCCTCGCACCCGGACGTGCTGGCCCAGGCGGGGGCGCGGGATGCCGACATGCTGATCGCCGTCACCCATTCCGACGAAGTCAACATCGTGGCCTGCGAAGTCGCCAATTCGGTGTTCAACATCCCGCTGCGCATCGCCCGCATCCGCAAGCAGGCCTATCTGCGGCCGGAATGGTCGACCATGTTCTCCGCCGAGCATCTGGCCATCAGCGTCGTCATCTCGCCGGAGGTGGAGATCGCCCACAGCATCGCCCGGCGCCTGCGCTCTCCCGGCGCGTTCGAGATGCTGCCGCTTGCCGAAGGCAAGGTTCACCTGATCGGCGTCCACTGCACCACCAGTTCGCCCCTGCTCAATACGCCGCTGCGCCGCCTGACCGAGATGTTCCCCGACGTGCGCGCGGCCGTGCTGGCGGTGTTCCGCGACGGCACCGGTTTCGTGCCCAAGGGGAACGACATGCTGCGGCTGGGCGACGACGTGCATCTGGTATGCCGCACCGCCGACATCGTCCGCGTCGTTTCCCTGTTCGGCCACACCGAGGCGCCGGCCCGCCGTCTGGTCATCGCCGGCGGCGGCAATGTCGGCTTCAACCTGGCGCAGGTCGTCGAACGGCATATGCGCGGCATCTCCATCAAGATGATCGAAAGCAATGCGGCGCGGGCGGAGCTGATCTCGCGCTCGCTGCGCTCCAGCACGGTGGTGCTGAACGGCGACGCGCTGGACAACGAGATCCTGGAGGAGGCCCAGGTCGGCCGGGCCGAAACCATCGTCGCCGTCACCAACGACGACGAGACCAACGTCTTCGCCTCGCTGCTCGCCAAGCGCGCCGGCTGCGAACGGGCGATCACGCTGCTGAACAAGACGTCCTACGCGCCCATCGTCGCCGGTCTGGGAATGGACGTGGTGGTCAACCCCTCCGCCGTCACCGTGTCCTCGATCCTGCGCCATGTCCGGCGCGGGCGGGTCGCCGCGGTGCAGACCATCGGCGACAATTTCGGCGAGGTGGTGGAGGCCGAGGCGCTGGAGACCTCTCGCGCGGTCAGCGGCCCCATCGGCTCCATCGGCCTGCCGCCCGGCATGATCATCGGCGCGCTGGTCCGCGGCAACGAGGTCATCATCCCCACCAGCCAGACGGTGATCCAACCGCATGACCGCGTCGTCGTGATGGCCACCGCCGATCTGGTGCGCAAGCTCGAAAAGCTGTTCGCGGTGGGGCTGGAATTCTTCTGAGCGGCCTTACGGCCCGGCCCGACGCGTCATCCCCCGCCCGCCGCCGCCCATTCCCCTGACCAGAGACATCATGCCGAATTTCAGGCCGATCCTGTTCATCGTCGCCGTCGTGCTGCTGGCGCTTGCCGCGATGATGCTGATCCCGGCGGCGGTCGATTTCGCCTATGGCAACCCGGATGCGGAGGTCTTCCTCTATTCGGCCGCCTTCACCGCCGTTTGCGGCGGTGCGCTGGCGCTCGGCACCCGCAGCAGCCGCCAGCAGGGCGGGCTGTCGCTGAGGCAGGCCTTCCTGCTGACGCCGCTGACCTGGACCAGCACCGCGGTCTTCGCCGCCCTGCCCTTCCAGTTCGGCCATTTCCCCGACCTGTCGCTGAATTACACGAACGCCTTCTTCGAAACCATGTCGGGTCTGACCGCCACCGGGGCGACGATCCTGGTCGGGCTGGACCGGATGCCGGAGGGCATCCTGCTGTGGCGGGCGCTTCTGCAATGGCTGGGGGGCATCGGCATCATCGGCGTCGCCATCGCGGTCCTGCCGGCCCTGCGGGTGGGCGGCATGCAGCTGTTCCGCACCGAATCCTCCGATCGGTCGCAGAAGGTCCTGCCGCGCGCCCAGCAGATCGCCAAGGCCATCGGGGCGATCTATGTCGGGATGACGACGATCTGTGCCGCCTGCTACTGGCTGGCCGGAATGACGCCGTTCGAGGCGGTGGTGCATGCGCTGACCAGCCTGTCGACGGGAGGCTTTTCCACCTCCGACAAATCGATGGGGAACTTCGAGAGCCCGGCCCTGCACTGGCTGGCGACGCTGTTCATGCTGCTGGGCAGCCTGCCCTTCGTGCTGTATGTCCGCACCCTGAACGGACAGCGCGACGCGCTGTGGAAGGACAGCCAGGTGCGGACCTTCCTGGGTTTCCTCGCCGCGGTGATCCTGCCGCTCAGCGTCTGGCTGGCTCTGAAGCAGGGCTACGAGTTCCACGACGCCCTGCGGATGGTGGCCTTCAACGTGGTGTCGGTCGTCACCACCACCGGCTTTGCCTATACCGATTACACCCAATGGGGAAATCTGGCGGTCGGCGTGTTCTTCGGGCTGACCTTCATCGGCGGCTGCACCGGCTCGACCACCGGCGGCATCAAGATCTTCCGCTTCGAGGTGATGGCGATCGTGCTGCGCACCCATTTCCTGCGGCTGGTCTATCCCCGCGGCGTCTTTCCGCGCCAGTACGGCAGCCGGCAGCTGGACGACGACGTGCTGGGATCGGTGGTCGTCTTCTTCACGCTGTTCTTCACCGCCTACAGCGTTCTCACCATCGCGCTGATGGCCCTGGGACTGGATTTCATCACCAGCATCAGCGCCGCGGCGAGCTCGTTGGCCAATGTCGGGCCGGGGCTGGGTGACGTCATCGGCCCGGCCGGCACCTTCTCGGCGCTGCCGGATTCGGCGAAATGGCTGCTGTCGCTGGCGATGCTGCTGGGCCGGCTGGAACTGTTCACCGTGCTGGTGCTGTTCATGCCCCAGTTCTGGCGGGGCTGAGGGGCCGGCGCCTGCCGCCGGCCCCTTCCGGTCACCTATTCGTCGGGATTGCGGTTGGCGACGTGTTCCTGCATCTGTTCGGTCTGCACGGCCTTGCTGTCCAGCCCGCGGGCGTCGGAATGGCGGGACTTGTCGCGGTTCGACAGCACTTCGTTGTCGCCGATGGCGCCGGCCGGCAGGTCGGTGGTCGCGCCGGTGCCGCTGCCCTTGCCCTGTCCACCGGGGCTCATGTGCTTCTTGCTGGCGTTCGCCATCCTTGCTTTCTCCCTTGCTTGGCCTGCCGGGGCCGCCGGGAAGGGGTTTCCCGGTGCCGGCCGGCTGGGTGTCGGTTGCGGTGTCGAAGATCCGCCGCAGGCTTACTGCGGGTTGCGCGGCGGGGTGCTGTCCGGGCTGTTGCCGGCGCCTTGACCCGCGTTGCCCTGGCCGGCATTGCCCTGACCGGCGTTGCCGCCGCTGCCGCTGCGCTGGCCCAGCGAGACGGTGTTGTCGCCGTATTGGAACTCGGGCATCGCATTGACCTGTTCCTCGGTCACCTGCCGGGCGACGATGCGGTCGCCGTCGACCTCCAGCAGGGAGAAGTCCAGGGCGATCTGCTTGTCGCCGATGCCCAGAATACCGCCGCGGTCCAGAATCACCTGGGTGGCGTCGCCCGTCTGGGCGTCGAGGATGATGTCGGCGACTTCGCCCAACTGGCCGCCGTCCTCGCCATAGACCTCCTCGCCGATCATGCTTTCGAAGCTGGTGCTCTGCTGGGGAGCGCTGCTGGTGGAGGCGACGTTCGGGCGCAGGTCGCGGACCTGGCGCAGATGCTGCTCGAGCGCCGGCAGGGTCTGCTCGGCGAAGCGCTTCAGGTCGGGATCCTGTCCCTTTTCGGCCTGGGTGCGGAACAGGGCGACGGCCTGCTGGTGGCCGTCGATCTGGTCCTGCAGATAGGCGGCATCGAACTGTTCGCCCTGCAGGCCGCGCAGCTTGTCCAGCTTCTGCTGGTGCGCGGAATCGAGCTTGGTCGGCAGCGTCACCGATTTCTGCTGGGCCATCGTCTTCATGGCGTCCGACGTCTTGGTGTGTTCGGTCACCATGTGGTTGCCGAACTGCTTGACGCCGTTGTCCTTGGCATGGTCCTGCGCCAGCTTGCCGGCCTGGATTTCGTACATGTCGCTGATCGCGGCCTCCTCGACGAAGGTCATGTCCTGCGGCGACAGCTGTCCCTTCTCGGTCACGGTCTTCTGCGGCGTCGGCGTCTGGGCCAGCGACAGCGCCGGAGCGGAGAACAGGATCAGGGCGGCGGTGGCAAGAAGATGATGGCGTTTCATGGCGACGGTTCCTGCGATTGCATGGTTGCCGGTGCGCGTTCGTCCTGGCCCTTCCGGGCGATCCGAGGCACCGTACTTCCCACCTTCAACCGGCGACTGCGACCGCCGTTCCCGCCATTACTCCCAGCGGCCGGGGCGAGGCGGACCAGCTATCCGAATCGTATGGGGTGCCGCGCTTGTGCTGAACATCGGAGTAGTCCGGCGCGCCGGGGGTATCGCCGAATGCGCGCTCGGTCTAAGCCACGTGTCCGGGGCAAGAAGGGATGGCTTATATCCCTGGTACGGAGGCCCCGCTTGCTTCGTGACGCCCGCCATGTCCTGAACGGCACCCATATCGATTGCGACCTTTGCGTGATCGGTGGCGGCGCCGCCGGCCTGACCATCGCGCGCGAGCTGGCCGGCAGTTCCTGCAGTGTCGTTCTGCTCGAAGGCGGCGGGCTGGAGGTCGAGGGCATCTCCCAGGCGCTTTATGCCGGCCGCAACGTCGGCCTGCCTTACGAGCGGCTGACCACTGCGCGCAGCCGCTATCTGGGCGGCAGCACCAACTGCTGGGGCGGATTTTCCCGCCCGCTGGAGCCGGGCGATTTCGCCGAACGGCCCTGGATCCCCAAAAGCGGATGGCCGATCGAGCGCGACACGATGATGCCCTATTACGAGCGCTCGCAGAGCGTGCTGGGCCTGGGTCCGTTCGATTACGACACCGATTTCTGGATGGAGCGGGTCGGCGGGCCGAGGGCGGCACTGATGCCGGTGGAGGACGGGGGGGGAAACGGGGACAGGGACGGCTTCGAGAACCGCGTCGCCCAGCTCAGCCCGCCGATCCGCATGGGCGAGGCTTACCGCGCCGAGATCGGGCGCGCCGCCAACATCACCGCCTTCCTCAACGCCAACGTCACCGGACTGGACAGCAATCCGACCGCCACCGCGGTGGAACGGGTGCAGGTCCGCACGCTGGACGGCCCGAGCTTCACCGTCGGCGCCCGGCTGTTCGTGCTGTGCTGCGGCGGCATCGAGAATGCGCGCATCCTGCTGCTGTCCAACAAGGTGCAGGCGGCGGGTCTGGGCAACGGCAACGATCTGGTCGGCCGCTACTTCGCCGACCATCCGCGCTTCAAGACGCCGCCGGTCCGTCTGACCCGGCAGGGTCGGCACCGCGCGCTCTACGACGTCAGCCTGTGCCTGGCGCGGCGCCGGCTGGGCCGGCCGCACCCGTCGGTGGCGCTGGCGCTGTCGCCGACCGCTAAGTCTCAGGAACGCCACGGACTGCCCAATTCCCGCACATATCTGGTCGCCTCCTACCATTCGGGGGCGCTGGACGCCTTCAAGGCGATGCGCGACCTGCGGATTCTGCCCTCGCGCCACAGCTGCCGGCGCTTCGGCGTGTCGGAGGACGAGGCGGCCAGCCTGCTGCGCAACGCCGGTCCGCGCATCCTGCGCAGCATGCCGCAGCTCGCCCACGCCCTGTTCGACAGCATCGTCGATCCGGGATGGCTGTCCCGGCGCTTCACCCTGGAAACGGTGCTGGAGCCCGTCCCCAATCCCGACAGCCGGGTGACGCTGGACCATGCCACCGACCCGTTCGGCTGCAACCTGCCGCGGGTGGATTGGCGGCTGACCGAGCAGGACCGCAGGGGCGCGGCCGAGACCCAGCGCCTGCTGCGCGAGGATCTGCTGCGCCGCGGCCTGATCGAGACGGACGAACGGCAGGACGAACCCGACGAGGCGGCGATGGCGGATGTCGGCTGGTGCTGGCACCACATGGGCACGACGCGCATGCATGTATCGCCCCGTCACGGCGTTGTCGATGCCGAGGGGCGCGTGCATGGCGTCAGCAACCTCTACATCGCCGGCAGTTCCGTCTTCCCCACCATGGGCGCCGACCACCCGACCATGACCATCGTGGCCCTGGCCCTGAGAATGACCGACCGCATCCTCGCGATGCTGCAGGACGAACGGAGCAGTCCGCCTGCCCCCGCGGTCGCCGCCTCGCTTTAAGCGGGGCGGCGGACTCCCATATTTCCTCTCCCTGCGGAGAGGAACCGACCGATGGACCTGTTCGACGATGTTCCGGCCCCTTCCCCGGAAGGGATACCGGCTGCCGCCGGACCATTGCCCGACATCGTGGCGCCGGGGCTCGACTGCCTGTTCGTGGGCTTCAACCCCGGCCTGCGGTCGGGCGCGCTCGGCCACCATTATGCCGGGCGCGGCAACCAGTTCTGGCGCCTGCTGCATGAGGCCGGGCTGACCCCCCGCCTCTACCGGCCGGAGGAGGACGTCACCCTGCCGGCCATCGGCCTGGGCTCCACCAACCTCGTCGCCCGCGCCACCGCCAGCGCCGCCGAACTGTCGCGGGCGGAGCTGCGCGGCGGGGTGCCGCGGCTGGCGCGGATCGTCGGTTTCGTCCGGCCGCGGGTGCTGGCCTATACCGGCAAGGGGGTCTATCTGGCGGCGACCGGCTTGCCGGACGCGCCCTGGGGGGTGCAGGAGCGCGGGCTGTTCGACGGTGTCGCCGACGTGGTGGTGCCGTCGCCGAGCGGTCTCGCCCGCCTGCCCTTCGAGGAAAAACTGCGCTGGTTCCGCGAGGTGCGGGCGGAGATCGGGCGGCGGCGCTGACGGCGGCTGCCGCCATCGGGGTGCCGCGCCCGCGCCGAACGGAGCAGGCCGGCGGGCGGAGGGATGAGCGCCGGGGGCACTCCCCCTGTTCCCGCCTTTCGCCGGGAAAGCCCGACACGTCCGGGGCGTCGATGGGCCATGCTGTGCGCCGCATGACCATTATCGCACGACGCAACTCCAGCCATGACCGGATACCGCCCCGGGACGGGAACGCGGAGCCGGATCCCGTCGCCGCCCGGCTGCGCCGCCGACATTGGATGGTGCTGGCATTGGCCGTCCTGCTGCTGGCCGGGGTGGTGCGCGCCGCCGTCTACCTGACGGCGTTGTCGCCGGCGACGGCAGGCGCCACGGCAAGCCCCGTGGCCGACCCCGCGGCCGCCCCCTGGGGGCCGCATCCGCTGGGGCCGCGGCCCTGGAAACTCGCCCGGATTCTGAGCGGCAAGCCGCCGGAGACGGCGGAGCATACCCCTCCGGCCGCCCTGCCCGCCTCTCCGGTCCGGCCGGACGAAGCCCTGCAACGGCTGGCCGAGCAGGGTTGGACCGCCTTGCGGCCGGCGGCGATCCCGGCCGCCGCAAGGACCGCCGGGATCGCCGTTTCACCGCAATCCGCCTCGCCTTAGCTGGCCCCGCTTCAGCTGACGATGCCGCCCCGGCTGAAGGGCAGCGTCTGCTGCGGCTGGCCGGTCACCGAGAAGATGGCGTTGGCCACCGCGGGTGCGGCGGTCGGGACGCCGGGTTCGCCGGCGCCGGTCGGCCGCTCGCTCGACGGCATGATGTGGACCTCCACCACCGGCATGTCCGACATCCGCATCGGCAGAAAGCTGTCGAAGTTGGCCTGATCGACCATCCCGTCGGTCATGGTGATCTCGCCGCGCAGCGCATGGCCGATGCCCCAGCCTGTGCCGCCCTCCATCTGCGACTTGACGATGTCGGGGTTGATGACCTGGCCGCAGTCGATGGCGACGACGACCCGGTCGACCTTGACCTGCCCCTTGGCGTCGACCGTCACGTCGGCGACATGGGCGACATAGCTGTTGAAGCTCTCATGCACGGCGACGCCGCGGCCCTTGCCCTGCGGCATGGGCTGGCCCCAGCCGGCCTTCTCCGCCGCCAGCTTCAGCACGCCGGCCAGACGCGGATGGTCCTTCAGCATCTCCAGCCGGAAGGCCACCGGATCCTTGCCGGCCGCCTTGGCGAGCCGGTCGATCATCACCTCCTTGGAATAGGCGGTGTGGGTGTGCCCGACCGACCGCCACCACAGGGTGGTGACCGGCGAGGCGACGGTGTGGGCGTCCACCGCCAGATTCGGCACGGCATAGGCCATGTCCGAGGCACCCTCGACCATCGTCGCGTCGACGCCGTTCTTGACCATCGCCGCCTCGAACGGCGTTCCGGCCATGAAGCTCTGGCCGACGATGCGCTGCTTCCAGGCGACCAGGGCGCCCTTGTCATCCACCGCCGCCTTGATCCGGTGCAGGAACAGCGGGCGGTAGCGGCCGCCCTTGATGTCGTCCTCGCGCGTCCAGACCAGATGCACCGGCGCCTTGGGGTAGGCCTTGGCGACCATCACCGCCTCGGCGATGTAGTCGGCGTTGGTGGTGGCGCGCCGGCCGAAGCTGCCGCCGGCCCACTGGGTCTCTATCTTCACCTGCTCCGGCTTGCAGCCCAGGATATGGGCGGCGACCATCTGCTCAACGCCCTGGAACTGGGAGCCGGCCCAGATGGTGCAGCCGCCCTCCGGGTTCAGCGCCACCACGGCGTTCAGCGGCTCCATCGGCGCATGGGCGAGATAGGGGAAGACGAAGTCGCCCTCCACCACATGACCGCCCCTGGCGGCGGCCTCGGCGAAGGCCTTGTCGGCATCGCCCTTGCCGGCGGCGGCGGCGCCCGGCTGGTCGGCCAGCTTGCGGTAGTCGGCCAGCATGGCGTCGGTGCCGCGCATCTCGGAGTTGACATCGTCCCAGGTGACCGTCAGAGCCTCGCGGCCCTTCATGGCGGCCCAGGTGTTCCTGGCGATCACCGCGACGCCGACCGGCAGGCTCACCACCTCGATCACGCCCGGCACCTTGCGGGCCGCCGCGTCGTCGACGCTCTTCACCGTGCCGCCGAAGCGGGGGCTGCGGGCCAGAACCGCCGTCACCTGATCGGGGCGGCGGATGTCCATGGCGAAGATCGCGGTGCCGTTGGTCTTGCTGACGTGGTCCAGCCGGTGCAGGTCCGGCTTGCCGATCAGCACATAGTCCTTGGGATCCTTCAGTTTGACCTGCTGCGGCACAGGCAGCTTCGCCGCCTCCTCCGCCAACTCGCCGAAGGTCAGGCTGCGGTTGCTCGCCGCATGGCGGACGACGCCCTTCGACACGGTCACCTCGCCGGCCGGCACGGTCCAGCGGGCGGCGGCGGCGGCGACCAGCATGGCGCGGGCGGCGGCACCGGCCATCCGCAGCTCGTCCCAGCTGTTGGCGATGGCGGTGGAGCCGCCGGTGCCCTGGATGCCGAAGAAGTGGTTGGCGTACAGCTTGGCATCGGCCGGAGCGAAGGCGCCGCGGACCTGGCTCCAATCGGCGTCCAGTTCCTCCGCCGCGATGGTGGCGATGCCGGTGACGATGCCCTGGCCCTTGTCCAGATGCTTGGCCAGCACGGTGACCGTGTTGTCAGGCGCGATGATGATGAAGGCATGCGGACGCGGGTCGGCGGGGCCGACGGTCTTCGCAGCCGCTTCGGCGGCCAGCGCCGGCATGGGCAGATGCGCGCCGATCACCAGCGCACCGGCCCCGGCGCCGATGGCCTTCAGAAAGCCGCGGCGTGACGGCGCCGCCAGCGGACCGGGAGCGAAACCGGCCTCGGGGAAACCGTTCCGGGCGGCCTGACGGATCAGATGGTGCAGCATGGATCAGGCCCTCATAGTCTGGGCGGCATCCTTGATCGCCGCGCGGATGCGGACATAGGTGGCGCAACGGCAGACATTGCCGTCCATCGCCGCGTCGATGTCCTGGTCGGTCGGGTTCTGGTTGTCGGTCAGCAGCGCGACCGCGCTCATGATCTGGCCCGACTGGCAATAGCCGCACTGGACGACGTCCAGCTTCTGCCACGCCGCCTGAACGGCCTGCGCCGCCTTGCCCGTCACGCCTTCGATGGTGGTGACCTTGCTGTCCGGTCCCAGCATGCCGACCGGGGTCTGGCAGGCGCGGGTCGGCGTGCCGTCGACATGGACGGTGCAGGCGCCGCACTGGGCGACGCCGCAGCCGAACTTGGTGCCGGTCATGTTCAACTCGTCCCGCAGAACCCAGAGGAGGGGCATGTCCTCGGGCACGTCGACCTGACGGTCCTCGCCGTTGACGTTGATGCGAATCATGGCTCTTGCCTCTTTCTCCCTGAACGGAACCGCCGGGCTGTGGCGACGACGGGTCCGTTGCCCGGTTGCGGGCGTTGGCTGCGAATTGGCGATTTCTTGATTGTCGGCTGCTGGAGCAGCTCTGCCTCGACAGAATACACCGTCTAGTGCACAATGAAGTAGGCGGCTTTGGTTCATATCGTCATGAAAGCAATTCATAACCCGGCGCTCGACCTGAACCTGATCAAGGTGTTCGACGCGCTGCTGGAAACCCGCAATGTCTCCCGTGCGGCCGAGGCGCTGGGCGTCAGCCAGTCGGCGGTCAGCCACGCGCTGGGCCGGCTGCGCACGCTGGTCGGCGATCCCCTGTTCGTGCGCACCGGCAACCGGATGGAGCCGACGCCCCGCGCCCAGCGGCTGGCGGAGCCTCTGCGCGACCTGCTGGTGGGCGCGGCCCGCGCCCTGTCGGGGGAGGAGGATTTCGATCCGCAGCGGGAGGAGCGGAGCTTCAGCATCTCCACCCCCGATTCCATGCAGGCGGTTCTGCTGACCGGCATCCTGCGCGATGCGGTGGAGGGCGACCTGCGCGTGTCGGTGGCTCTGCGCAGCCTCGATCCCGACGCCATGCTGGATGCGCTGGACGACGGCACCCTCGATCTGGCGATCGGCTATCTGCCGGAGCTGCGGCGCTGGCACGACCGTCAGGTGCTGTACCGGGAGACCCATGTCTGTCTGTACAACCCGGATCTCGTGCCGGTCTCCCCGCCGATCGGGCTGGAGGATTACACCCGCTATCCGCACCTGATGCCGTCCCTGCGCGGCGGCCTGACCAGCTTCATCGACGACGAACTGGCCGCGCTCGGCACGAGCCGGCGCGTCGCCGCCTCCACCACCCAGTTCCTGGCGATCCCGATGATCCTGATGCGGGCGCCGATGCTGACCTCGCTGCCGGCCCGGCTGGCCCGGTTGTGCGCCGACGCGCTCGGACTCGCCACCAGCCCCCTGCCCTTCGATGTCGGCGACTACGAGATGTCGATGATCTGGCACCGCCGCAACACCGGCTCCCCCTCCCACAGCTGGCTGCGCCAGCGCATCGGCGAGGAGGCGGCGAAGCTATGATAGCGCCGCGGGCAGCTGGTTAGGGAGCGCAGGCACTCCGGTGCGGCGGTGAGGATGTTCCGGGTTCCGGAGGAAGCCGTCCGGAAACAGGCTCATGGCGGTGGTGGAGGCCGGCGGATGCAAGACGCCCCGTACCGCGAAGGCCGGGGCGTCCCTGTTGTGATTGGCGGAAGCGGCAGCAGGGTCAGTCGATGCTGCTCGCGGCTGGCAGCGGGCCGGCGAAGGACGACGCCGAGGAAGCAGCCGTCTGATGAGCCGGCTGCGGAGCCAACCTGCCTTTCACCACCATGAACAGGCCGGCCAGGATGACCGGGATACCGACGATGGCGAAGGCGGTCGGCAGGCCGAGGCCGCTGGACAAGATGGTGCCGCCGACCATGGAGCCGAGAACCGATCCGCTGCGCCCGACGGCGTTGGCCCAGGCGACGCCGGTTGCGCGGTTCGCCGTCGGGTAGAAGCCCGCCGCCAGCGCATTCACGCCGACCTGCGCACCGGCCAGGCAGAAGCCGGCGCCGAACACGGCGGTGGCAAGCAGGGCAGGAGAGGTGGTGGCGCTGCCGATCAGCGCAATGAACAGGGCGGCGGTCGCGTAGGCGATGCCCAGAACCTTGTGAGGATCGACACGATCCATCGATGCGCCGATTGCCAGAGCCCCGACCGTACCGCCCAACTGCAGCATCATGGTCATCAGCGAAGCATCCTTCATGGTCATGCCCGCGCTGCTGATCACCGTCGGCAGCCAGCTCGACAGCAGGTAGAAGACGAGCAGGCTCATGAAGAAGGTCAGCCACAGCAGCAGCGTGCCGGCGACCAGTCCTGGCTGGAACAGCTGCCCGACCGGTGAGCCCGTCGGCCTTTGCACGCCGGTGAACCGAGCGCCGGACAACTCCGCCTCCGGAGCGATGCGCTTGAGGATGGCCGCCACGCGCTCCGCCGGCGCATTCTGCAGAACGAGGAATCGCACCGATTCAGGCAGGGTCAGCAGCAGAACCGGCACCAGCAGCAACGGCACGATGCCGCCGAGCAGCAGAACCGACGACCAGCCGTAGCCGGCCACCAGCTGTGCCGCCGCCAGCCCGCCCAGCGCGGAACCGAGCGTGAAGCCGCAGAACATCAAGGTGGTCAGGAAAGACCGCCGCTTGTCGGGGCAAAACTCCGAAGTCAAGGTGATGGCGTTGGGCATCGCTCCACCCAACCCCATGCCGGTCAGGAAGCGAAGCACCGTCAGTTCGGTGAGGTTCGTCGCCCAGGCGGACGCCAGGCTGGTCGACCCGAAGAACAGGACGGTGAGGATCAACGCGCGCTTGCGCCCGATCTTGTCGGCCAGAGGTCCAAAGATGAACGCCCCGATCATCAGCCCGAACAGGCCGGCACCGAACAGCGGCGCCAGTTGGGCCGGCGCCAGCTGCCATTCGGCGCGGAGCGCCGGAGCGATGAAGCCGATCGCCGCCGTGTCGAAGCCGTCGATGGCGACGATCAGGAAGCAAAGGGCGATCAGTGTGGCCTGGTATCGGGAAACCTTGTGGGCATTGATGAAGTCCTGAACGTCGATGACGCGTGGTGTCGATGACACGGGCGTTCCTCCCTATTGACGTGATGGACGGGAAAAAGCTGCGTCGTTGCGCAGTGGACCCACCCGCGTGCTCCCGCGGAGCAGGGCAACGCTTTGGGCTCGATGGGCCGGGATGCCGACGGTTCGGCCGACGCCCACTTGGCGGTGGGCGCCCTTCAGGTCGTTTGGCGATGGATTTGTCTTCTTCTCCCGGCGGTCGGCCGAGTTGTTCAGCCGATGCTGCCACCGGCGACGAAGCAGGTCTGGCCGGTGATGTACGATGCGTCATTCGACGCGTAGAAGCAGATCGCAGCCGCGATCTCCTCTTGCGTGCCCATCCGCCCCATCATTGTGTCGCGCATGACCTGGTCGTAGGTTTCCCGTTGCCAGATCCTCTCCTGTTCGCTCATCGGCTTTGGATTGCGTGGGATGGCACGTTGTCCATTGTCGACGGCCCCCGGGGAGACCGCGTTGACGCGGATCCCCTTGTCCGCCAGTTCCATCGCCATACAGGTGGTCATGGCATGCACGCCGCCCTTCGCAGCGGAGTAGGGGACACGGTGGATGCCGCGGGTGGCGTTGCTGCCGACATTGACGATGCTGCCGCCGCCTTGCGCGATCATCACCGGGACCACCGCCCGGCAAGACCAAAGGGTTGGCCAGAGCGAACGGTTGATTTCCTTCACCATCTCCTCCTCCTGGTATTCCCAGAAGGGCTTCATCCAGATGGTGCCGCCGACATTGTGGACGGAGATGTCGATGCGCCCGAAAGCGTCAACCGCGGCATCGACCATCGCTTGAGCGCCGGCATAGGTTTCCAGATCGGCGGTGAGCGCCAGCGCCGGCGCGCCTTGGCCCAACAACTCCTCCGCCACCTGATGCACCAATTCGGAACGGTCGACCAGCAGCAGCCTGGCCCCTTCACCTGCCGCCCGTGCGGCGACCGCTCGCCCGATGCCCTGGGCGGCACCGGTGACAATCATCACCTGATTGTCGAGGCGTCCGCTCATGGTCATCGGCCATTCCCTTCGCTGGCGGCGAATTTCTCATAATGGAAGCTTGCCGGGGTCAGGCCGCAGTCGCGGAAATGGGTGCGCACGGCCTCAACCATCGGGGGTGGGCCACAGAGGTACACGTCGACATTCCCGCCGTTCAGATGCTCCGGCTGGAGATGGTGGGTGACGTATCCCTTCAATGGATGGCCGCTGCCCTGGTCGGCCACGCAGGTGGTGAAGGTAAAGCCCGGGATTTGCTCAGCGAATCTCTGCAGCGCCTCGACCTCGACGAGATCATGGTCCTGGGTGACGCCGTAGATGAGATGAACCGGGTGCGGATTGCCGCCTTCCGCGGCGATGCGGCCCAGCATCGACAGGAAGGGCGCCAACCCTGTCCCACCCGCCAACATCAGCACCGGCCGCCGGACCTCGCGCAGATAGAAGCCGCCGAGCGGACCGGTCAGGGTCAGACGGTCGCCCGGCTTGGCCCGGCCGGTCAGATAGCCGCTCATCAGCCCGCCTGGCACGTTGCGGATCAGGAAGCTCGCAAGCTCCGCCCCCGGCGGCGAACTGAAGGAGTAGGAGCGCGTCTGTCCGGTGCCCGGCACCTCGATGTTGACGTATTGTCCGGGCAGGAAGGCCAGGCGCGCGGCTCCGTCCAAAGCCAAAGACAACTGGATGCTGCTTTCGGACAGATGGGTGACGGACACCACCTCCGCGCAGACGTCCATCGCCTTGGTCTTGCACACCTCCGATGATGCGGCGATGCGCAGGACGACGTCCGATGCCGGACGCATCTGACAGGTCAGACAGTAGCCCTCCTCCGCCTCGGCGTCCGTCAGGGCATCCTCGATGTAAGAGCCGCCGTCATAGCGCCCGGCCTCGCAAAAGCTCTTGCAAGTGCCGCAGGCACCATCGCGGCAATCGAGCGGAATGTTGATGCCTTGCCGGTAAGCGGCATCGGCGACCGTCTCGCCGGGGTTGGCATCGATGAAGCGGGTCAGCCCGTCCTCAAAAGTCAGCGCGATGTGAAAGCTCATGAGTCGTCTCCCTGGCTTTAAGGCGCACAGAAGGGCGTCGGGCCAGTTGCCGCCCGTCCGGGATGATCGATCCCGCCCGGCCGATCAGATGTGGTAGATGTCGATGACGTGGTGGATGTAGTCGTTCTTCAGAACCACAGTCTTTTCTTTGATCAGTGGCGTCTCGCCCGAAACATCCAGTGTGTAGAAGGAGGTGCCGAAATAGGTGTCGGTCGTCTTGTAACGGAAGCTCAGCGTGAACCAGTTGAAGCGCAGCTTGCAGACACCGTTACCCTGTTCGACGACTTCGAGGTTGCTGATGTTGTGTGAGGTGCGTGGTTCCGGCAGGCTGGTGGCGCTCGACCGCTCCGTCTTGATGCGGAACACGCGATCCTCCAGGCCGCCGCGGTTGCTGTAATAGATCAGCGAAATCTCGCGCTGCGGGTCGGTGGTCAGGGCGCCATCGTCATCCCAGGCCGGCATCCAGAACACGGCGTCCGGTGCATAAAGCTGCAGCCAGTCGTCCCATTGTTTTTCATCGAGCAGACGGGCCTCGCGGTGAAGGAAGGCCTGCAGAGCTTCATGGGTGATGGTCATGCGTTCCCCCTTCAGGCCGGCGTCTTCACGTCGGACGATGCCTCTTCCGTCGCCACGGCACGGCGCATGGTGTCGAGCCAGTACTGGTGCTGGACGACGAACAGCCCCTCGTCCTCGGTGCGGACGCCGCTCATCAGCGGCTGCAGGTCGATGGCCTTTGCCGCATCGTCGGCGCCGGTCACCCAATGGACCGCACCGCGCGACAGGTCGTTCCAGGGGGCGGCACTGCCGAGATAGCCGGTCTGGCAGGAGCGGAACTCCTCCAGGTCGTCCGGAGTGGCCATGCCGCTGGCGTTGAAGAAATCCTCATACTGCCGGATGCGCCGGGCGCGGGCTTCCGCACTCTCGTTCTTCGGCGCGATGCAATAGATCGTGACCTCCGTCTTGTCGACGGACAGCGGCCGGTATGTGCGGATCTGCGAACTGAACTGATCCATCAGGTAGACGTTGGGGTAGAGGCACAGGTTGCGCGAGTTGCCGATCATCCAGTCCGCCCGCGCGGCCCCGTACTGTGCCGCCAACTCATCCCGGCGTTCATAAAGCGGGCGGTCCTCCGGATTGGCCCACCGGCTCCACAGCAGAAGATGGCCGTTCTCAAAGGAATAGAAGCCGCCGCCCTGCTTGGCCCAGCTTCCGGCGTCCATCGCACGCACGCAGTCGCCGGCCGCGGCCGTCTTGCGGCGGTTGGTGGTTGCCGCATAGTTCCAGTGCACGGCGCTGACGTGATAGCCGTCGGCACCATTCTCGGTCTGGAGCTTCCAGTTGCCATCATAAATGTAGGTCGAGGAGCCGCGCAGCACCTCCAGACCGTCCGGCGACTGGTCGACGATCATGTCGATGATCTTGGCGGCCTCACCCAGGTATTCGGCCAGGGGAACCACGTCGGCGTTCAGGCTGCCGAACAGGAAGCCGCGGTAGGATTCGAACCGGGCGACCTTCGTCAGGTTGTGCGATCCCTCCCGATTGAAGGCGTCGGGGTAGCCGGCGGCCTCCGGATCCTTGACCTTCAGCAGCTTGCCGGAGTTGTTGAAGGTCCACCCGTGGAACGGACAGGTGTAGGTCGCCTTGTTGCCGCGCTTGTGCCGGCACAGCATCGCGCCGCGGTGGCTGCAGGCGTTGATGAAGGCGTTGAGCTCGTTGTCCTTGTTGCGGGCGATGATGATCGGCTGCCGGCCGATGAAGGTGGTGAAGTAGTCGTTCTTGCCGGGGATTTGGCTTTCGTGGGCGAGGTAGATCCAGTTCCCCTCGAAGATGTGCTTCATCTCCAGTTCGAACAGCTCAGGATCGGTGAAGATGTCGCGCCTGCACCGATAGATGCCCTGTTCCTTGTCCTCGACGACGGCGCCGTCCAGCCGCGCCATGAGATTGGCGGTCATGATCTGGTTCTCCACAAGATGGCGGGAATGAGGGCCGGGCAAGGCCCCCGGGAGATCAGGCGGCCGTGGCGCGCGGACGCTCGGGCAGCGCGCTCAGCATGCCATCCAGTGCGGATGGGAGAACGAAGTCGAAGGTGATGGTGGCGAAGGGCCGGTTCACACCCTTGTCGTGGAGGGCGGCCGGGTCCGTGTGGTGCTCGACCTCGGGGATCAGGCCGTCGCGGGTGGCGAAGGCGAAGTCGTCATGGACGTAGGGATCGTCCTTGATGTTGATCTGCGTCGTCAGGGTCCGATAGCCGGGCGCCGACACGAAGAAGTGGATGTGCGCCGGACGGTGACCGTGGCGGCCCAGCAGGGTCAGGAGCTTCTGGGTCGGCCCGTCGGGCGGGCAGCTGTAGCCCGACGGCATGATGCTGCGGAACCGGTAGCGCCCCTCGGCGTCGGTGATGATGGTGCGGCGCAGGTTGAAGGCGCTCTGCGACTGGTCGAAGTAAGAATAGTTGCCGCGGCTGTTGGCGTGCCAGACCTCGACCTGGGCACCGGGAACCGGGTTGCCGCGGGTGTCGAGGACACGGCCGTCCATGAACAGGATTTCGCCGTCGTCGGTATCGTCGTCCAGCCGCGCATCGCCCTGGCAGACCGGAGCGCCGGCCACATAGAGCGGACCTTCGATGGTGCGCGGGGTGCCGCCGTCCATTCCGGCGGCGCGCTCCTTCTCATCCTGGCGCAGGTCGAGGAAATGCTCGACGCCGAGACCCGGCACCAGCAGTCCGACCTCGTTGGACTTGCCGAGTTCGGTGACATAGCTGCACGCCGACCAGATCTCTTCGGGCGTGACGTCCATCTCTTCGATCAGCACGAAAAGATCGAGCAGCATGCGGTCGACGACCGCCTTCACCCGCTCGTTCGCCGGAGCGATCTGGGTGCCGGAGATGCGTTTCGCGAAATCCTGGATATGGGTCTTGTTCATCGTTTTCTCCCTAAACCTTGGTTATGGCAGCCTCAGCGGCGGGCAGGCGGCGACCGGTTCAGCGATCATCGTCGCGGATGGACGAGGGATGGCGGCAAAGGGCCGTAACCTTCATCGCCATGTAGGGGAAAAGCGGCAGCGAGGTGAGCAGCGCGTGAAGTTCGTCCGCGCTTTCAACATCGAAGATGCTGACATTGGCGTAGCGGCCGGCGACGCGCCACAGGTGCCGCCACTTGCCCTCCTTCTGCATCTGCTGGGCGCGCTCGCGCTCGACCCGCTTCAACTCGTCCGCCACCTCGGGCGCCATGTCAGGCGGCAGGCGGACATCCATTTCGACCTGGAACAGCATGGTCTTGGTCTCGATCGGGAAAAGTGGGGGGGGGTGAGTGTTAGCGGCCGTCGCGCCGGAAGAAGGCGATGCGGTCCTCGTCCAGTTCAATGCCGAGGCCGGGCTTGTTGGGGACCTGAAGGCTGAACTCCCCATAGGCGAGGGGCTCGGTCAGGATTTCCTCGGTGAGCAGCAGCGGACCGAACAGTTCCGTCCCCCAGTCGAGCCGGGGGAAGGTGGCGAAGAGGTGAGCGGAGGCGATGGTGCCGATCCCTCCTTCCAGCATGGTGCCGCCGTACAGCCCGATCCCCGCCGCATCCGCAATGGCGCCGACGCGGGCCGCAGCCTGAAGACCGCCGGACTGGGCAATCTTGACGGCGAAGACATCGGCTGCCGCCTGCGATGCGATGGCGAAGGCATCCTCCGGCCCGTGAAGGCTTTCGTCGGCCATGATCGGCACGATGAAGCGTGCGGCCAGGCGTGCGAGTGCCGAGCGATTGCCGCGCGCCACCGGCTGTTCGATCAGATCGACGCCGGCGTCTTCCAGCATTGCAATTCCGCGCGACGCGGCGGCTTCGTCCCAGGCCTGGTTGACGTCGACGCGCACGCTGGCCCGGTCGCCCAAGGCGCGTTTGATCTCAGCGACATGCGCGACGTCGTCGGCCACCGGGCGCTTGCCGATCTTCAGCTTGAAGATGTTGTGCCGCCGCAGGGACAGCATGCGTTCGGCTTCGTCGATGTCCTTGGCCGTGTTGCCGCTGGCGAGCGTCCAAGCGACCGGAAGCGTGTCGCGGTGCCGCCCGCCCAGCAGTTCGGAAACCGGGAGGCCGAGCCGCTTTCCCATGGCGTCCAGCAGCGCCGTCTCGACCGCCGCCTTGGCAAAGTGGTTGCCGACAACGGCTTTCCCGATCTGCGCCATGGTTGCGGCGACACGGGTGGGGTCGCTGGCCCGCAGCACCGGGGCGATATAGGTGTCGATCGCCAGCTTAATACCTTCGGGGCATTCTTCGCCGTAGCTCAATCCCCCGATCGTTGTCCCCTCACCGATGCCCACCACACCGTCGGAACAGCGAAGCCGCACCACGACGATCGTCTGCCGGTGCATTGTGGCCATCGAGAGCACATGCGGCCGAATGGTCGGCACATCGACAATGAGGGTCTCGATGCCGTCAATTCTGGTCATCTTGCGGCTGTCCTCGGCAAACTTTGTTGTGCGACCACGCTATCTGTCGCCGGGCACATTGTGAAAGACCGAGTTGGTCTGATTTGATACCTTCCAGGTATGGTATGGCGCGGCGACGCGATCCGGGCCGCCGCGCTCAATGACGGAAGAGGCTCGTTCATGGAACTTCGGCATCTGCGCTACTTCATGGCGGTCGTGAACGAGCGGAACTTCACGCGTGCGGCAGAGCGTCTGAACATGGCGCAGCCACCGCTGAGCCGGCAGATTCAGCAGTTGGAAGAGGAACTTGGCCTTCAGCTCATCGAACGGGACAGCCGCCCCCTGCGCCTGACGGAGGCAGGGCGGCTGATCTATGAACAGGCGGTGCAGGTGCTGGAGCGCGTCGATGAGATCAAGGCCTTGGCCCGCCGCCTGCGCCATGCCGAGCACAGCCGCTTCACCATCGGCTTCGTGGCTTCCACACTCTATGGCTGGCTGCCGGAGATGATCCGGCGTTACCGCTCAATCCGTCCGACTGTGGAGGTCTCGTTGGTCGAGTTGACAACGGTGGAGCAGATCGCGGCGCTCAAGGAGGGACGCATCGATGTCGGCTTCGGCCGCATTCCGCTGGAGGACGCCGCCATCACGCGGACTCTGCTCCGCTACGAGGCGCTCATCGCCGCCATTCCGTCAGGCCACCGGCTGCTGGAACTGGAGCGGCCGCTCCGTCTCGACGATCTGACAGCCGGAACACTGGTTGTTTACCCCAAGGCGCCGCGGCCGAGCTTTGCCGATCAGGTGCTCGCGCTCTATCGCTCCCACGGGTTAAAGCCGGACACCATTCTGGAAGTGCGGGATGTGCAGACGGCATTGGGTTTGGTTGCGGCTGATGTCGGGTTTAGTTTGGTGACCGCTTCCGTACAGCATTTGCGTCGGGACAAAGTCGAGTATCGTACACTTGAGGAAGCACATGCCGCCTCTCCGCTTTTCATGAGCCATCGCGTCAACGACAACTCCCCGGAAATCGCAATAATGCTTGATGCGATCCGGCATGTCTATCGCAGCAACTTCGTTAGCAACGAACTCGGTGTCTGAGAATTTGTCTGTATCAGGGACTTTGGCGCGGAACTCGCCCTGCGGACGGATTAGTCGTCGAGGCTGTGCGAAGCCCCGCCGAGATCGACGCGATCAGGCGCGACACGGTGGTCTGATGCCGAACCCGCCGGCAGCGAAGCCGGAGAATGGTGAGGGGGCACGTGCGAAGCTCCGGGAAATGTCTCATACTGCCACTGGTCTCGCCCACAGTCCAAGGTCCGCATGGCTGCGGTCCATCTTCCCACCGGAGCACTCCCCCAACCCCAACGTCTGAGGCGTGGCGTTCCAACCCCCTGGCGCCCCTTGCGGAAACCGAACCATGTCCGAATCCCTGTTCAACCATCTCCTGAACCCGTCCGTCGATCCGGGCCGCGCCGCCATCGAGCTGGCCGACGGCCGGCGCGCGACCTACGGCGATCTGCGTGCGGCGTCGGGTCGGATGGCCAACGCCATCGCGGCCGCCGGGGTGAGGCCGGGCGACCGCGTCGCCGTCCAGGTGGAGAAGTCGTTCGAGGCGCTCGTCCTCTATCTCGGTTGCCTGCGGTCCGGCGCGGTCTATCTTCCGCTGAACACCGCCTACACGCCGACCGAACTCGGCTACTTCATCGGCGATGCCGAGCCGGCGCTGGTCGTCTGCGATCCGGCGCGGCTGGACGCCACCGCGGCGATGGCAGGCGACGCGCGCCTGCTCACCCTCGACGCCGAGGGACGGGGCACGCTCGCGGATGCCCTGGCCGCGCAGCCCGACGACTTCGCGACGGTCGCCCGCGGCACCGACGACCTCGCCGCCATCCTCTACACCTCGGGCACCACCGGGCGCTCCAAGGGTGCGATGCTGACCCAGGGAAACCTGCTGAGCAACGCGCGGGTGCTCTGCGCGGAATGGCGGTTCACGCAGGACGACGTGCTGCTCCACGCCCTGCCGCTGTTCCACACCCACGGTCTGTTCGTCGCCTGCAACGTGGCGCTGATGGCCGGCGCCACGATGATCCTGCTGCCGCGCTTCGATCCGGCGGCAATGCTGGAACGCCTGCCCCGCTCCACGGCGATGATGGGGGTGCCGACCTTCTACACCCGGCTGCTCGGCCAGGACGCGCTGACGGCGGATCTATGCCGCTCCGTCCGCCTGTTCGTTTCCGGCTCGGCGCCCCTGCTGGCTGAAACGCACCGTGCCTGGGAATCGCGCACCGGACACCGGATCCTGGAGCGCTATGGCATGACCGAAACGGGGATGCTCACCTCCAACCCCTATGATGGTGACCGCATCGCCGGTACGGTGGGATTGCCTCTGCCGGGAGTCAAGGCGCGCATCGCCGATCCGCAGACCGGCGCCCTGCTGCCCGACGGCGAGATCGGCGTGGTGGAGGTGAAAGGCCCGAACGTCTTCAAGGGATACTGGCGCATGCCCGAGAAGACGGCCGCCGAATTCCGAGCGGACGGCTTCTTCATCACCGGCGACCTCGGCCGCATCGACGAGCGCGGCTACCTGCACATCGTCGGGCGCGGCAAGGATCTGATCATCAGCGGCGGCTTCAACGTCTACCCCAAGGAGGTGGAGGGCGAGATCGACGCCCTGCCCGGAGTTCTGGAAAGCGCCGTCATCGGCGTCCCCCACCCCGATTTCGGGGAAGGCGTCGTGGCGGTCCTGGTGCCCGATCATTCCACCCCCGTGACCGAAGCATCGGTGACCGCCGCGCTGACCGAGCGCTTGGCCCGCTACAAGCAGCCCAAGCGGGTGATCGTCGTCGACGAACTGCCGCGCAACAGCATGGGCAAGGTGCAGAAGGCGCTGCTTCGCGAACTCCATGCCGGACTGTTCCAATGAGCGGGGGCGACGAGCTGCCGGCGGAAATCCTGCTGCCGGACGTGCGGACCGTGAAAGCGGGGTGACTTGTTCAGTATGATGCTTTTTCCGTGCTGATACCGGGAACGGAATCAGGCTGACGGCATTTTCAGGGGTGCGGCATTCATGGAGTAAGCCCGGCCATGCCCCCGACAGCCTCCGTCGAGCAGAACCGGGCGATGCATGGCCTCGTCCTGCTGTCCTTCACCGCCGGCAGCATGGATGGCATCGCCTTTCTTGCCCTGAGCGGGGTCTTCGCCTCGGCGATGAGCGGGAACACCATTCTCCTTGGGCTGGCGATCGGCCAGGGGCAATTCACCGAGTCGCTGCTCTTCATATTCGGAATCCTCGGCTATGTGGCGGGGATATCGATGGCGTCGGTATCGATTGCGAAACTCGGGCACGGCAGCGGATGGACGGTCGGGCTCGAAGCATTGCTTCTCGCCATCTTCACCGCGCTGTGGCTCGCCTCCGGCACCCATCCCCAGCCATACGCCCTTTACGGCCTCATCGTCGTTTCGTCCATCGCCATGGGGCTGCAAGGCCGCATAGGCCGCGCGATCGGTGCCCCGGGAATCCTGACCGTGATCTTCACGGGCACCTACACAACGATCGCCAGCGATTTGACCACGCGCGTGCTGAATGGCGACCGCCCGCTGTTCACAGCACTCGCGCTGCGGCAACTGTTGGCGCTGGCCGCCTATTTCGGCGGCGCGATGATCGTCGGTGTCATGGCCGCGCATTGGCTCCGAATCACGCCGTTCCTGCCCCTGGCCGCCGTCCTTGCGCTGTTCGGGGGGATCAGGCTGCGTCTGATCCGCTTCGATCCCAAACCATCGTGATCCGGGCCCCGGCCGATAGACGCAAGGAGCAGCGCAAGGCCATCCCGTATGACGGTACCGTCACGGCTACAGGCGAAGCCCCCGCAGACGCAGGGCATTGCCGATGACGCTGACGGAGCTCAACGCCATGGCCGCTGCGGCAACGATCGGGCTCAGCATCCAGCCGAACAGTGGATAGAACACGCCGGCCGCGATCGGCACGCCCAGCGAGTTGTAGATGAACGCCAGGAACAGGTTCTGGCGGATGTTTTCCATGGTCGCCCGACTGAGCAACCGCGCCCGCGCGATCCCGGCCAAATCGCCCTTCACCAACGTGACCCCGGCGCTTTGGATCGCGACCTCCGTCCCGGTGCCCATGGCGACGCCGACATCGGCCTCGGCCAGCGCCGGAGCGTCGTTCACACCGTCCCCGGCCATCGCCACCACGCGCCCTTCGGCCTTCAGGCGCCGGACGACCTGATGCTTCTGGTCGGGGAGAAGCTCGGCCACAACCTCGTCGATGGCCAGCCGGCGGGCCACCGCATCGGCCGTGGTGCGATTGTCGCCCGTCAGCATCACGATGCGCACGCCTTCGGACCGCAGCGTCTCCAGCGCCTTGGGTGTGCTCGCCTTGATCGGGTCGGCCACCGCGATGACGCCGCCGGGCCGTCCGTCCGCCGCGGCGTACAGCGCCGTCGCACCCTCGCGCCGCAGTTCGTCCGCACGCGCCTCCAGGTCGCCGAGCACAATGCCCTGATCCCGCATCAGCCCGGCATTGCCGAGAAGCACCGCGCGGCCCTCGACCGTCCCGGCCACGCCTTTGCCGGTCACGGACCGGAAGTCAGCGACCTCCCGCAGCGGCAGCCCGCGCTCCTTGGCGGAGGCGACGATGGCCGCGGCCAGCGGGTGCTCGCTCGACCGCTCCAGGCTGGCCGCCAACGCCAGAAGCGTCGCTTCGTCGCCCCCCGGCGTCGGAACCACGGCGGTCACCCGCGGCTTGCCCTCGGTCAGCGTGCCGGTCTTGTCAACGACCAGCGTGTCGACCTTCTCGAACCGCTCCAGGCTCGCCGCGTCCTTGATGAGAACCCCCGCCGTGGCACCCTTTCCCACCCCGACCATGATCGACATCGGCGTGGCCAGACCCAGCGCGCACGGGCAGGCGATGATGAGCACCGAGACGGCGGCGATCAGCGCATAGGCGAAGGCGGGCGACGGCCCCCAGATCATCCAGCCGATGAAGGCGAGGACAGCGGCAAGGATGATCGCCGGGACGAAATACCCGGACACCTTGTCGGCCATGCGCTGGATCGGCGCCCGCGAGCGCTGCGCCTCGGCGACCATGGAGACGATGCGCGACAGCATCGTGTCCGACCCGACCTTCTCTGCCCGCATCACCAGCGCGCCCGTCTGGTTCACCGTGCCGCCGATCACCGTGGCGCCGGGTTCCTTCTGGACCGGCATGCTCTCGCCGGTGACCATGGACTCGTCCACGGCGCTGCGGCCCTCCAGCACGTCACCGTCGACCGGCACCCCCTCGCCGGGGCGGACGCGCAGCCGATCCCCGACATGCACCTGGTCGAGCGGGATCTCCTCATCCTCGCCGTTCTCCCGGAGGCGCCTCGCCGTCTTGGGCGCCAGGTTCAGCAGGGCGCGGATGGCGCCGCCGGTCTGTTCGCGGGCGCGGAGTTCGAGCACCTGGCCGAGCAGCACCAGCACCGTGATGACGGCGGCCGCCTCATAATAGACCGCCACCACCCCGTCCCTGCCGCGGAACGAAGGTGGGAAGAGACCGGGAAGGACGGTGGCGATCAGACTGAACACATAGGCGACGCCGACCCCCAGCGCGATCAGGGTGAACATGTTCAAGCTGCGGTTCACGACCGATTGCCAGCCGCGTTCAAGCAAGGGCCAACCCGCCCAAAACACGACCGGCGTCGCGAGGAGGAACTGAATCCAGACGGAAATGCGGGGCGGCACCAAACCCTGGAGGCCCAGGGCCGGAATGTGGCTGCCCATTTCCAAGGCCACCAGGGGCAGGCTGAGGGCCAGACCGATCCAGAACCGCCGCTTCATGTCGATGAACTCGGGGCTGGGGCCTTCCTCGACAGTGGCCCCGACCGGCTCCAGCGCCATGCCGCAGAGCGGGCAGTTGCCCGGCTCCTCCCGGCGGATTTCCGGGTGCATGGGGCAGGTGTAGACGACGCCTTTCCGGGGGGCTCCCTGCCCCGCCTTCTCCGGTGCCGCGGGCCTGGCCTCCGGCTTCAGGTACTGCTCGGGATTGGCGATGAATTTGTCGTGGCAGCGGGCAGAGCAGAAATGGAACGTGTGGCCGGCATAGTCCGCATGGTACTCGGTCCGCTCCGGGTCGACCATCATGCCGCAGACGGGATCCCGCAGCTTGGCGACAGCGTCATGGCCGGCGTGGTGGTCGTGTCCAGCATGGTCGTCATGAGGGTGCGCGTGACCGTGGTACTTGTCGTCCATGTCCGATTCTCCCTTCGCATGCCCGGCGTCGGCGCCTTGGCACTGCGTGGCGTCATGCGGCATCCGGTGTGCGGCAACGTGGACTCCCACGCTCGGCCTTCAAGTGTCTGGAAAGCTGAGCCCGCTTAAGCCCGATCTCTTCCTTTCGTCACCTCATCGATCGCTCATACATGGCGGTGTGACGGTGCCTGATCGTTCATCACGGTCAGGCTGCGCCCAGATCGGGGTATTTCCGATAGCCTATTGGAATGGACGGGCGAAACGGCTCAACGTCCACTTGCCGTCTCTTCCATGGAGGGCAAAATGGACGTCGCCGATTTGATACGATTTGTCCTGACCCACATTCCTTTGATCACCTTCCTGCTGGCGATCATCATTCCAACTTTCAGCCGGTCCGAACGAACCCCGGACGGGTATTTGTCCTGGCTGTTGCTGCTCGCCGTTGGTGTCGATGCCCTTTGGGCAGGGCTGTTCCATGTGTTCGCCCCGGAGCGCGCCGCGGCGTTCATCGGATGGACGACAAGCCCCTTTCAGTTCGAGATCGGCATCGCCGACATAGCGTTGGGCGTCATGGGAGTGCTCTCCTTCCGGAGATCGCTCGATTTCAAGGCGGCGGCGGTGACCTATGCGTCACTGTTCTACATCGGCGTGGCATACGGCCACTTTCATCAGATTTGGATCGCGGGCAACCACGCGCCCGGAAACGCCGGCATTCTCCTTGCCCTCACCTGCATCCGGCCGATCCTGTTGGTCCTGCTTCTCCTCACGGCCCGGCGCTCGGCCCGGACGGAGAGTAGCGGGATCGCACGGCAACCCGCTGAGGGCCAAGGCGCCGGGTAGTATCCCCGAGTTCATCGGATACGTTCCACCCGCCGAGGCTGAAGCGCGCTTTCACGCTCAAACACAGGGGGTCGCCATGACGGCGCGACCCAACCAAACCGGCCTTCGGGAATTCCGGCGCCGATCAGTCGAAGGCGCTGCCGTGCAGATGCCGCAGCACGCCGCTTCGGCGCAGGCCAGCGACCAGTACGGCCCCGGCCAGCGCCATGGCAAGGATGGTGGCCAGGAACGCAGCCACGGCGAAGGCGCCGCCTGGGATGCCGCTGGCATCGGTGACGCTGGCGACCACGGCCGTTCCGCCAAGCCAGCCCAGGGGGACCGCCACGGCGGCGACGGCAGCGCCCAGGAGGGTGAATTCCAGAACCATGGCCTGTCCCATCGGGCGCCGTCCAACCCCGAGGACATGCAGGATCGCCATCTCGTGGAGCCTCACCCTCACGCTGTTGGCGATGGCGCCCAGGAGGACGATGGCGGCCCCGCAAAGGGCGAGGACCGACAGACCGTCCAAGAGCAGACGGATCCGGTCGATGGTCGCGCGGAGCGGGCGCAGAACCTCGGCCGCGCGCACCGCGGGAGCCTGCGGGGAAACCTCCGCCATGGCGGCCTCCGCAGCGGGCACGGAAGTCGCGCCGGACCAGACGGCAACGACGAGGCTGTGCGGCGGCGCTTCGGCGGGGGGCGACAGGACGATCGGAAAATCCAATTCGAGCGTCGACCAGTCGACCTGCCGAAGATTGCCGACCGTCACGGTGAGCGGACCGCTCGCCAGGGCCAGGGTGATGGTGTCCCCCACCGCCAATCCCAGCCTGCGGGCCACCTGCGCGTCCACCGACGCGAGCGGCGGACCGCCGTAGCCCGGAGGCCACCAGGAGCCGGCCACGATCCTGTCCGTCGCGGCGGGACGGTCACGCCAGGACAGGCCCCGGTCGCCGCGCACCGCCCAGGCCACGGAACGCGGAACATCCGCCTCGGTGATGGCGGCGCCGTTGACCCGGCTGATCCGGGCGTGGAGGAACGGTGCCGTTTCCACCCGGTGAACGCCCGGCAGGACGGAGAGGCCTTCGCGCACGCGCCGATCGTCGTGCGAGGGTACGTTCATGAAGATGACGGACGGCATCCTGGCCGGAAGCGTCGCCTCGACGTGCTCGACCGCCGACGTTCCGGTCACTCCGACCGCCACCATAACGGTAAGGCCGACCCCCAGCGCAACGGCGACCGGGACCGTCGGCGCCCCCGGCCGCCCGAGGTTAGCGACGGCCAGACGGACCACCGGCCGGCGGTTGCGCGCCAGGCGGCGGGCCGCCAGCCCGATCCCATGCCCCAGGGCGGCGAAGCCGGCCGCGGCCAGCCCCGCGGCCAGGAGAAACCCGGCAACGGCGAAAGGCATGCCCGTCCACGCGGCGAGCACACCGGCAAGCGAAAGCCCGAGAACGGCGACGGCGCCGCGCGTCCGCCATCCCAACGGTTGCCGCGGTCTGTCCGCCGGACCCCGCCAGATCACGGCGGGGCTGGTTCCGACCGCGCGCGCCAGCGGCGGCAGGGCACACAGGAGCGCCGCCAGGAATCCCACCGCCGCGGACAGCAGAAGCGCCGGCGGATGGACGGCGCCGGCAGTCTCCGGCATCCAGGCGAACGGCAGCGCGCGCGCCGCTGCGGCGGCCAGAACCGCTCCACCCGCCGTGCCGATCAGGAGCGCGATGGCGACCACGCCCAGTGTCTGCATCAGGAAGGCGGTGAAGAGAAGGCGCGGCGAACTGCCCAATGCCCTCAACGCCGCGATGGTCGGCAACCGCCGGGCGAGGTGAACCGACAGCGCCCGGCTGACCCCCACGCCGCCGATCAGCAGAATCGACAGGGACACCAGAAGGAACAGCGTACGGGCGAGTTGGACCGTGCGGTCGACGCCCGGAATGCCGCCTGAGGCATCGACGATCCGCCACCCGGCATCGGGAAAGCGGCGCTCCAGGTCGCGCAGGACGGCGCCGGACCGGGCGGTCTCCGGCAGCAGCACGCGGTAATACCAGTAGACCGGCGCTCCAGGCTCCGCAAGACCGGTTTCCGCCAGAGCCCGGCGATCGATGACGACGCGCGGACCAAGGGAGAAGGCCCGGAAGGCCCGGTCCGGCTCATGCTCCAGGACGGCGCGGATCGCGACTTCGGCCGTTCCAAGCCGCAGCCTGTCCCCAACGGACAGCGTCAGCAGGTCGAGAAGGTCGGCGGAGACCGCCGCGCCCCAGAGTCCGTCCCGGCGGGCGGTGACATCGCCGAGGGATGCGGCCCCGGAGACGGAGGCCGAACCGACAAGAGGGTATTTCCCATCGATCGCCTTCAACTCGACCAGGGTCCGCGCGTCACTGCCGCCGGCGGTACTGCTGACAGCTTGGGCGACCGGTCTCATCTCCGCCGTTTCACTGACGATGCCCATCGTCTCCAGGAATGCCCGCTGCTCCGGTGTTGCCGGAGCGTGGAACAGCCGCAGGGACAGATCGCCGCCGACGGTCTCCCGTGCGGTCGCGTGCATCCCATCGAGCACGGCCCCGCTCAGGGATCCCACGGCGGCCATCATGGCGGAACCGAGCGCTATCCCCAGAACAACGATCCACAGGCCGGCGACTCCGCCCCGCAGATCCCGCCACGCCAGCCTCGACGCAACGCGCAGGAAGGTCAGCGCGACTGTCATGGGACCCCGGTCCCTCCAAGAACGGCGGTCAGCACGTTCCGAGTTGCATCGCCCATTCAAGCTCCTTGCGAAACGGGGCGCCAAAGAAGACCTTGCCACAGATCGGCGGCACCATGCAGACGATAACGATGTCGGTGGGGGAAACCGTCGCGAACCCGGGGGCCTCCACACGCGAGCTTGGTGCCCGGATCACGCGTGACGGCTGAGCCCACCGAACCGGGGCAAGATCATCCAGCGTCAGCCCGCGGGAATAGGCCGGCCAGCCGGCGTGCTGGATATCGCAGCAGAGCCTACCGCGAGGAAACTGCGCCGGAACGGGCGAATTTCAGGGTGCCGAGTCGGACCGGATCCGCAGCCGAGGCGGCCCGGGCGGCGAGTGCGGCAGCGATGAAAGCGGTGGCGGCAAGCAGGCCCGTCCGAAGCATCGAGTCACTCCCCTGGGCTTGGTCCGCGGCCCGTCACCGCAATCGCCCCGGAGAAGAGCAAGGGGCACACCATGGTCAGTTAGCCACGCAAACAGTTGGAAAGCCTGGGCCTGACCGTTCGGACCGGGCCCGTGAGCGGAGGATTTCCGCCTGCGCAGCCGGGAGCATCGGCGATCGGGACGGGCTGCGGCAGGACGACGCGCCGGCCGGAAGCTTCGCATGCCGCATACGACAAGTCATCGCGGCGCAGCGGAAAAGCGTGTAGAACTTGCTGCACCTGCGAACCAACGCAATGCCAACCAGTAGGGACAAGGAACAATGGCCGAGAGCATGGGAATCGAGACCATCGGCGTCATCGGCGCCGGACAGATGGGCAACGGCATCGCCCAGGTCTGCGCCGTCGCCGGCCTGACGGTGGTGATGACCGACATTTCCGAGGAAGCGGTGCAGCGCGGTCTGTCGACCGTCGGCGGCAGCCTGGACCGTCTGGTCAAGAAGGAGAAGATGACCGCCGCCGACCGCGAGGCGGCCCTGGCGCGCATCACCGCCACCACCGACAAGTCGAAGCTGGCCTCCTGCGATCTGGTGATCGAGGCCGCGACCGAGAACGAGGATCTGAAGGTCAAGATCCTGAAGGAACTCTGCGCGACGCTGAAGCCGGAGGCGCTGGTCGCCACCAACACCTCGTCGATCTCCATCACCAAGCTGGCGACGGCCACCGACCGTCCGGATCGCTTCATCGGCCTGCACTTCTTCAACCCGGTGCCGCTGATGGCGCTGCTGGAGATCATCCGCGGCATCCAGACCAGCGACGACACGCATGCCAAGGCGATGGCCTTCGCCAAGCGCGTCGGAAAGTCGCCGATCACCGCCAAGAACAGCCCGGGCTTCGCCGTCAACCGCATCCTCTGCCCGATGATCAATGAGGCGATCTTCGCGCTGCAGGAAGGCATCGCCACGGCCGAGGACATCGACGCCGGCATGAAGGCGGGCTGCAACCACCCGATCGGCCCGTTGGCGCTCGCCGACCTGATCGGTCTGGACACCATGCTGTCGGTGATGGAGGTCTTCTATGAGGGCTTCAACGATCCGAAGTACCGCCCGGCCCCGCTGCTGAAGGAAATGGTCGACGCCGGCTATCTCGGCCGCAAGACCGGCCGCGGCTTCTACGACTACAGCAAGTGAGATGAGGGGCCGTTAGCCCCCCGCCTACCCTCCCCCGCTGGGCGGGGGAGGGTTGGGGTGGGGTGGGAGCCTAACGACCCCTCACTGAAACTCCCCCACCGTGTGCAGGTGGTTGAGCGGCCCATGGCCGTGACCCAGCCCCGGCGCGGTCAAAATCGCCCTCTCCACATAATTCCGCGCCCGTGCCACCGCGTCGCGCGAGCAGAGTCCCTGCGCCAGGCCCGCGGCGATCGCCGAGGACAGGGTGCAGCCGGTGCCGTGGGTATGCGGGGTGTGGACACGCCGGCCCTCGAACACCGTTTCGCCATCCACCGTCAGCAGCAGGTCGTAGAGGCTGTCGTCCTCCAGGTGTCCGCCCTTCAGCAGCACCGATTTCGGACCGAAGCTCAGAATCAGCTCCGCCGCGCGGCGCATGTCGTCCAGATCGCGGATCGGCAAGTCGGTCAGCGCCTCCGCCTCCGGCAGGTTGGGCGTCACCACCTCGGCCAGCGGCAGCAGGCGCTTGCGCAGCGTCACCACGGCGTCGGGGTCGAGCAGGTGATGGCCGCTCTTGGCGATCATCACCGGATCCAGCACCAGCGGCACGTTGACCGCGCGGGCCTCATACTCCGTCGCCACCGCCTCGATGACGGGGGCGTTGGCGAGCATGCCGACCTTCACGGCGTCGGCGCCGATGTCCTCCAGCACCACCTTCATCTGCAGGGCGACGAAGGCCGGATCGACCGGCACCACGCCATAGACGCCGGTGGTGTTCTGCGCCGTCAGCGCGGCGATGGCGGTCATCCCATAGGCGCCGAGCGCGCTGACCGCCTTGATGTCGGCCTGGATGCCGGCACCGCCGCCGGAATCCGAGCCGGCGACGATCAGAACCCTGCCCTTCACCGAACCGCCCTTCATTGCGCGGCCTCCAGGCTGCGGTCGGCGCTGGCGCGGATGGCCTCGGCGATGTCGCCGACGACGCCATGGACCAGCGCCTCGTCGTCGCCCTCCGCCATCACGCGGATGACCGGTTCGGTGCCGGACTTGCGGATCAGGATGCGGCCGCTCGACGCCAGCCGCGCCTCGCCCTCCCTGATCGCCTGCTGGACGACGGCGTCCTCCAGCGGCTTGGTTCCGGCGGCGAAGCGGACGTTGGTCAGCTTCTGCGGCACCGGATCGAACACGCGGCAGACCTCGCTGGCCGAGCGGCCGTCGGCCTGGATCAGCACCGCCAGCACCTGAAGCGCGGCGATCAGCCCGTCGCCGGTGGTGGAATAGTCGGACAGCACCACATGCCCCGACTGCTCGCCGCCGACATTGTAGCCGCGCTCGCGCATCATCTCGACGACATAGCGGTCGCCCACCGGCGTGCGGGCCAGATGCAGGCCCAGCCCGCCGAGATGGCGCTCCATGCCCAGGTTGGACATCACCGTGGCGACCACGCCGCCGCCGCGCAGGGTCTGCGACCGTGCCCAGGAGGTGGCGATCAGGCTCATCAGCTGGTCGCCGTCGATGGGCCGGCCGGCCTCGTCCACCATGATCAGGCGGTCGGCGTCGCCGTCCAGCGCGACGCCCAGATGGGCGCCGTGGGCGACCACCTGCTCCTGCAGGGTCTGGGTGGCCGTGGCGCCGCAGCCCTTGTTGATGTTGGTGCCGTCGGGATTGACGCCGACCGGGATCACGTCGGCCCCCAGTTCGTACAGCACCTTGGGCGCGACCCTATAGGCGGCGCCGTTGGCGCAATCGACGACGATCTTCAGCCCGTCCAGCCGCAGGCCGCGCGGGAAGGTGTTCTTCACATATTCGATGTAGCGGCCGGTGGCATCGTCCAGCCGGCTGGCGCGGCCGAGGTCGGCGGGGCCGGCAAGTTCGGGGCCGAAGGGCAGCGCCATGCGCGCCTCGATGGCGGCCTCGACCTCGTCCGACAGCTTGTAGCCGTCGGGGCCGAACAGCTTGATGCCGTTGTCCTGGTACGGGTTGTGCGAGGCGGAGATCACGACGCCCATGTCGGCCCGGAGCGAGCGGGTCAGCATGGCGACCGCCGGGGTCGGCAGCGGGCCGACCAGCACCACGTCCATCCCCATCGAGATGAAGCCGGCGGTCAGCGCCGGTTCCAGCAGATAGCCGGACAGACGGGTGTCCTTGCCGATCACCACCCGGTGCCGGTGGTCGCCGCGGCGGAACTGCAGCGCGGTCGCCATCGCCACGCGCAGAGCCGTTTCGGCGGTCATCGGGTCGATATTGGCAGTGCCACGGATGCCGTCGGTGCCGAACAGGTGTCGCGTCATGAAAACCTCGTGCAGGAACCGTCTCCACGCCCGCATGTCGGATCGGGCGCCGGAAATGACAAGCGAAGGATGTTTCTTCGCGCGGCAGCCCAGCCGGGTCAAGCTCCCTTCGGCATCCGCGCGAAAGGGGTAAGGGCCGGATCAGCGGGGATGCAGCCCTTCCCAAAGGGCGCGGGCCTGCGCCGTTTCCGCCACGTCGTGGACCCGCAGGATCTGCGCGCCCTGATTCAGCGTCTCCAGCCCGGCGGCGAGCGAGCCGGCCAACCGCTCCTTCGGCGGCTCCTCACGCGACAGGCGGCCGATGAAGCCCTTGCGCGACAGCCCGATCAGCACCGCGCAGCCCAGCGCATGGTACAGCGCGGTGTGGCGCAGGATCTCCAGATTGTGCTCCGTCCGCTTGCCGAAGCCGATGCCGGGATCGACGGTGATGCGCTCCGCCGGCACGCCGGCCGCGACGCAGCGGGCGATCCGCTCCTCCAGCCAGTCGAACACGTCCAGCGCCGCGTCGCGGTAGGTCGGATTGGCCTGCATGGTGCCGGGCTCGCCCTGCATGTGCATCACCACCACCGGCGTGCCGCTGCGCGAGACGACCGGCAGGGCGTTCGGATCGGACAGCCCGGCGATGTCGTTGACGATGCGGGCGCCGGCCGCGGCGGCGGACTCCATCACGCTGGCGTGGCGGGTATCGACCGAGACGGCGGCTCCCTTGGCGGCGAAATGGCGGATGACCGGCAGGACGCGCCGCTCCTCCTCCTCCGGCGGGACCGGGGCGGCGCCGGGGCGGGTGGATTCGCCGCCGATGTCCAGGATGTCGGCGCCTGCGGCCAGCATCGCCTCGCCATGGGCGATTGCGGCGGCGGGATCGAGGAAGTCGCCGCCGTCGGAGAAGCTGTCCGGCGTGACGTTGACGATGCCCATGATGAGCGGCCGGTCGAGCGCCAGCCCGGCGAAGGGCGCACGGGCGCGGGTCAGGGCGCCGAGCTGGCGGTCCAGCGCCTCCGCCACGGCGCGCGACCGCTCCCAGCCCCAGGCCATGATCTCCGACAGCGGCGCGAAGGCACGGTCGATGCGGGCAGACCGGTCGCGGACGATCAGCTCGGCGGTGGAGAAGGCGAAGCGCCCGCCGGCAAGCGGCACCGCCGCCCCCTTGGCCCAGGCGGCGATGGGCATCAAGCCGACCGGCCGCAGATAGACCCGCACTCCCTCCTCCCCCGCCCAGGGGCAGAAGCCGGCCAGCGAACCGGCAGCGGATTTGGGGGCGGATTTGGGGGCGGTTTTAGGAGCGGGCTTGGCGGAAAGCGGCGGCATCGGGGGTCCCCCATCACGTCACGAACTGGCGACACCGTTCCTGGCACGCGCCCGGTGCGATGGCAAGGGGATGGCATAAGGCGGGCGCGGCCGTCCGGCCGCTTGCCTTTGCAGGCACGGGCCTGCGGGGCCGCAGTCGCGGCCCTTACCGCCGCGCCAGACCCCCCTTCAGCTTCAGCACATAGGTGATGACCTCCGCCACCGCCTGATAGTGCTGGAGCGGGATGGCGGCGTCGACCTCGGCCGAGGCGTGGAGGGCACGGGCGAGCGGCGGGTTCTCGACGATGGGAATGCCGTGCTCCTGGGCCAGCGCGCGGATGCGCAGCGCGATCAGGTCGGCGCCCTTGGCCAGGCAGATGGGGGCGGCGGTGCGGCCTCGCTCGTATTCCAGGGCCACGGCGAAATGGGTGGGATTGGTGATGACCACCGTCGCCCGCGGGACGTTCGCCATCATCCGCTTCTTGGAGCGCGAGCGGCGGATGTCGCGCAGGCGGGCCTTGGCGTGGGGATCGCCCTCGATCTGCTTGAACTCGTCCTTGATCTCCTGGTGGCTCATGCGCAGGCGGCGGCGCCATTCCAGGCGGTTCCACAACACGTCCACCACCGCCATCAGGACGGTCGCCAGCAGGACCGCCAGCAGCAGCCGCAAGGTCACGTCCCGCAGCAGCACGGGCAATCCGGCGACGTCCATGCCCACAGTATCCTCCGTCCATGCGATGTAGGGCGCCAGCGCGTACCAGGCCGCGGCGCTGATGATGCCGAGCTTAACCAGGCTCTTGACGAATTCGATCAGAGCCGGCCGCCCGGCGATCCGCTTCCAGCCGGAGGCGGGCGACAGGTGCGACCATTTCGGCCGGATGCGGTCGGATGCGAACAGAAACGGCCCCTGCCCAAGCGCAGAGAGCACCACCCCGCCCAGCAGGATGCCCAGCACCGGCAGCAGAGCCACGGCACCGCCGACGACCAGCCAATGCAGGCTGTGGATGACGTCGACGGCGCTGCCGTCGATGCGGATGTTGTCGGGGTTCTCGATCAGCGGCAGCAGCAGCGACGACAGCTGCGACGCCATGGGCGCCGCCGCCATCAGCACGATCATCCAGGCCGCGATCATGGCGGACAGCAGGCCGACGTCGCGGGCGCGGGGAACGTCGCCCTTCTCCGCCGCCTCGCGCAGGCGCTTCTCTGTCGGTTCCTCTGTCTTCTGCTCCTGGTCCTGCTCCGACATGCGTCAGGATCCCGACAGCCAGCCGCCGAGCGCGGCGACGAAGGCGGTCAGCATCGCGCCGGCGGTCAGCATGAACAGGGCCAGCCCCGCCATCAGCATGCCCGGCGTGGCGACGAAGTAGACGGGCATCGCCGGCATCACCCGGTTGACCAGCCCCAGCGCCGCATTCATCACCAGCCCGTAGAGGATGAAGGGAGCCGCCAGCCCCACCCCCAGCCGGAAGGTCGCCGCCAGCAGCTCGGCGAAGCGCTGGGCGACCATGCCGAGGTCAGGAAGCACCCCCGCCGGCCAGGAGCCGTAGGAGCGGGCCAGCGCGCCGATCATCAGGTAATGCACGTCTGACGCGAACAGCAGCGCCAGCCCGCCGATCAGCAGCACGCCCGACAGCACCGACCCGCCCTCGAACCCCGCCGCCTCCATGGCGAACGGGTTGCTCAGCCCCACCACCTGCGCCGCCAGGGCGCCGGCGGTCTGCAGGGCCGCCATGAACAGCCGCGCGCCGAGCCCCAGATAGGCGCCGACCAGCGATTCCCCGGCCAGCGCCCGCAGCATCTCCACCGGCTGGTCCGGCATCCGCTCCGGCAGGCCCTCCACCCCCGGCAGCAGCACCAGCGTGACGATGACCGCCAGCGCCGCACGCACCCGCATCGGCACCGCCGCCTCGCCGAAGCCCGGCAGCAGCCCGATGGCCGCCGCCACCCGCGCCAGCACGAGAAGGCCGCGGTAGATCTCCAGGGTGAGGAACTGGCTCAAGCCATCCATGGAGCCATCCATCGGGCTAGACCTGATCGACGGTCTTGAGCGACGCCTTGCGGTGCAGTTCGGCATGGCTCAGCACCGGCGTCATCGGGCTGACCCGCTCCAGCAGGGAACGGACGAAGGGGCGCACCTCCGCCCCCACCAGCAGGGCGGGCCAGACCTGGGACGTGGCGTGCTTCTGGATCTTCAGCCGCACCGCGGTCAGGAATTCCTGCACCTGGCTGGGCGGCATGACGAAGCGGCGGTCGTCGCCCTCCACCACGATGTGGTCGAGCAGGGCCTGCTCCCAGCGCGGGCTGAGCGCGATCACCGACACGAAGCCGTCCGGCCCGGCCAGACCCTGGTGGATCTGCTGGCCCAGCCGCATCCGCACATGTTCGGTGATGAGGGTGATGTGGCGGGTCCAGCCGACCGCCTCCGCCACCGCCTCGATGATGGCCGGCAGGTTGCGGATCGACACCCGTTCCGACAGCAGCTGCTGCAGCACGCGCTGGAGCACGACCAGCGAGATCTGGCTCGGCACCATGTCGTTGACCAGCTTCTGGTACTCGCGCCCCAGCCCGTCGATCAGCTTCTGCAAGGCGGCGAAGGTCAGCAGGGTGGACAGGTTGTCCTTGATGACCTCGGTCAGGTGGGTGGTGATGACGCTTTCCGGATCGACGACGGTGTAGCCCTTCGCCACCGCCTCCTCGTGGCGGGAGGGGTCGATCCATTTGGCCTGCAGGCCGAAGGTCGGCTCGCGCGTGGCGTCGCCGGCGATGTCGGGCACGGCGCCGCCGGTGGGGTCGATGGCCAGCAGGTGCTTGGGCCGCACCTCCCCCTTCGCCGCCTCCACCCCCATGATGCTGATGACGTAGCTCTTGGGCGGCAGGAAGCTGGAATCCTTGATGCGCACCGACGGCAGGACGAAGCCGAATTCGGTGGCGAAACGCTTGCGCAGCGTCTTCACCTTGGTGGTCAGCGGGCCGTTCTTGTTGAGGATCAGCGGGACGAGGTGGTTGCCGACCTCCACTTTCACCTCGTCGACCTTCAGCATGTCCTCCACCGCCTCCTCGGGGACGGCGGGCGGCGCCTTGCGGCTTTCCTCCAGCTTGGCGAGCGCCGCGGCGCGGGCCTTGCGGCGCGGCGCGTACCAGCCGAGCGCGGCGAAGGCCAATCCCATGACGAGGAAGGGCGCCAACGGCAGTCCCGGCATCACCGCCAGCGCCACCAGCAGGCCGGACGCCACCATCAGCGCCTTCGGATAGGCGCCCATCTGGTCGATCACCGCCTTTTCGGCGGAGCCGACGTTGCCGCCCTTGGTCACCAGCAGGCCCGCGGCCAGCGACACCACCAGCGCCGGGATCTGCGTCGCCAGCCCGTCGCCCACCGTCAGGGAGGTGTAGATCGAGGCGGCGTTCTCGAAGCTCATCCCCTTCTGGGCGATGCCGATTGCCATGCCGCCCAGCACGTTGATGATGGTGATGATCAGCCCGGCCACCGCATCGCCGCGCACGAATTTCGAGGCGCCGTCCATGGCGCCGTAGAAGGTGCTTTCGTCCTCCAGCTCCTTGCGGCGACGCCGCGCCTCGGCCTCGTCGATCATGCCGGCGGAGAGATCCGCGTCGATCGCCATCTGCTTGCCGGGAATGGCGTCCAGCGTGAAGCGGGCGCCGACCTCGGCGATGCGGGTGGCGCCCTTGGTGATGACCACGAAGTTGATCACCACCAGGATGCAGAAGATCACCACGCCGATGACGAAGTTGCCGCCCATCACGAACTGGCTGAAGCCCTGGATGACGTGGCCGGCGGCGGCGTGGCCGTTGTGCCCCTCGCTGAGGATCAGCCGGGTGGACGCGATGTTCAGCGCCAACCGCAGCATCGTCACCACCAGCAGGACGGTGGGGAAGGACGAGAAGTCCAGCGGCCGCGGAATCCACAGGGACACCATCAGCACCAGCACCGCGACCGAGATCGACAGCGCCAGCCCGAGATCGAGGAACCAGGACGGCACCGGCAGGAACAGCACCGCGAGCACCAGCAGGATGCCGACCGCGAACAGCACGTCGCGGTTCGCCAGGCCGATGTCGCCGATCAGGCCGAACCGGCTGCGGACGTGATCCGTGAGGGTCATGGAGGTCCCGACAGGTTTGTGGAGGAGGGGCGTTCCGGCAACGATAGGCGCGCGCGGTAAAACCGGGATTTAAACCGCCGTGGGCAGCCCGCCGGTCACTGGTTCGGCAGCAGCGGCCGGGCCGGACCGTCGGCGAACAGGCCGGAGAGGAAGCTCAGGCGCCCGCGCTCCGCCGCGGTGAAGGTGGCGCCGCCGCCGCCCGGCCCGGCCGCCAGCGTCTCCAGATAGCCGAGAGCCCCGGCGACCCAGCGCAGGTTGCCGCTCACCCGCTGGCGATAGGCTTCGCCGCGTTCCGACTGGGACGAGTGGTAGCGGGCTATGGCGCTTTCCAGCGAGCCGTGGTCGCGCCGCAGCGCCGACAGGAAGGAGGCGGCATAGCGCGCGTTGGCGACCGGATCGAAGGCGGTGACCAGATCGGGGAAGGCGTCGGGGTGCCAACGCAGGTTGACCTGCAGGCAGCCGACGTCGATGGAGCGCACGCCGCGCGCCTGCGCCGCGCGCACGAAGGCGATGGCGTCGTCCCGCGTCGGGAAATAGTGGGAACGCCCTTCGGTGTTGACCGTCCAGGGCCAGGCGGTGAACAGCCGGTCCTCCGTCCGCCGCCCGGATTCGGTGAAGCCCATCGCCAGCAGCAGATGGTCGGTGATGCCGGCCGCCTTCTCCGCATCCAGGATGGCGGCGATGCACTGGGCTTCCGGCGGCAGCGTCTTGCGCGACGCCTGGGGAGCGGGTTGGGCCGGCAGCTTCGGCGCGGCATAGAGCGCGGTGCTCCACACCCCGATCTGCGAGTTGTTGGCCGGCGGCGCCGCCGCACCGCCGGCCGGACTTACGAGCAGGACGAGAAGGGGGATGACCGCTCGCAACGGGGGGCGCCGCATCGCCATGGGCGTCACTGCGCGCGTCAGTCGATGGCGACGATGAGGTCGCTCAGCCGGTCGGCGTAGGTGGCGAGCGCGCCGTACATGAAGGGCAGCGCCAGCACCGTCACCATCAGGATCGCGACGATCTTCGGCACGAAGGTCAGCGTCATTTCCTGCACCTGGGTCAGCGCCTGGACCAGCGAGATCGTCACGCCCACCACCACCGCGATGATCAGCGGCGGCGCGGCGATCAGCAGCGTCGTCCAGATGCCGCTGCGCAGCACCTCCAGCACGTCGGCCTGGTTCATGGGACGGTCCTTATCCTGTGGAGAGGTGGCGGCACGTTGCCCCTCAAACCGCGATCCGCATGATCTCCTGATAAGCCTGGACCATCTTGTCGCGGATGGCGACGACGCTCTGCACCGTCATCTCCGCGGCCAGGACCGAGCGGACCACCTCCTGCGCGCTCGCCTTCCCCGAAACGGCGGCCAGCGAGACGCGCTCGCTCTCCTTCAGCGTCTCGACCGCCTGCGAGATCGACTTGTCGAGGAAGCCGCCGAAGTCGCTTTCGGCGCTGGGCGCCACCGCTCCGGTCCGGTTGGCGGCGGACAGCGGCGAGGCCGCCGTCTGCGTTTCAGCGAGGCCCGCGGTGAAGGGGCTGCGGTTGGCGGCATAGGCGGCGGCGACGCGGCCGACGGACATCTCGATCATGGAAAGGCTCCTCAGCTGCGCAGCAGGTCGACGACGCGGGTCATCATCGCGCGCGACTGTTCGATGACGTTCATGCTGGCCTCGAAGGCGCGGCCGGCCTCCCGCATGTCCATCATCTCGATCAGCGACTGGACGTTCGGCTTCTTGACGTAGCCCTTGTCGTCCGCCGCCGGATGCGAGGGATCGTATTCGAGCTTGAAGTCGCTGCGGTCGCGGCCGATCTGCTTGACCTGCACCAGTTCCGCGCCGACGCTGCGGTCCATCACGCTGTCGAAGGAAACGGTCTTGCGGCGGTAGGGGTCGCCGCCCTTGGTGGTGGCGGTGGAATCGGCGTTGGCGAGGTTTTCGGCAACCACGCGCAGCCGGGTCGATTGCGCCTGCAGGCCGGCACCGGCGATCTTCAGCGTGGTGCCGAGGGCGTCGTTCATCATGGCTCGTCTCCGTCTCGAATACCGTCAGCCGCCCCTAAAGCGAATTTGCATTCGCTTTAGCTTCATACGACCTCATTCGCCGGTCTGGCTTCGGCCGCATGAGCGGCCGGGGCCGCCGTCGCGGTCCAAAGCGGATTGCAATCCGCTTTAGCCGTTTCGCCAGGCCATGCGCAGCATCTGCACATTGCGCTGGAACAGGCCGGTGGTCAGCGCGAAGGCGTCGCGGGTCTCGCTGCCCTTGATCATCTCCTGCTCCAGCGACACGGCGTTGCCGGAGGGCGTCGTTTCCCACAGCCCCGCCTTGCCCGCCTCGCGGAAGCCGGCGGTGGAGCGCCCGCCCGCCAGATGCAGGCCGGAGGTGCGGACGGTCTCCACCGGCCGGATGCCCTCCATCACGCTGTCGAAGGATTTCAGGTCACGCGCCTGGTAGTCGGGCGTGTTGGCGTTCACGACATTCTCGGCGACCAGCTTCTGCCGCTGCGCCAGATAGTCCATGCGCGTGCCGGCAAGCTGAAAGAAACCGATTTTACCTAAATCCATTGCGACCTCGTTCCATCTCATCTGGCCGGAACACTGGGCCGGACGATGAACGCGCCCGTTTAAAACCGGATTTAAATTCCCTGCTCTAGGCTGCCTTCATCGACGGACATGATGGAGACAGCGCCGATGCCGGCACTCGCCACACTGGCGGCGGAACTCGAACGGCTGCCGACGCGCCACTGGCGCGGGGAAATCCGCTCCGCCGCCGGCATGACGCTGGAGGTCGACGGACTGCAGCGCGTGCTGTCGGTCGGCGACAAATGCCATGCGGAAACCGTGCGCGGCGGCCGGGTGCTGTGCGAGACCGTCGGATTCCGCAACGGCCGCTCGCTGCTGATGGCCTTCGACAATCTGGACGGCGTGGCCGAAGGCTGCGCCGCCATCACCGACGACACCGCCTTCACCCTCCGCCCCGGTCCCGGCTGGCTCGGCCGGGTGGTCAATGCGCTGGGCGAGCCGATCGACGGCAAGGGCCCCCTGGTCAATGGCGAGCACCCTCGGTCCCTGCGCCAGCCGCCGCCGGCCGCCTGCGCCCGCCGCCGGGTGGGGAAGCGGCTGGACAGCGGCATCCGGGTGATCGACAGCTTCGTGCCGCTGTGCCGCGGCCAGCGGCTGGGCGTCTTCGCCGGGTCCGGCGTCGGCAAATCCACCCTGCTGGCGATGGTCGCCCGCCATGCCGAGGCAGACGCCATCGTCATCGGCCTGATCGGCGAGCGCGGGCGCGAGGTGCGCGAGTTCATCCAGGACGATCTGGGGCCGGAGGGGCTGGCGCGTTCCGTCGTCATCGTCGCCACCTCCGACGAGCCCCCGCTGATGCGCCGGCAGGCCGCCCTGCTCTGCATGACGGTGGCGGAGGAGATGCGCGACCAGGGCAAGCACGTGCTTTGCCTGATGGACAGCGTCACCCGCTTCGCCATGGCCCAGCGCGAGATCGGGCTGGCCGCCGGGGAACCGCCGACCGCCAAGAGCTATCCGCCCAGCGTCTTCGCCGAACTGCCCCGCCTGCTGGAGCGCGCCGGTCCCGGACCGGAAGGAGGCGGAGAGGGCGACATCACCTCCATCTTCACCGTCCTGGTCGACGGCGACGACCACGACGAGCCCATCGCCGACGCGGTGCGCGGCATCCTCGACGGACATCTGGTGCTCGACCGCAAGATCGCCGAACAGGGGCGCTATCCCGCCGTCAACCTGCTGCGCAGCGTATCGCGCACCCTGCCCGGCTGCCACGACGCGCGGGAGAACCGCATCGTCGGCCGCGCCCGCGCGCTTGCCGCCACCTATGACGGCATGAGGGAGATGATCCGGCTCGGCGCCTACAAGCGCGGCACCGATCCGGAAACCGACGCCGCCATCGACCTGAACCCGCGGCTGGAGGAGTTCCTGCGCCAGGGCAAGGACGATCCCTCCCCTTCCGCCGACAGCTTCGCGCATCTGGACGCGCTGCTCGCCGCCATCGGAGCCCAATCATGAGCGTCAACACCCCGCCCGCCGACAGGAGGCTGGCCGCCCAGGCCGTCACCCCGCCCACGGCACAGCGCAAAACCGCCGCCGAGCCGCGGGAAACTACGGCCGACAGGATGAGTCTCGGCTTCGACGATCTGGTGGACGCGGTCAACCCGCTGCAGCAGTTGCCGGTGGTGTCGTCGGTCTATCGCGAGGCGACGGGAGAGACCATCTCGATCCCGGCCCGGCTGGCCGGCGGCTTCCTGTTCGGCGGCCTGCCCGGCCTGATCGGCAGCGCCGCCATGGTGGCGTTCGAGGAGGTGACGGGCGACAGCGTGCTCGGCCATATCGGCAGCCTGCTGGAGGATGACGGCGGCGGCGCCCCCGCCGCGGCGGACGGCAAGGCGGTCGGATCGCTGCCCTGGATGAACGCCGGTGCCGGCGACGCGGACGGGAGCGGCGCCGACCCGGCCCTGCCCTCCCCCCAGGCCCTGGCGGAAGCCCTGCGGCGCAAGTCTCCGGCCACGGAAACCGCGGCGGCGGCCCTCGCCGTCCCAGCCGCCGATCGCCCGGCGCCGCAACTGCTGGCGAAGCTCTACAGCCTGGAGGCGACCGCCAACGCCGGCGCGCCGGGGACGCTCCGCAAGACGGGGTGACGCGCTTCGCGCCTCGATCTTGATACCCTGGAGCGGCGACCGACAGGCATGCTACGATTCCCGCCGGCTCCAGTTCGTGGGTGTTCAGGTGGCGGACGACGGCGAGGATCGTGGTGGGGCAGACACCGCCGGCGCGCAGCGCGGACGGCGCTGGCTCTGGCTGCTGATCGGCCATTCCGCAGTTGGTCTCGCCACGGCCGGCGCATTCCTGCCGGTCCTGCCCACGGTCCCCTTCCTGCTGGTGGCCGGCTGGGCCTATTCCCGCGGCAACCCGGCCCTGCGCGAGCGGCTGCGCAACGATCCCCGCTTCGGCCAAGCCGTGCGGAACTGGCAGGACCGCGGCGCCATCCCGGTCAAGGCCAAGGTCTTCGCCGTCGCCGGCATGTCGTCCGGCTTCACCGTGCTCGCCCTGTCCTCGCCGAGCTATCTGGTGCTCGGCGGCGTCGGGATGGTCATGGTGGCGGCCGGCACCTACGTGGTCTCGCGGCCGGTCCCCTCCGCCGACGACAAGAGCTGAGCCCGGCCGCTCACCGTCCCATATTGTTGCGGGACGCCTGCTCGATGGTCTTGATGTGGGCCAGGCCGGGCAGGATTTCGGACCGGATGAACTCCAGCCTGCGGACCGGGCCGCCGCCGCGGGAGAAGCGGTGCTTCCACAGGTTCATCTTCACCGCCAGCCCGCACAGAACCCCGCCGATCGTCAGGTGGTGGGTGACGATCAGGTCGCGGATGCTGCGGAAGCTGTGCGGGTTGATGTCGTGCCAGAAATCGCGGGAGCGGTTGTCGAAGCTCTCGAACCGCCCGGTGATGGAGGTGGCGATGTCGGTCAGGTCGCGGCCGATCTCGTCCAGCATCCGGCTTTGGCGGGTGTCGCGGCGCACCTCGCTGACCTGATAGAGCTCCGCCATCCAGCCGAGGAAACCCTGCACGTCGGGCACGATGTCGTCCAGGCAGCGCTTGAAATAGGCCAGCGACAGGAAGATGTCGGCATAGTCCTCCAGGAAGGCCGGAATTTCCTGAAGCGGGATGTCGAGCCGGTCGGCGGTCATCTGCAGCCGGCGCCGCGCCTCCTCCACGTCGGGCTGGGCGAACAGGCGGATCAGCTCGTCCATGCTGGCGATCTCCGCTTCGCCGACGGGCGATTGGATGCCATAGACATGCTCGATCAGCGGCCGGGTGAAGACGCGCATGTAGCTGGTCAGCTCCGACCGCTTGGCCTGCGACAGCCGCAGGGCGTCGGAATCCTCCACGTCGATGTTCAGCCGGCGCAGCTCCAGGCGCAGGCTGTAGACGTCGAAGCTGGCGGCTTCGGCGATCTGAGCGATCTTGCGCAGGTCGCGGCGGAACTGCGGATCGTCGATGCCGAAGCATTTGGGAAGCTGGTTGATGCCGATCTGGCCGCTGCCGGTCTGGGCGTCGTTGAACAGCTCCGCCACCGTCTCCAGACGGACATTCTTGATCAGCCGGGCGCGGCGCAGGCCCGGCGTTTCCAGCGGCAGGATCGACAGCGGCAGGATGTGCAGCGCATCGCGCGCCTCGTCCTCCTGCCAGGAGGCCGGCGGCTTCAGCCGCGGCGCCGCCGCTCCGGTGGTGGCCGGCGGCCGGATGCGCTCCCGCCCCGGTCTGTACTGTAGCGTGCCGGCTGGCGGCAAGGTTGCTCTCCCCGCTGCCGAGCCCCGCGGGCTTGTCAGAAGCGCGGGAATCTCATCAGCGTCATGGTGATGGATGGATCGATGGAGATGATCGACGCGCGCCCGCTGCGGGAGATCGGGCCGATCGACGGCATGGACGCGGCTGCGGCGGTCCCGCCGTTCTGCATGTCGTACATCGCGGCGAAGCGGTCGAGGAACTTGGCGACCTTCTGCGGATCCTTCAGGTCGGCGATGTCCATCCGCTTTTCCAGCAACGCCTTCTGCTTGTCCACGTCCAGCAGCGCCGTCTGGTCCGGCAGTCCCAGCGCGGTGTAGACCACCTTGCGCAGGGCATTGTCGGCCATCACCTGATACCAGTTGTTGATGTTCCCCGACCGCCGCTGGAAATAGAGGCCGAGGCGGACCGCCGGGTTTGTGGTCTCGGATTCGACCTCCAGCGTCACGTTGACGTAGCGGTCGATGATCGCCTGGACGACGGCCGGCTGCTTCAGATTGGCGCCGCCGTTCTCGGCGAATCCGAGGATCGTCGCCATCTCCTTGAACTTGGTGTCGCTCATCCGGTTGGCGGTGGAGTACTGGTCGCTCACCCCCTCTTCCAGCACCTTGCGGATCAGGCCGCGCGACTTCGCCTGGCTGCCCAGGTCGAACGCCTCCAGGACGAAGCGGTAGAGCTTGTCGTCCTTCATCAACTCTTCGGTGCTGGAGACCTTGCCGATGTTCTCCTGGAAATAGGAGACGGCCCGCTGCACCGCCGGGCGGCTGCGCACCGCCTGTTCGTAGCGGTCGTGGTTGCGGCTGACGAGGCGGAAGTCTGCGAGGGTGGTCATGCCTTCACCTCTGCGATGCCGGTACCGGTGCCGTCGCGCGGAACGGCCGGATCCTCGTCGGCGGCGTCGGTTTCCGCGCCGTAGTTGGCGGGGATGCGCATGATCACGTCCCCCGTCGCGGTATCGAGCACCTCGGTGTAGAGCCGGCTCGTGTCGGGATCGAGGTTGACCCGGTAGGGACGGGCCGCATGCTTGGGCTCCGCCTCCGTGCCGTCGGTCTTCGCGCTGCGCTCCACCACCTCCGCCGGCTTGGTCGTCTCGGCCTGGGCGGCGCGCAGACGGTCGGCCTGCCGCTGGCGGGCCTCGGCGATGATGTCGGCGCTGGCGGGAGAGCGTTCGCCGCTCGGGCCGGCCACGCCGGCGACGGGGGTGGTCATGGCCTCATCCTCCCGCGTGACGGCCGATCTGCGCCGCCTGGGCCGCCTGGATGGGAAGCGCCGGCGCCGCATTGGCCGCCGACAGCAGCGTCCCCTCATACTCCATCACCGGGCGCAGGGCGGCGAGCGCCTTGTAATAGTCGCGCTCGCCCACATGGCCCATGGCGCCGGCGATGCGGTCCTGGATGTCGGGCCGGGTGAAGGTGGTGTAGAGCTGCGCCATCATCTCGGCCACCGCACCGTTGCCGGCGGCGGCCGTGGCCGGGTCCAGCAGCATGCTCTGGATCAGGAAATAGGCGCGGCGTACCGGGGTCACCGCATCCTCTTCCTGCAGGATATCGCTGCCGCGGATGATCTGCGCGAAATTGGAGATGGTCAGGGTGTAGCGGCGATTCTCGTTCTGCACGACGCAGCCGTTGATGACCACCCGCTCGCACGGCTTGAGGCGGAGCTTAAGCGCCATAGGACAGTTCCTCCGTGGCCAGCTCCCGCGCCGGCTGCTGGGCGGCGCCCTGCAGGCCCTGCATGACCGACCGGTTGATGTGGATCAGCAGATCGATGCCGCCTTCCCCGCGCAGGACGCGCTGGGTGTTGCGGTTCACCGCGAAGGACAGCGAGACCAGCCCGGCGCGCAGCGCTTCGGGCAGGGCGTTGCCGTCCTCCAGCAGATCGGCGCGCAGCGCGTTCCACAACTCCATATTCCGCCACAGCGCGTCCTTCAGCTCGGCACAGCGCCAGTCGGCATTGCGGTTGTTCTCCAACGCCAGAGTGATCCGCAGGAACACCCGGTATTCGATCTTTCGCGGATCGTCGCACTCGGCGATGGTCTGGTGGTAGGCGGCGATGCTCATGGGCGCACCCCTGCGGTGGGATCCTTGACGGCGGGAAGCCGGACCGGTTTCGGTGGGTCTTGATTGACGGTTGGGAAGCCGGCGACAGGCCGGCCGTCGGCGATGCCCGCTCCGTATCGCAACGGGCGGCATGAACGGGCATGGCCGACGGGGCGGCGCCACCGTCCGGGCACTCGGACGATGACGCCGCCCATCAGGGACTTAGCGGAACAGCGACAGGATGTTCTGCGGACCCTGGTTGGCGATCGACAGAGCCTGGATGGCGAGCTGCTGCTGGACCTGGAGGGCCTGCAGGCGGCTCGATTCCTCGTTCATGTCGGCATCGACCAGCGCGCCGATGCCCTTGTTCATCGAGTCGGTCAGCTTCGACACGAAGTCGTTCTGAACCGAAACGCGGTTCTCGATCGAGCCGATCACCGACGCCTTGCCGATGGCGCTGTCGAGCAGCGAGTTGATGACTTCCAGCGACTTGCGGGAGTTGTTGACCACGTCGATCTGGGTCAGATCGGCGAGGCCGCCGAAGGCGTCGCTTTCCTTCGAGCCGACCCACAGACCGGAGATCTGGGCGGTGAAGTTGCCGTCGGAGTTCACGTCCTGGTCGGTGAACTCCAGCGTGTCGCCGTTGAAGGCGACCTGGAAGTCGGCGCCGGCCGTGGTCAGCGCGGCGTTGACGGCCGTCTCGATGTTGCCCTGGGTGGTGGCCAGATCGGTGTCGTAGTTCTGCGCCGACAGATCGACCGACACGTCGACCTTGCTGCCGTCTTCCTTGGTGACCGTCAGCGTCAGGTTGCCGAGGCCCAGGTTCTGGCCGTCGATGAAGGTGTCGCCGTCGGCGCCGAGCTTGATGTCGACCGAGGCCTTCAGGTCATTGGTCGAGTCGATCTGCTGCTCGATCGTGGCCTTGCCGACGATCGATTCCACGCGCATGTCCTGGCGCTGGAATTCGATGTAGCTCGGGTCGACCGTGCTGTCGCTGCGGCTCAGCGAGGCCAGGATCGAGACGTCCTTGTCCTTGGCCGTGCCGTCGTTGGAGTAGCTGACCTTCAGCAGGTTGTCGCCGTTGAAGGAGGCATCGGCGGCGGCGCCCTTGATCAGCTTGACCAGCTGGTCGACGTCGTTCTGGATGAGGGTCTTGTCGACGCCGTTGGTCTGGCCGGCGATGACGCGGGCCTTCAGCGTCTGCAGGTTCTCGACGATGTTCTTGGAGGCCACCGACGCGGTGTTGGTGGTGCCGGACCCCAGCTCCAGCGACTCCTTGACCGCCTTGAAGCCGGCGACGTCGGCCTTCATGGTCGTGGCGATCGACCAGTAGGCGGCGTTGTCCTTGGCGTTGTTGACCTTCAGACCGGTCGAGATGCGGTCCTGCGTGGTCTCCAGATCCCCGGTCACGCGACGCAGGGTCTGCAGCGCGGTCATGGCGGAGGTATTCGTCATAATCGAGGCCATGGGTATCTCCATTCGTGAGATGCATGGCGCCTTTCTGACGCCGGGGCCGTTCGCGCCGGCCTTCCCGATCAGTGTGCGGGGGCGCGAGCGGCAAAATCAGGATGACGGAGGCGGTTTAAGCCGGGGTAAAAAATCGGAGGCTTCAGATGCGGGCGGAAAGCCGGAGCATCGGGACGCGATCGGTGGCCCGATCAGCGCCCGACCGCACGGGCCGCGTCGCGCCGCGACACCGGCGGAATGAAGGGCACGCGGGGCGAAGCCAGCCCGCCGACGGCGCTCGTCCAGCGGTCCAGCATCGGCTTGGCCTGGTCGGGAGCGACATGATCGGGCGGCGCCTCGAACTTGTAGCCGCGGCCATAGACCGTCTCGATGTAGCGGCCGCCGCCGGTCGCCGTATCGATCTTCTTGCGCAGCTTGCAAATGTAGACGTCGATCACCTTGTCGAGCGGGTCGGAGCCGGACAGGCCGTAGACCTCCTCGTAGATATGCTCCTTCGACACCACGCGGCGGTGGTTGAGGGCGAGCACCGACAGGATCGCGTGTTCCCGCTGGCTGAGGCGGAGGCGCTCACCGTCCACCTCCGGGTCACGGCCATCGAGGAAGACGGTCAGGCGGCCGACCGACACCGCATTGCTGGTCAGCCCGTAGGATCGGCGGCGGATCGCCTCCAGCCGGGCACGGATCTCGGTGCTGACCACCGGCTTCACCAGAACGTCGTCCGCACCGGCCCGCAGGATGCCGGCGGTGGTGTTGGCACAACGGCGCTCGATCAGGCAGATGATCGCGGCGGTGACGTTGCGGGCGCGGAGCATCGCCACGCAGGCTTCGGGATCGCCGACATCGCCGATGATGATGGCGTCGTGTGCGATCTCGATGGAGCCATGTCCTTCAACCATTTCGCGCAAACCGTTCAGGTCCACACGGTCATGGTTAACCTTGCACAGGGCAAGTTGCTTACCGATAGCGTCGGCAATCAGATTGGCTGGCTCAATCAGCAAAGCCTGCATTGGATTCTCCATTGTCGAGCAAGCGCAGATAAAGCATTGATTTTTACGCAATTGCGTTCGTGTCACATGCTTATCACAGCCCCAAAAGAACCTATCGAAAGGCGATGTGTCAACAAAATGAGGTAACCGGATAGACATAGCCTATGGCGAGGTTTTACGCCGTTTTAAGGGTTTCATACGCCTAAATACCGGATCAATTTTTATTCATCCCCGGCTTTACTTCGATTTTCTACCGGCTTTCGCAGTTCTCGCCACAGGCAATCATTAATTCATTCGCTATCTATGGTTAACGCTCGTGAAGAAGCAGCAAACCGGTGCTTAAAAATATGAACGTTGGTTTAACCGTGTTGCCATACGGTCGCCGAGCACCGCGTTTGAGGAGGTTTCATGTCCGGAACGAAGGCGTCCGTCATTCCGGCGGCCGCAGCCGCTGCTTGCCTGTCGGTCCTCGCGGGCTGCGCGCAATTGTCGCAGGCGCCCGACAGCGATTACCGGCAAGCCCTTGAAAAAGCGATCACCGCCGGCCAGTGCGACGGCGAATCCGTGCGCGACCTGTGGTCTGCCTATGGCCGGTGGTATGCGGCGGCGTCCTCCATCGCCGGCCATTCGAGGACCGACGAGGCCGTGGCCTTGCTGCGCCAGGGCGACCAGTTCCGCATCCTGGGCTGTCCGGAGGTGGCGCGCGCGTCCTACCAGACGCTGATCCGCCACTTCCCGGAAGACGGCTTCACCCCGCTGCGCGAGGCCGCCCGCGCCTCTCTGCAAGCGCTGCCGCCGCCGCTATCCCTGCCGGGGGTGATTCCCGCACCGGTACAGGCCGGTCCGACCCTGGTCAGGCCGCCGGCGGAGATCTGATTCGGCGTGGGTTTGCCGATAAAGGCACATGCCTTGTACAGGATCGGCACGGCACCAAGCCGAAGCCCATTCCCTGCCGGGAACAGGGCTTCAGCGCATGTCATTTAATCGAGCGCAAAGCCTGACCCATCAGGCTTTATCCTCACCCTCGAACGGCGGGCGCGGCCGTCCGGCCGCTTGCCCTCGCAGGCAAGGGGCCTGCGGGGCCGCAGTCGCGGCCCTTACCGCCGAACGTAAATCAGAACTTTCGTTCGGCGGTATCAAAGCGCCAGATCGGACGAAAGCGGCCGGTCCAGGCCCAACCAGGCGTCGGCCAGCGGCCCGACGGTCAGCGCGCCGTCGATCCGGCAATCGGCCAGGGCGGCGCTGAAGGTCTCATGCAAATCGGCCAGCGCCGACGACGGCAGGCAGGCCGCCAGCCGCAGGGTCACGTCCAGCCGGCGGCCGCCCAGCGTCGCCATCAGCTGCACCGGTCCCAGCCGCTGCGGCCGGGCCTGAAGCACCAGGGTGACGCGGTCGGACGGCCCGTCCTCGATTCCGACGGCGCAGAGCAACCCGCCGTCACCGTCCAGCAGCGGCACGCGCGACAGCCGCCACACACGCCCCTCGACGGGCTGGAAACGCGCGGCCAGCGCCCGCTCGCACTCGTCGATCAGCAATCCGCCGTCGAGGTCCGAAAGTTCGTCCGCAGCATCCGCGCCGATCCAGTCGCGGCAGCCGCCCGCCGTCGCCGCCAGGAACAGGGCGAGCCCGGCGCCGAAGGTCGAGTCGCAGCGCGGCAGGCATCCACGCGCCAGCGCCGCCTCGACCGGTGCCAGTGTGTCGAGCAGGTCGAGCAGCCGCCGCACCAGCGGCCCCACGTCGTCCCCATCGCCGGCATCGCCCGACACGGCCGGCATGACCGCCGGCGGTCCAGCGAAGCGCGACGCCAACAGGTCGGGCGGCGGAACCTGCCGGGGAACCAGGTCTTGCCCGGCCATTCAGGAACCTCCCATCCGGCGCGCTCCGCTCAATAGACGACCGTGTCGACGTCGTCGGATTGCGGGATGATGATGGTGCCGTCCTCGGCCATCGCCTTGGCGGTGCGGACGATCTCGGCCTGGGCGTCGTTGACGTCGCGCATCCGCAACGGCCCCATGTTCTCGATCTCGTCCTGCAGGATCAGGCGGGCACGCTCCGACAGCACCGACAGGAAATGGTCGCGCTGCATCGCCGGCGCGCCCTTCAGCGCGATGGCGAGCTGTCCGGTGTCGCAGCGGCGGATCACCGCCTGCAGCGAGACGCGGTCCAGCCGCATCAGATCCTCGAAGGTGAACATCAGCTGCTTGATGCGCTGGGTCGGCTCCGGCATCACCGTTTCCAGATCGTCGAAGATCTCGCCCAGCGTCTCGCGGTCGATGCGGTTGAAGATGTCGGCCATCCGCTCCAGCGAATCGTTTCCGTGGGTGCGGGCGTAATTCGCCATGAACTCGTTGTGCAGGATCGATTCGATGTCGAGCAGCACCTCGCGCTGGACCGATTCGATCTGGATCATGCGTTCGATCACCTCGGTGCGGATGGCCGGCGGCAGCAGGACCAGCACCTTGGCGGCATGGTCGGGACGCATCTTGGACAGGATGACCGCCGCCGTCTGGGGATATTCGCCGGCCAGATAGCTGGCGAGCACCCCCTCGTTCACGTTGGACATCTTCTCCCACATGGTGCGTCCGGCCGGGCCGCGGATCTCGCCCATGATCTCGGTCACGCGGTCGGGCGGCAGGAAGCGGTTCAACATCCGCTCCGTGCTGTCGTAGGAGCCGACGACCGATCCCGCATTGGCGAAGCGTTCGGTGAAGATGCGCATCAGCGCCTCCACCAGATTGGAGGTGACGTTGCCCAGCGTGGCCATCGCCCGGCTGACGAGGCGGATCTCGTCCTCGTCCAGCCGTTCCATCAGCCGCGACCCGCGCTCCTCGCCCAGCGCCAGGAAGATGACGGCGCTCTTCTCGACGCCGCTCAGGCTCTTGTAGTTCTCACGGATCTTGATCGGCGTTCCCATGGCGGCACCTCAGAAGGAAAGGTCGGCGGTATCTGCGGACGACGGCGGCGCGTCGGGTCCGTCGGCCGGCGGCAGGGCCAGCGCGCGGTCGTGGCGGAAGGCGACCGCCATCACCGCGCCGGCCACCAGAAGCAGCGGATGCGGGATCAGCGGGTTGGGCTCGATGGCGGCGAGCAGCCCGGCGATGGAGCCGTCCTCCGGCACCGCTACGCCGCGGCGGCTGGCCAGCGCCAGCATGCTGTCGGCGAGGCTGGCCGGCGGCTCGGCGGGGTTGGCGGGGTTGGCGGCGGCCTCGTCCATCCTCAGACCCCGTAGGAGCGGATCAGGCTGCCGGCGATCAGGAACCAGCCGTCGGTCAGCACGAAGAAGATGATCTTGAAGGGCAGCGCGATCATCACCGGCGGCAGCATCATCATGCCCATCGCCATCAGGATGGCCGCCACCACCATGTCGATCACCAGGAAGGGCAGGAACAGCAGGAAGCCGATCTCGAAGGCGCGGCGCAGCTCCGACAGCAGGAAGGCCGGCATCAGCAACCGCAGATCGACGCTCTCCGCCGTCACCGGCCGCTCGTCCTGCGCCGCGCCGTCCTCGCCGGCCGGTTTCGGCTTGGCGGTGAAGGCGGCGAAGGCGGCAAGGTCGCGTTCGCGGACATGGGAGGCCATGAAGCTGCGGAACGGCTCGATCATCCGCTCCAGCCCCTGCTCATGCGTCACCTGCTCGTTCAGCAGCGGACGCAGGCCATCCTGCCAGGCGCTGTCGAAGGTCGGCCCCATGATGTGAAAGGTCAGGAACATGGCGAGGCTGACCAGCACCATGTTCGGCGGCGACTGCTGCAGGCCGAGTGCCGAGCGCAGCAGCGACAGCACGACGATGATCCGGGTGAAGCAGGTCACCATGATCAGCAGCCCCGGCGCCACGCTGAGCACCGTCAGCAGCACGATGCCCTGGATGATCCGCCCCGACAGGCTCGCCCCGTCCGCCATCGCCCCCAGCGCACCGAGATCGAGATCGAGCGGCGCCGCGGCGGCGGGGCCGGCGACAAGGGTCAGGGCGAGGGGGATGAGGGTACGGGGACGCATGCGCTGGCTTTCGGGGGGATGAAGACATGTCTGGCGAATCGCCCTCTCCCGGGACGGGAGAGGGAGTTGGAGTTCCCAACTCAGTCGATTTCCAGCTCCGTCCGCACGATCTCGGTCAGGGTGACGCCCAGCCGCTGGTCCTCGACGATCACCACCTCGCCGCGCGCGACCAGACGGTGATTCACCAGCACCTCGACCGGCTCGTCCACCTTGCGCTCAAGCTCCAGCACCGCGCCGCGGCCGAGCTTCAGCAGTTGCGCCACCAGCATGCTGGTGCGGCCCAGCACGACCTGGACGTCGACGGGCACGTTGTAGATGGCGTTCATCGGGCCATCGAAGGTCTTCTCGAGGCTTTTGTCGGCGGCCTTCTCGGCCTGCTTGGGATCATCGTCGAGCATGTCGAGGTTCAAGGGAGGCATGAGGATTCTCGCTTCGGATCGTTCAGGTGATGTCGGAAGACGGCGCCGGCATCAGCGCGGCGACGGCACGGTCGGCGAGTGCGGCGACGGCGGCCTCGAAGGCGGCGGGATCGCGGCGGACGGAGCCCGCGCCCCAGCTCGCTTCCAAAGCGCCGACGGCGAGCGCCGCGTCGCCCTGGATGTCGATGCGGCCGCTGAAGGCGCTTTGCCCGGCCAGCCGCTCTTCCAGCGGGCGGCGGAGCGACGGGTGCAGGCGCAGGGTGAGGACGGGGGACTGGCCGGCGGCGCGCAGGGCATCGGCGGCAAGCCGCTCGACCTCCTCGCGCGCCACCTTGTCGAGCAGCTGCGGCACCATCCGGCGGACCAGCGCCACCAGCACCAAGGCGCCCTCGGCCTCCAGCCGTCCCATCAGGGCGGCATGGTCGGCGTCGAGCGCCGCCATCCGCTGCGCCAGCTGGTCGAGGGTGGCGGCAAGCTCCGCCTCGGTCCGCCGGGCGGCGGCATCCTCGCCCTCGGCGCGGCCCTGGGCGAGCCCCTCGTCCAGCGCGCTCGCACGGGCTTGCGCCAAGGCGGCCTGATGCTCGCGCTCCGACAGGGTGGGAAGGTCGAGCGGATCGGCCACCTCCACCACCTCCGGTTCCACCACGGGGGCGGGCGCACCGAAGCCGTGGTCGAAACGGTAACGCGGATAGGCGGCCATCACGCCACCTCCTCATAGAGCCAGGAGCGCAGGATATCGATGGCCTCGTCGGGATACTGGTCGACCAGCTCGCCCAGCCGCCGGATGGAGGAGGCGCGGACGCGGCCTTCCACCGTGCGCAGTTCGATCAGCTGGTCCATGGTTTCTTCGATGCCCAGCTGCGGCGTCATCGACGCGGCGGCAAGGGCGGGATCGCCCTCCTCGCCGTCGGCCAGAGCCGTCGCGCCGCCGGCCGCGGCGGCCGTGGCCGGGCCGGCCAGCTGCGGCATGGCGCCGGCCGCGGGCGCGGCCAGAGCCGGGGCGGGGGTTTCCGCCGCCGCCGGCTCGGGCGCCGGGAAGACGCGGCGGATCAGAGGACGCAGGCCGACCAGGATGACCAGGGCGGAGAGCACCAGCAGGATCACCCACTGGATCAGCGTCATGATGTTGCGGCTCAGCGTCTCGGCGATCTCGTCGCCCAGCGGGCGCGGCGTCAGGTCGGGCGCCAGATCGACGAATTCCAGATTGTCCACCGTCACCCGGTCGCCGCGCTCCTCGCTGAAGCCCATGGCGGAGCGGACCAGCTCGGTCAGGCGCTGAAGCTCCTCCGCGCTGCGCGGCTCGTACTGGCGGGTGCCGTCGGCGGCGGTCGTCCAGGTACCGTTGACCAGCACGGCGACGCTGAGACGGCGGACGTCGCCGGGTTCGATCACGGTCTCGCGGCTGACGCTGGAGATCTCGTAGTTGACCGTCTCCTCCTGCCGCTTGCTGTCGTTGGAGGATTGCGGCCCCTGCGGCTGGGCGCGCACGTCGCGCTGCGGCAGGTTCTGTTCGGCGGTGACCGGCGGCTCGCCGTTGCTGTCCAGGGCGCGCTCCTGCTCCTGCACGGTCTGGGTGGAGCGGACGACCTGGCTGTTGGGATCGAAGGTCTGGCTGCGCACCACCTCGCGCTTGGTCTCCACCTCGGCGGCGACCTGGACGCGGACGTTGCCCGCGCCGAGCCGGGCGGTCAGCATCTGTTCCACCGCGCGGGCGACGCGGGTCTCGGCGGCCACGCGCATCCCGTCGGTGCGCGCCGACGCCAGCCCCGGCCCGTCATCCTCGGTCAGCAGAAGCTCGCCGGAGGAATCCATCACCGTCACGGCGCTGGGCTTCAGGTTCGGCACGGCGGCGGAGACGAGATGGCGGATCGACAGGGCCTGCTTGCGGTCCATCGCCGCCCGCCCGCGCATGCGCACCACCACCGACGCGGTCGGCTTGGGCGCGCTGCGCGAGAACTCCTCGCGCTCCGGCATGACGATGTGGACGCGCGCGGCCTCGACGCCGGCCAGCGTCTCGATGGTGCGGCCCAGCTCCCCTTCCATGGCGCGCAGTCGGTTGATGCGCTGCATGAAGCTGGTGATGCCGAGCGGCTTGTCGGTGTCGAACAGCTCGTAGCCGACGCCGCCCTGGGCCGGCAGGCCCTTTTCCGCCAGCGCCATGCGGACGCGGGAGACCTCGGACTGCGGCACGCTGATCGTCGTCCCGTCGAAACCGGCATCCACCGGCACGCCCATCTCCTGCACCGCCTTGGCGATGCGGCCGGCCTCCGACGGCTCCAGGCCGCTGTAGAGCTGCGTCATGTGCGGCTGCGACAATAGAAGCGCCATGCCGGCGATCGCCAGGACGATGCCGAGCCCGGTCCCCGCCAGCACGAGCAGCCGACCGCGCCCCAACGACCGCAACGTGTCGATCAGACTGTCCACGGTTCCCCGCACCTTTAAAGTTTCTGAAAATCGGCGGGCCTAGTCTTCGCCCTGCACACCCCCTCACGCTAACGGGGCGACTTTTAAGCGGAGTAAAAAACGGCGCAGCCTCCCAAGACAAAGCGGCTCAAATCTTACAGAATGTCAGCTTTACTAAAATTTTCGGCAATCGCCGGCGGAATGGTTCGATGATTACACGATTTGGCATGTCGGGGACGGCAGCGGTCCGGGAAGAAGTCCTGAACCGTCTGCGCGGATCGGGACGCATCCTGGTGATCGCCCTGCCGCTCGCCCGCCTCGCCGCAGGCATGATGGCGGTGGGGGCCGTGGCGGCCGCCGGGATCGCCGGATACTGGATGGCCGCCGGACCGCAGGCGCTGGACCGGCTGTGGACCGCGGAGACGGTGACGGAGGCGCTGCCGGCCGACACGGTGGTCGACATGCCGGAACTGGTGGTCAACCTGCGGCGCGACACGCCGTCCCGCTTCCTGAAGATCGGCCTGTCGCTGGCGATCGCCCAGAGCGACCGCGAGACGGTGGAGCGCGCCATGCCGCAGCTCACCGACAGCCTGCAGGAATTCCTGCGCAACCTGGACCAGGACGATCTGGAGGGGTCGGCCGGGCTCCACCGGCTGCGCAGCGAGATCAAGCGCCGCTTCAACCTGATCCTGTCCGATCCCGCCGGCCGGCAGGAGGTCGTCACCGACGTCCTGCTGCGCAGCCTGCTCACGCAATAGCGACCTCCAGAGGCACCGGATGACCGATACCCCCGCCCCGACCGCCCCATCCATGGCCGCTTCCCAGCCGACCCCCGACGAGGCCGCGGACTGGTCCGACGCCGCGTGGGAACTGGCCGCCGCACAGCAGAGCGATCCGCCCGCCCCGTCCGCCGTTCCGTCCGACGCTCCGCCGGCCGAGACGATGAGCGAGGCGATGGCCGCCATGCCCGGCGAGACCAAGACGCTGAGCCAGGAGGAGATCGACCGGCTGCTGAATTTCGGCGCGCCGGAAGGCGGCGGGCCGGAGATGAGCGCCATCCAGCGGCTGGTCAGCTCGACCACGGTCAACAAGGACCGGCTGCCGATGCTGGACGTGGTGTTCGACCGCATGGTGCGGATGCTGAACACCTCGCTGCGCCAGTTCGCGTCCTCCAACGTCGAGGCGTCGCTGTCGAAGATCGAATGGCTGCGCTACACCGACTTCCAGGACACCATCGAACTGCCGGCCCTGATCGGCGTGGCCCGCGCCGAGCCGTGGGACAACCAGATGCTGGTGTCGATCGACAGCGCGCTGATCTATTGCATGATGGACGTGCTGCTGGGCGGACGGCGCTCGCGGCCGGGGCGGATCGACGGGCGCGCCTACACCTCCATCGAACGCAAGATGACCGAGCGGATGATGAAGGTGGTGCTCCAGGATCTGGGGCAGTCCTTCGACCCGCTGGCCCAGGTGGACTTCGTCTTCGACCGGCTGGAGGTGAATCCGCAATTCGCCACCATCACCCGCGCCTCCAACGCCATCATCCGCGTGCGCATCGCCGTGGAGGTGGAGCGCCGCACCGGCCACATCGACATCGTGATCCCCTACGCCACGCTGGAGCCGATCCGCGGCAAGCTGGTGCAGATGTTCATGGGCGAGAAGTTCGGCCATGACACGGTGTGGGAAAGCCACCTGAAGAACGAGCTGATGCGCTCCAAGCTGGAGCTGGTCGCCGTGCTGGCGGAAACCAAGGTGCCGCTGGGCGAGGTTCTGGCCTGGCAGAAGGGCCAGTCTCTGAAGCTGCGCATCAACCCCGATTCCACCGTCCTGGTCTTCAGCAAGACCATCCCGCTGTTCGCCGGCCACATGGGACAGCGCAACGACAACATCGCGGTGAAGATCGACACCGATCTCGATACCAAGCAGGAGCTGATCGATGGTCTCCTTTCTCATTGACGCGGCCCTGGCGGTGATGCTCGTCACGGCGACCGTCTATCTGGTCATCGTCAACAAGCGGCTGAAGCTGCTGCGCAACGGCCAGTCCGAGATCAATGCCCTGGTGTCGACCTTCTCCAAGTCGATCGACGATACCGACGCTTCGATGAAGCGCATGGTGGCCTCGGCGACCGAGATCGCCGCCCGCCTGTCCGACGACCTGGACCGCGCCAAGGGCATGAAGGAGGACATGGCGCTGATCCTCGGCTCCTGCGAGCGCACCACCGCCCGCATGGAGGAATCCGTCCAGCATGCCCGCGCCTTGCTGCGCCGGCTGGATGAGGGCGCCATGGCGGGCGCCATGCGCGGCGGACGCGACCGGATGCGGCGGGAAATGGCCGACGCCGACGGCACCTCCGGCATTGGGGCCGGCATCGCGGCCGGCATCGCGGCCGGGAGCATGGCGAAGCCGGCCGAGGCCGAGGCCGCACCAGCATCCCCCCTCCTGTCGGCCCTGAAGGCGGCGGAGGTCGACAAGGGCGAGTTCCAGGCGCTCGAAACGGCTCTGCGCGCGGTGAGCGGCCAGCCGGCGGAAACCGCCGCGCCCTCTACCCCGGCATCATCGGCCCCGGCCCCCACCGGTCCTGCCAAGGCCGCGGCCAGCGCCTTCTACGCGCGGCTGCGCACCGTGGGCTCGGAGACGTCGGCATGATTCCGCGCATCCTTCCCATCACCCTGGTCGCCGTCCTGATGGTCCTGCCGCTGAAGCTCGGCGCGCTGGTGGACGGCTTCCCGGTCATCGCCCAGCAGTTCGACCGCGAATTCGGCGCCCATGAGCGCCCCTGGGCGACCGACCTGAAGACGACCGATCCCAAGGCGGCCGAAACGGCGCCGGCCCCCGCTTCCCCCCCGATCTCGGCGCCGGCCGCAGGGGCCCCGGTGGCAGAGGCGCCGCCGCCGGTCGCGCTGGCTCCGCCCAGCTGCACCGACCCGCTCCTGCGTGCGGCCATCGACGAACAGAAGGCCGACAGCGCCGGCCGGCAGAACCGCCTGCGCGAGGCCGAAGCGGTGCTCGCCGCCACCGAGGCGCGGGTCGGCACCCAGATCCAGCGGCTGAACGGCGTGAAGCACGAGGTCGAGGCGCTGATGGCCCAGCGCTCCACCCTGCAGCAGGAAGACCTGAAGCGCATGGTGGCGATCTATGAGGCGATGAAGCCGCGCGACGCCGCCCGCATCCTGACGGACATGGAAACCGACATGGTGGTCGACGTGCTGGACCGCATCACCGAACGGCGCGCCGCCCCGATCCTTGCCGAGATGGCCGACGCCAAGGCCCGCGAAGTGACGCGGCTGATCCTGCAGCGCCGCGCCCTGCCCGGCGACCGCAAGGCGGCCCCGGCAACAGGGGGGACGGCGGTCCCCGTCACCGCCGCCATGCCGCGCCCCACCCTGACCAATTGAGCGCCATGACCAGCATGCCCGATGCCGTCGCGGCACCGTCCCGCCCCACCCCGTCCCAGCGCGGCGGCTCCGCCGGCGACGACGCCCGCGACGGCGACTTTTCCAGTCTGGTGGACGACGCCGCCGAGGACGAGTCCGACGAGGGCGCGACGCGCTCCGACCGGCTGCGCAAACGCAAGGAGGCGATGCCCGACAGCCCCGCCGCCGTGCAGGCCGCCATCACCCAGGCGGTCGTCCAGCCGGCGGTCCGGCCCGGCGGCAGCACCGACGCCCCACTGATGCCCTGGATGGTCGCCGCCATCCCGGCCGCGCCTCCCGCCCCGCCGCCGGCCGCACCGCCGGCCGCATCCGGGACACCGTCTCCCGATCCGGGCGCGGCTGCCGCGCTGCCGGGGCAGCCTGCTCCATCCGCGGCCGGGAACGGCAACCGGACCACGGGGACCGCTGCCGCTCCGCAGCAGCCGGCCGACCCGTCCGCAACCGCGAGCACTAACCCCGCGCCTGCGGGCACGGCACAGGGCGCAAGCGCCGCCGAAGGCACCCCTCAAGGCGCCATGGACCGGAGCGCGTCCGCCCCCGCCTTCCCGCAGACAACGCAAGCGCCCGCGGAAACCGCCGCCGCGACCGCAACCATGGCGACCGCGACGGCTGCGACCGACGCGGAGCCTGACGCGCGCGCCAGCCGCCGCGACGAAAGCACCGATCCCCGCACCGCGATCCGTTCCTCTCGCGGAACCGGCAAACCGGCCGCCGCCAACAAGGCGGAGCAGCCCACGGCCGCTCCGGCGGTTTCCCGCACGGCCCAGCCCCCCACCGATGCGACCGCCTCCGCCATCGCTCCCGAACCGGCCCCCGCCCCCGCCTTCGGCGCACCGCTCACCGCCGGCGTCGGCGGCGGCACCGCCGCGACCGGGTTCGAATCGCTGCCGACCCTGCCCGCCCAGGCCGCCACCCAATATGCCGCAGCGGCGGCATCGGGCCGGGCCGCGACGGCGCACAGCCCGGCGATGGCGCAGTTGGCCGCACCGCTCGTCCGCGTGTTGGAAACCGGCGGCGGGGAGTTCCACATCGACCTCGCCCCGGCGGAGCTCGGCCGCATCCGCGTCGTCGCCGACGTCAGCGACGGCAAGGTCTCGCTGGTCGTCCAGGCCGAACAGGCCGATACGCTGGCAATGCTGCGGCGCGACCTGCAACAGCTCGAACGCGCGCTCGGCGATGCCGGCCTGTCGCTCGACAACGCCAGCCTCCAGTTCTCGCTGCGGGACGACGGCCAGTCGCGCGGCTTCGCCGCTCCCGACCAGGGCCGCACCGCCGGCTGGCGCGCCCAGGCCCAACCGGAAGCCAGTCCCGAACCCGTCGCGGAAAGACCGATGCGCCCGATCGACGGGCTCGTCGACGTCACCGTCTGAACAGGAAAGACCATCCCGCCATGACCACCACCCCCGGCACCGGCATGACGCAAGTCGCGGCCACGAAGGCCGCCGCGTCTGCCGACGAGTCCAAGAAGCCCACCGTCGATTACGAATCCTTCCTCAAGCTGCTGACCGCGCAGCTGCGCAACCAGGATCCGCTGGCGCCGATGGACGCTTCGCAGTTCATGACCCAGCTGGCGCAGCTGTCCACGGTCGAGCAGTCGATGCGTTCAAACGACACGCTGGGCAAGGTTCTGGACACGCTGAAGAGCAGCGGCATGCGCATGGACATGGCCCTGCTCGGCCGCAAGGTGGAGGTGGAGTCGAACCAGCTGTCGCTTACCGAAGGCAAGGCGGAAGCCGCCTATACCGTGGACGGCCAGCCGGCAAGCGTGAAGCTGGAGGTGCTGAACAGCGCCGGCAACGTCGTCCACAGCATGCCCGGCGCCTTGCAGACCGGCCGCCAGGTTTTCAGCTGGACCGGCCAGACCGCCGGCGGCGGCACCGCCCCCGACGGCCTCTACACGCTGCGGGTGACGGCGAAGGACAAGGACGGCAAGGCGCTGAACACCGCCACCGTCGTCACCGACACGGTGGCCGAGGTGCGCAGCGTCGACGGCGCCACCAAGTTCGTGCTGAAGAACGGCGCCACCATCTCTTCGGATGCCGTGCTGTCGGCGTCGTAAAGCGAAAATCACCCTCTCCCGACCTTGGTCTGCCCCCTCTCCCCCCGGGGAGAGGGATCTCCGGGCGGAGAGAGAGCGTAGTTACAGCCGCGTGTTGTCCTGGCGCAGCAGGCGGTCGATCAGCACGGCACGGACCGGCTGGGTGCTTTCCTGGCTGGTCAGGGTGCCGTTGGCGCCGGCCAGCAGGGCGGTCGCCACGCCTTGCGGATCGACCGACGGGCCGTTGAAGCGGCCTTGCCCGGCGAGGTCGAACAGGGCCTCCAGCATGGCGCTGCGCGCATGCGGCAGACGGCGGCGCACCAGCAGCGCATCGTCGGCGCTCGACGCCTCCAGCGTCACCTGGGTCAGGATGAAGGCGATGGTGCGGCCGCGCTCCAGCATCGGCACGATAAGCTGCCCGGCCTCGACATAGTAGGGACCGCCGGCAACCGGCACCCCGGCATCGGGAGGCCGGTCCACGGTTTCGGGGGCTTGCGGGGCTTCGAAACGGCCGAAGCCGTAGCCGCCGGCAAAGGCGAGCGCGGCGGCCACGGCGAACAGCAGGACGGCTTTCATGGTGCGGATTCCCCAGTGAAGCCGGATGTCAGAAGGGCAGGATCACGTCCAGCACCTGCTGGCCGTAGCGGGGCTGCTGCACGTCGGTGATCTGGCCGCGGCCGCCATAGGTGATGCGCGCCTCGGCGATCTTGTCGTATTCGATGGTGTTGGCGTTGCTGATGTCTTCGGGACGGATGACGCCGGCGATGCGCATCTCGCGCAGTTCGTAGTTCACCCGCACCTCCTGCCGGCCGGCGATCACGAAATTGCCGTTGGGCAGCACCTGCGTCACCACGGCGGCGACGCGCATGGCGATCCGCTCGTTGCGCTGGATGGTGCCGTTGCCGCTCGACGAGCTGGAGCTGTCGAGATCGACGAGGCCCGACGCGTCGACGGCATCGGGCAGGACGGCGGGAAGGCGGCTTTCCAGCCCGAAGAAGTTGGACAGCCCAGCCTTCTCGTTGTTGCTGCGTCCGCGCTGGGTGCTGTTGCGCAGCTGCGCCTGATCGGCGATGTCGATGACGACGGTCAGCAGGTCGCCCACCGCCTTGGCCCGCGGGTCGCGGAAGAAGTCGCGCGATCCGGTGCGCCACAGCGAACTGGGGATCTGCTCGGCCGTCGTCGGCTGCGGCATCGGCAGCGAGATCACGCGCGCCTCCGGCTGCATCGCCGGGTTGGAGATCTCCGACAGGGTGGGAGCGCTGCCGATATCGGACAGCCGCGCGCAGCCGCCGGTCGCAAGCGAAAGCAGCAGGATGGGGACGAGCGCGGTGCGCATGACGGAAGCTCCCTCGTATGGGTCGATCAGGGCCGCGCGGCCAACGGTCAGGGGTGTTGCGGAATGCGCGGGCCGTTCACCGAAACGGTTTCCGCGCCGGTGACGATTCCGGTGACGATGGTGCTGCTGGCGATGTTCATGACGCGGACGACGTCGCCGACGCCGCCCTCCTGCAAGGCACGGCCGCGCGCCGCCAGAACCAGCGCACCGTCCTCGTAGACCAGCGTCACCGGCCGGTTGCGCTGGACGACGATCGGCGCACCCACCGATCCGACCTGGATCAGCCGCCCGGCCGAGATCTGACGGCGCGGCGACAGCCCGATCAGCGCGTCGGCCGACGAGATGAATCCCGAACCGGCGCGGTCGAGCGACAGGCGGACGGTGGTCAGGTCGGCCGCCTCGATGATCTCGCCGGGGCGGATGCGGCGGACCGGCACCGGCATCGCCACCTCGACCTCGGCGCGCCCGCTCAGTTCCACCATCCGCCCGTCGCTGAGGATCCGCGCCTGGAAGATCCCGGTGCGGGGATCGAGGCTGACGTCGCGCACCGCGTCCATCGGGCCGTCGAAGGGCCGGCCGAGCGTGACCGCCACCTGCGCGTCCGCCGGCACCGATGGGCCGAGCGAGACCAGAAGCTCCTCCGCCAGCCGGGACTCGACCGGCCCGGCGGCGGCCTGCCAGGGCAGCGCCAGGGAAGCCCCCAGCAGCAGAACGGCCAGCGGCCGGCGGATGGTGTGCCGCACGGTCGTCACCGCATGTTGGTCATGGTGGAGGCCATCTGGTCGCCCGCCTCGATCACCTTGGCGTTCATCTCGTAGGCGCGCTGGGCGGAAATCAGTTCGGTGATCTCCTGCACCACGTTGACGTTGGAGGATTCCAGGTACTTCTGGCGGATGGTGCCGAATCCGGCCTGCCCCGCCAGCCCGTCCTGCGGCTCGCCCGAGGCCGGGGTGGCGCGGAACAGGTTGTCGCCCAGCGCCTCAAGCCCGGAGTCGTTGACGAACACCGTCATCGCCAGCTGGCCCTGGTTGACCGGCTGGTTCTGGCCGTCGACATAGGCCAGCACCTCGCCCGACCGGTTGATGACCACCTCGCGCGTGCCCTGCGGCACGGTGATGCCGGGGGCGACGGTGAAGCCGTCGGCGGTGACGATGGTGCCCTCCGGCGACAGCTTGAAGCTGCCGGCGCGGGTGTAGACGGTCTCGCCGCCGGGCTGGGTCACGTTGAAATAGCCGCGCCCCTCGATCGCCAGATCCAGTTCGTTGCCGGTGGAGGTCAGGTTGCCGTTGGTGTTGATGCGGTTGACCGAGGTCGGCCGCACGCCCAGCCCCACCTCGACGCCGGTCGGCACGATGGTGCCGGAATCGGTCGACTGGCTGCCCTGCCGCCGCTCCGCCTGATACATCAGGTCCTGGAATTCGGCGCGCGAGCGCTTGAAGGCCGTGGTGTTGATGTTGGCGATGTTGTTCGAGATGACCTCGACGTTCATCTGCTGGGCCATCATGCCGGTGGACGCGATGCTGAGCACGCGCATGGACGATCTCTCCCTTTTGGCGCTTTAGGTGGATTTGCCGAGGCGGTTGATGGCGGAGCGCAGAAGCTCCTGCCCGTCGTCCACCATCTTGGTCACCGACTGGTAGTCGCGGGTCAGGTCCATCATGCGGCTGATCTCGACGATGCCCTGCACGTTGGACCGCTCGACCTTGCCCTCGACCAGACGGGTGTCGGGCGCGGGGAGCGCCTCCATCCCGTCCGCCGGCTCGAACAGCAGGTCGCCGGTCTGCTTCAGCATCTGCGGGTTCTCGAATCGCGACACGGCGATGCGGGCGATCACGTTGTCGTCGGCCGACAGCAGCCCGTCCGACCCGATGCTGATCGTGCTGGAATCCTGCGGAATGACGATGGGCCGGCCGCCGTCGTCCAGCACCGGATGGCCGTTGGTGCCGACCAGCGTGCCGTCGGCATCGCGGCGCATCCGGCCGTCGCGGGTGTAGCGCACGCCGTCGGGCGACTGCACCGAGAGGAACCCATCGCCGTCCAGCGCCACGTCATAGGGGTTGCCGGTCTCGCTGAAGGCGCCGGCGCGCAGATCGGTGTAGGTGGAGCGGTCGATCGTGAAGGCGATGCGGTCGGTCGGCTTGCGTCCGCCGGCCTCCAGCGCCGCCTCGAACAGGGTGCGTTCGCCGCGAAAGCCGACGGTATTCATGTTGGCGACGTTGTTCGCCACGACGTCCAGCTGCCGCCGCAGCGCCACCTGGCGCGACAGTCCGATGTAAAGCTGGTTCTCCATCGCCGAACTCTCCGGTTTTGAACTCCGCCTTAATCTGGACGATGCAGTTTAAAGCCGGGTTTCAACCCGGACCGTCCCGGCCGGCTCCTTGCCGGTGTTGGCGACGGTTTGGCGATCATTTCGATAAAATACGAGACGACTGTGATGAAACGGCGCCCGGATACCGCACTGATCACTGGTTCGACGCTGGTCCTCGCTCTGCTGGCGGTGCCCGGCCCGGCTCAGGCCGCGTCCGTCCGCGCGCAGATGGGCGACCACGCCGACCATTCGCGGCTGGTGCTGTCGGTGCCGGGGGGGCCGGAGCCGGTTGCGGTCGTCGACGGCTGCGTGCTGCGAATCAGCACGCCCGAGCCGGTGCGCTGGCCGCTGGCCAGCCTGCACGCCACCTACTCCCGCCGCCTGTCGGACTTCGTGACCGCGGATGACGGGCGCAGCCTGACCGCGGCGATCCCCTGCGGCGCACGGGTCGCCAGCTTCATCGAGCGCCGGATGCTGATCGTCGATGTCGGCGGCCCGCCGGTGCCGGGCATCAAGCCGGCTGCGCCGGAAGCCGTGCCGGTGGAGGCCCCGCCGGATGCGGTCGTGGCGGCTGCGGTCACCGCGGCGGAGCCAGCCCCCGCCCCGCCGCAGCCGGGTACGTCCAGCGTGGCGACGATTGCTGAAGCTCTGAGCCCCATCGGCACGGCCCATGCCGCGCCCGCCAACCTCCCTCTCCCGCCCCGGGAGAGGGAAGGGGCCCAAGCGCAGCTTGGGAAGGGTGAGGGGGATTGCAAGGATCCGGTCGCTCCATGTTCGGATAGTCCCTCCCCCTCCCCACATCGGGGGGGCCCTCCCTCTCCCAGGGCGGGAGAGGGCATATCCCCGCCTGCCGCCCTCGTCGCCAGCCTGGAGGACGAGGTCCGCTCCAGCATCGAGGACACGCTGCGGCGGCTCGAACGCTTGCCCGACCGCAGCCCGAAGCCGGCGCCGCGAGCGGCCGAACCGCCGAAGCCCCCCGCCCCGCCGCCCATCGGCGCGATGGATTTCCCCGGCTGGGCCGGTGACGACTTCAACCGCACGCGCGAAGCCCTGCAGCAGGCGGTCGGTGCGGCGCAGGGCCGGGCGCGGGTCGATGCGCAGATCGCGCTGATCCGCTTCCTGCTCGCCCGCGCCATGGACGAGGAAGGCCGCGCGGCGCTGGAAACGGCGGCCAGCCTGTCGCCGGCGCCCGACCAGCGCTACACCCTGCGCATCCTCGGCGACGCCTTCCGCGCGCTCGACCGCGAGGACGCGCCCGACGACAACCTGTTCGTCCAGCTGCCGGCCGGCGTCATGGCCGACCACAATGTCTGGCGCAGCGTCGCACTGGCCCCGACCCGCTGGACTGCGGCGAAGGAAGGGCTGCCGATCGCCCTGCGCCGCCTTCTCGACTATCCGGCCGATCTGCGCAGCCGCCTGCTGACCACGCTGGCCGACTCGTCGGATCAGGCCGGGGACGTCGCCGCCCTGAACCTGATCGTGCTGGAGATGATCACCGTCGATTCCACGGGGATGGCCGACGGGCGGCTCGATTACTTCCGCGGCCGGCTGGCGGAACTGAAGGCGACGCCCGACGCGGCGCTCGACCGCTACGATGCCGCGGCGGCCCTGCGCCGCGGCCCCTTCGCCCGACGGGCCGAGGTGCGCGCCATCGAATTGCGCCGCAGCCTCGGCCGGCTGGACGAGGAGGGCGCCATCGCCGCACTGGAGGCCCTGCGCTTCGCCTGGCGTGGCGACGAGATCGAAACCGATGCGCTGGCCGCCCTCGGCGCCGCCTATGCCCGCAGCGGCAAGACCGATGCGGCGCTCGACATCTTCGGCCTGCTCGGCCGCCGCTTCGGCGCCACGGCGCGCGGGCGCGACGCGCTGGAGGCCGGGCGCGACCTGCTGACCGCCGTGCTCGACCGCCTCGACCGGTCGCCGCCGGGCGGGCTCTACGCATTGGCGCTTCAGGCCCGGCATGGCCGGCTGGTGACGCTGGCCGACCGGGCGGACGGCGGGCTGCGCCTGCGCCTCGCCGCCCTGCTGCTGCGCGACGGCTATGCGCTGGAGGCCACCCGCATCCTGCACGCGCTGACCGAGACCGCCAGCGGCCCGCAGCGGGCGGAGCTGGGCGCCACCCTCGCCCGCGCCTTGATCGACAACGGACGGGAGGCGGAGGCGCTGGACGTGCTGGCCGGTACCGGTGGTCCGACACTGGAGCCCGCCCTGGCCGAACGCCGCGCCCTGCTGCGCGCCGACGCGCTGCTCGGCGGCGGCGACACCGTGCGGGCGCTCGACGCGCTGCGCGGCCTGACCGGCCTGGAGGCGGCGCGGCTGCGCGCCCAGGGGCTGTTCGCCGCCGGCGAGTGGGCCGCCGCCCGCAAGGCCTTCGCCGAACTGGCAGAGGCCGGTGGCGAGCCGATGGCGGAGGACGTGGCCCTGCAGGGCCTGTCGGCCTATCTGGCCGGCGACGGCGAGGCCTTGCGCGGCCTGGGCGAGGCGCAGCGCGGCCGGCTGGACGGCACCCGTTGGGCCGGCCTGCTCGATGCGCTGGCCCCGCCGCCCGCCGACGGTCCGCTGCGCGCGGACTCGGTGGAGCGCGACCTCGCCGCCGCCGCCGCGCTCGACCGGCTGGCGCGCGGCTGGCGCGGGCAGCCCTGACTTTCGGGCCACAATCCGTAAAGCCGCTTTAAACCGCGGCCTGTAGCGTCGTCGGGGCGACAGCGGTCGCGACGGCCTGTGTACATCCGGAGAAGTAAAACATGCGCTTGATGTTCGGGTTGTTCGCGGTGTTCGCCAGCGTGCTCGGCGGATTCTATGCCATGGGCGGGCGGATGACCGTGCTGTGGCAGCCGGTCGAGATCGTCATCATCGTCGGCGCCGGGATCGGCGGTTTCGCCATCGCCAACAGCCCGGCGGTCCTGCGCGACACGCTGCGCGCCGTCGGCGCCATCGCCCGCGGGCGCAACACGCCAAAGAACGACTATCTCGACATGATCGCGCTGGTCTACAGCCTGCTGCGCATCGCCAAGTCCAAGGGCATGTCGCAGATCGAGGCCGACATCGACAAGCCCTCCGAAAGCCCGCTGTTCACCCAGTACCCCAACGTCCTGCGCTATGAGCGCTGCATGACCTTCCTCTGCGACTATCTGCGCCTGATCGCGCTGGGGCAGGACAACCCGCACGACCTCGAATCGCTGATGACGGAGGAGCTGGACACGCTGGGCCGCGAACTGAACCAGGTGCCCAAGGCGTTGCAGAATCTGGCCGACGCCCTGCCGGCGCTGGGCATCGTCGCCGCGGTGCTGGGCGTCATCAACGCCATGGGCGCCATCAGCGAGGCGCCGGAGGTGCTGGGCCGCATGATCGCCGGGGCGCTGTCCGGCACCTTCCTGGGCGTGCTGCTGTCCTACGGCATGGTCGGCCCGATCGCCAGCGCCGCCCGCCAGCGCCGCGAATCGGAACTGAACATGTATTTCTGCATCAAGGCGGCGCTCTGCGCCTACCTGCGCGGCAGCCCCCCGCAGATCTGCGCCGAGTATGCCCGCAAGGTGCTCTACACCGACATCCAGCCCAGTCTGGCGGAGGTCGAGATCGCCACCACCCTGTCGTCGCAGGCCAAGGGCCGCGACGGCCGCCAGCCGGCGTGACCGGCCATGCCCCGCAAGGCCCCCCTCCCCCCGATCATCGTCAAGCGCCATCTCGGCAGCCATGATGAAGAGGAGCACAACAGCGCCTGGAAGCTGGCCTATGCCGACTTCGTGACGGCGATGATGACCTTCTTCCTGGTGATGTGGCTGATGAACATCACCACCACCGAACAGCGCAAGGGCATCGCCGATTACTTCAATCCGGTCGCGGTGTCGCAGAACAACTCCGGCGCCGACGGCATGCTGGCCGGCCGCTCGGTCGACAGTTCCGGCTCGCTGACCACCCCCAACGCCGCCGGCGATCAGGCGAGCCCGGTGGCCTCCCCGCCGGTCGTGGCATCGGTCGGCGACAGCGACCGCCAGCCGGCCGGCCGCAAGGATCCGATGCCGCATCCCCTCGGCAGCCCGGTGCCGCCGATCGATCTGCTGCACCCCGCCGCCGAACCGGCGCAGGCCGCAGCCGCAGCCGCAGCCGCCGAACCTCCGGCAGCCGGCATCGCCGCCACCCGCGCGGAACTCGAGGCGCTGCTCGACCGCCAGTCCGCCGAGCTGACCGATCGGTTGGCGCTGGAGGCGCTGGAGCACGACCTGCGCCGGCGCATCGCCGCATCGCCGGACCTCAACGCCCTGCAGGGCAGTCTGGTGATCCAGCAGGTGCCGGAGGGGCTGCGCGTCCAGCTGACCGATCAGGCCCGCTTCTCGATGTTCAAGGTCGGCTCGGCCCAGATGAACGAGCAGGGCCGCCGCCTGATGCGGATGGTGGCCTCCGCGTTGGCGGCCATTCCCAATCCCATCGGCATCACCGGCCACACCGACGGTCTCGGCTACGCTCCCGACGCCAGATACGGCAATTGGGAACTGTCCAGCGACCGCGCCAACGCCGCCCGCCGCGAACTGCTGACCAGCGGCATTCCCGGCAGCCGCATCGTCCGCGTCGAAGGCCGCGCCGATCTCGACCATTTCGCCAGCAGCAACCCGCTCGACCCCAGCAACCGGCGGATCAGCATCACGCTGTTGCGGCGGCCGGGGTGAGGTTTCGGCTTCGATGCGCCCGCCGCCTAAAGTGGATTGCAATCCGCTTTGGACCGCGACGGCGGTCCCGGCCGCTCATGCGGCCGAAGCCCGACCGGCGAATGAGGTCATCTGAATCCAAAACGAATGCAAATTCGCTTTAAAGGAAAAGCGCCGGACATTTTAACAAAACCGTCCGGCTTTTCCTTTAAAGCGCCTTTAAAACAGCTTCGCTACCGTTAACCCGTCAGTCCTTCGTGGAGAATCCCGGGACACGCCATTCCCCTTCCGTTTGTCGTCACTGCGACGGCCCGTTCGACGGTTGACCAGAGGATCCCAAGGATGAGCCTGTACAGCGCAATGCGTTCCGGTGTCAGCGGCATGGCCGCGCAAAGCTCGCGACTCGCCGCCATTTCGGACAACATCAGCAATTCCCAGACGGTCGGCTACAAGCGGGCCACCGTGGATTTCTCCACCCTGGTCACCTCGCCCGGCGCGCGCAGCACCTACACGGCCAGCGGCGTGCAGTCCGCCACGCACTATCAGGTGCAGCAGGACGGCACCATCCTCGGCAGCACCTCGACGACCGACATGGCGATCAGCGGCGCCGGCTTCTTCGTCGTCGGCAGCAACGCATCCGGCACGCCGCAATATTCGCTGACCCGCGCCGGCAGCTTCCTGCCCGATGAAAGCGGTTTCCTGCGCAACAACGCCGGCCAGTATCTGGAAGCGTGGAAGCTGAACCCCGACGGCACGATGCCCAACGTCAGCACCGCCCGTTTCGACGACCTGCAGCCGGTCAACATCGGCAATCTCGTCTATGGCGGCAGCCGGACCACGCTGATGGACTTCTCCGGCAATTTGCCGGCCCAGGCGGCGGCCGGCGACAGCTTCACCACCAGCCCGACCTTCTACGACGGGCTCGGCAACCCGCTCGATTTGTCGGTGACCTGGACCAAGGGCGCCGCCCCCAACGAGTGGACGCTGACCGCCTCCGGCCCGGCCGGCTATACGGTCGGCGGCGCGCCGGTGACGCTCACCTTCGCCGCAACCGGCCCCTATGCCGGAAAGCCGGTGGACGGCGCCGGCATGCCGCTGGACCCGATGCCCGGCATCACCATCACCTCGCCCGCCACGCCGACCGCCGACACCTTCACCATGTCGCTCGGCAACCTCACGCAGCTGAACGGCGACTATGTCCCGACCGTCACCGGCGACGGCGCCAAGGTCGGTCAGGTCACCTCGGTCAACATCGACGACAGCGGCAAGCTGTGGGTGATGTACGACAACGGCGCCCGGCAGGCGCTGTACCAGATCCCGATCGCCACCGTCACCAACCCCGACGGTCTGGTCGCCCAGGACGGCAACACCTACACGCTGGGCGCCGAGACCGGCACGCTGACGCTGGGCGCCGGCAATAAGGGGGCCGCCGGCACCGTCATCGGCAGCGCGCTGGAGCAGTCGAACGTCGACATCGCGACGGAGCTGGTTTCGCTGATCGAGACCCAGCGCGCCTATTCCTCGAATGCCACCCTGGTGCGCACGGCGGACGAGCTGGTCGAGGAAACCACCCGCCTGAAGCGTTGAGCCCAGTCGCGACGGAGCCCCGGCCATGAGCGTCCAACTTGCCCTCACCGCCGCCCTGTCCGGCCTGCGTACGACGCAGCAGCAGGCGGCGATGACCTCCCACAACCTCGCCAACGCCACCACCGCCGGCTTTGTGCGCCGCGACCTCGCCCTGTCGTCGGCCAACACCTCCGGCCGCGGCGCCGGGGTGCAGGTCGACGCCATCGCCCGCAAGGTGGACGAACTGCTGATCCGCGACGCGCGGTTCGAGACCAGCCGCTACACCGGGCAGGAGGCGCGGGCTTCGGCGCTGGCCGACTACGCCCTGGTGCTGGGACAGCCGCAGGACGAGAGATCGGTCTCCACCCAGCTGTCGAAGCTGCAGCAGGCCTTCTCCCGCCTGCATGGCATGCCGCAGGACGATGCCGCCCAGAACGCGGTGGTGTCGCAGGCGATCACGCTCGCCGACAGCCTGAACCGTGCGGCGGAAGCGGCGCAGACGGTGCAGTCCGACGCCCGCGACCGGCTGGAGACCTCGATCGATTCGGTGAACACCGCGCTGCAGCGGATCAGCGACCTGAACGGCAGGATCGCCGGGCTGGAAGCGCGCGGCGGCGATACCGGCGACCTGCGCGACGACCGCGACCGCCTGCTCGACCAGGTTTCGCAGGAGATCGGCATCCGCACCTACAGCCGCGAGGACGGCCAGGTGGTGGTGATGACCCGCAACGGCCAGACCCTGCTCGACCGCCCGCTGGCGCCGCACGAACAGCCGCTGTCCCTGCTGGGGAACGAGGTGATGGCCAATGGCGTCGCCCTGTCCGCCAACGCGGACAGCGAGATCCAGAGCGGCCGGATCATGGGCTATGTCCAGACCATCAAGCAGGACATGCCCCGCGCGCTGGCCCAACTGGACGAGCTGGCCGCCGGTCTCGTGCAGGCCTTCCAGGGGGCAGAGGCCGATCCGGGCCAGCCGGGCCTGTTCACCGATGACGGTGCGGCCTATGGCGCCACCGCCGGGCTGGCGTCGCGCATCGCCGTCAACGACGCGGTGCGGACGGAAAGCTGGCGGGTGCGCAGCGGCGTCCAGGCGGCGGCCCCGCTCCAGCCCGGCGACCAGACGCAGATCGACCAGTTCCTGACCGTCTTCACCGACGCCCGCAGCTTCGCCGCCGCCGACATGCCGGCCTCCGCGACGCTCGGCGGCTATGCCACCGCGATGGTGTCGGCCCAGCATGGCTACCGGACCGGTGCGGAATCGGAGATGAACGCGCGCAAGATCAGCGCCGACACGCTGGAAACCGCCCGCATCAACCGCGACGGCGTCAACATCGACGACGAGATGCAGAAGCTGCTTCTGATCGAGCAGAGCTATGGCGCCAGTGCCCAGGTGGTGCAGGTCGCCAGCCGCATGATCGACATCCTGCTGCAGATCAAGGGGTAAGGCCGATGCTGTACAATGCCCTGTCCACGCTGGGAATGAGCCGGAAGCTGCAAAGCACCATGACCCGGCAGCAGATGGACCTGGTCCGCGCGAACGAGGAGGTCGCGACCGGCGTCCATGCCGACGTCGCCGCCACCATCGGCGCCAGCACCGGCCGCGACATCGCGCTGCGCAACCTGTTCGACCGCACCGACGAGTATGTGAAAACCGCCGACCTGCTCGACGGCCGGATGAAGATGATGGACAGCGCGATGACCAGCATCATCGAGTCCGGAACCGACCTCCTGGCCGCCGCCTCCACCGGCCTGGGGCAGCAGTCGCCGACCGGCACCTCGCTGCAGGTCCGGGCGCGCGGCGTGCTGGATCAGGTGGTCGGGCTGCTGAACGCCTCGGCCGGCAACGCCTATCTGTTCGCCGGCACCGCGCTCGACCAGCCGCCGATGCGCAATGTCGACGGCGACAAGTCGGGCCTGCGCTCGCCGATGCAGATCGTCCGCGACGCCATCCAGTCCGCCACCGGCGGCGCGGAGATGCCGACGACCGCGGCGGAGACCGCGGCGGTCATCGCCCGGCTGGACGATCTGTTCGCCGTGCGCGACCCGGCCACGCCGGCCCCCACCCCGCTGACCGACACCTTCGAGGGCGGGCTCTACACCGGCACCACCTCGGTCCAGCCCGGCGGCGGCGCCTCCCCGCGCGTCAGCGGCCGGCCGGCGGACTCCAGCACCATCGCCTATGGCGTCCAGGCCAATGACCCGATGATGCGGGAGCTCCTGGAAGGCATCTACATGCTGGCGGCGGTCGACACCTCGAAAATGGATGTCGACGCCTATCCCGACTACATCAGGACGGCGGTCGACAAGCTGTCCGCCGGGCTCGGCAACCTGCGGGAGGCGACCGCGCAGCTCGGCGTCCAGCGCGCCCAGATCGCCACCCTGACCGAACAGCACAAGACGCAGAAGTCTATCCTCAGCCTGCAGATCGACAATCTGGAAGGCGTCGACCTCTACGAGGCGAGCACGCGGATCAGCCAGCTGGAGGCGCAGATCGACGCCACCGCCAACGCCACCGCGCGCATCGCTAAGCTCCGCCTGACCAACTACCTCTAGGTCCTATCGCCATGAGCCCCGGCATCCAGGTTCCCGTTCCGCGCCGGCTCCGGCCCGCCTCCCTGAGCCGTGCGTCCAGCCGTGCTTTGTCGAGCCGTGCTGTGGCGCTGGCCGCCGGGTTGATGCTGGCGCTCACCGCCCTGTCGGTGCTTCCCGCCCCGGCGGCGGCGCAGACGCGGGTGAAGGATCTGGTCACCTTCGACGGAGTCCGCCGCAACCAGCTGGTCGGATACGGGCTGGTGGTCGGGCTGAACGGCACCGGCGACCGGCTGATCAACACGCCCTTCACCGAACAGAGCCTGAAGGGCATGATGGAGCGGCTCGGCATCAACACCCGCGGCGAGACCCTGCGCACCCGCAACGTCGCGGCGGTGATGGTGACGGCCAGCCTGCCGCCCTTCCCGCGCCAGGGCACCACCGTCGACGTCACGGTCTCGGCGCTCGGCGACGCCACCAGCCTGCTGGGCGGCACGCTGGTGGTGACGCCGCTGCTGGGCGCCGACGGCGAGGCCTATGCCGTGGCCCAGGGGGCGCTGTCGGTCAGCGGCTTCAGCGCCGGCGGCGCGGCGGCGACGGTGACCAAGGGCGTGCCCACCACCGCCCGCATCGCCAACGGCGCCACGGTCGAGCGCGAGCTGAAATTCGCCCTGAACGATGTCGGCATGGTGCGGATGGCCCTGCGCAATCCCGACTTCACCACGGCGATCCGCATCGCCGACGCCGTGAACGGCCGGCTCGGCGCCGGCAACGCGCGGGTGGTCGATCTGACCACCGTCGATGTCCGCATCACCGGCCCCTATGTCGGCAACGTGCCCCGTCTGATCGGCGAGATCGAACAGCTGCCGGTTCGCCCGGACGCCATCGCCCGCGTGGTGGTGGACGAGCGCAGCGGCACCATCGTGATCGGCGACGACGTGCGGGTCAGCAGGGTCGCCATCACCCAGGGCAACCTGACCGTGCGCGTGGTGGAGACGCCGCAGGTGTCGCAGCCGCAGCCCTTCAGCAACGGCGCCACCGTCGTCGTGCCGCGCACCGACGTGCAGGTTCAGGAAGGCAACGGCCGCCAGTTCGTTACCGTCGGCGGCAATGTCAGCCTGCAGCAGCTGGTCAACGGGCTGAACGCACTGGGTGTGGGGCCGCGCGACATGGTGGCCATCCTCCAGGCGATCAAGGCCGCCGGCGCGCTGCACGCCGATCTGGAAATCATCTGACCGCGAGAGACGACGATGGACATCGCCGCAACCAGCCTCCGTTCCACGCCGGTTCATACGCCGGCCGCAGCGACGCCCGCCGGTCCGAATCCGGCCATCCCGAATCCCGCCGCCGCCGAAAAGGTCGCGAAGGAGTTCGAGGCGATGCTGGTCAGCCAGCTGATGGAAAGCATGTTCGCGGGCATGCGCGAAAGCCCGCTGTTCGGCGGCGGCGGCCCGGCGGAAAAGCCTTGGCGCAGCATGATGTTGCAGGAATATGGCAAGGCCATCGCCGAGTCGGGCACGCTCGGCATCGCCAGGATGACACATGACGAGATCGCCCGCCTCTATGCCGCCCAAGGGCCCACCCAGCCGGAGCAACGGTCATGAGCGTCACCCTCAAGGATCTGATCCACGAATTCGCCCCTGAACGCAGTGCCGAACAGGCGCCCGCCGAGGGGCCGGCTGCTGCCGATGCCGGTTATGACGGCGCCACCGCGCTGCTGGTGCGCGAGTTCCTCGACGCGGTGGAGGCTCTTTCCGCCGTCCTGGAAGAGGAATCGGCCTGCATCGCCGCCGGCATGCTCGACCGGCTGGAAGCCTTCGCCCACCGCAAGGCGGCGATGGCCGAACAGTTGGAGGGCGCCGTCCTGCGGGCCCGCGACGAGGGCATCCGCCTGCCCGACGACCTGCGGGCGATGACGCTGGAGCGCATCGACCGGCTGGAACGGGCGGTGTCCACCAACGCCTCCGGCCTCGTCGCCCTTCGCAAGGCGGTGCTGACCATCAACCGCAACCTGTTGGTCGCTCTGGAAAAGGCGTCGAGCGACGGCACCTATGCCCGCGACGGGCAGGCGCGCCGGCCGGTGGAACTGTCGGCCTCCGGCTTGAACGCGACTCTGTAGAGCTTATCCGCGGTCCTTCACGCTGGCCAATTCGCCGGCCTGCTCCAGCTTGATGATGCAGGCGACCAGCGCACGCTGAAAGCCGCGGGCGTCGGCCGGCAACGACACTCCGGCGCCCGTCGGCCAGAACTCGACGAAGGCGAGACTGCCCTCCTCCCCCGCGCCCGGCCATTCGAAGGCGATGCCCAACCCGATCTCCTTGGTCGTCCGACGATGGTCGGTGACGAGGATCTGCGCTTCCCAATGCATGCCGCCTGCACCCTTGTCGGCCCGCTGCTGGCTCCAGTTCCGCAGGTAGTCGCGGAAGGTCTCCGACTGGCGGTCGAGCCGCATATAGCTGGACCGGTCGGTCACCGTCTGTGCCAGCTTCGTGGTGTAGCGTGCCTGGGCGAGCGCCCGCGTCACGTCGGCGCACAACTCCTCGATCTGGGCAAAGCTGCGCCGCACCGTATCGCTGAGCGCAGCCGCAAGCGATGGTCCGGTCGGGGCAGCCGCGGCGTGGTCCTTGCGGTAGATATCGAAAAGATCGTCCGAATCGTCCATCGCCGTCCCCATGCCGCCGCCATCCGGCGGTCCCAGCGACCAATCCACCAAAAACAAATTAATAGCCGGTGAAGCGTACGCCTCCGGTGAGCGCCGCCTTGGCAAAGCAGGGGGCGACGTCTGAGATTTGCGTGGCGCGTCATTGCGCGGACGCAAACGAGTTGCAAACGTCATGGCTTACCAGCGGGTCGAGGTTCTGACGGGAACGGAGCGGCGGCGGAATTACACGCCGGCGGAGAAGGTCCGAATGGTCGAGGAGGCGTTCCGCCCCGGCGTGGTGGTGACGGAAGCGGCCCGCCGGCTGGGCGTGCACGAAAGTCTGCTATACCGCTGGCGAGGGCTGATGCAGGCGAGCGGGAGCGCGGTGGCCGAACCGTCCAGCTTCGTCGCAGTGACCATCACGCCGGAGCCGACCGTAACAGAACCGCCGGTCTTGGAGCCCCCTGAACCATTGCCGCCTCCAGCGACGCTGGCCACGAGCCCAGCGATCCTCGAGGTCATCCTGCCCGGCGGGGCACGCCTGCGTCTGGAAGGGCCGGTCGATCCGGCTCTGGCGGCGGCCGTCATCGGTGCTCTGGCATGATCCCGGTGCCGAGTGGCGTGCGGGTGTGGCTGGCCAGCGGACACACCGACATGCGCAAGGGCTGGGCAAGCTTGGCGCTTCTGGTGCAGGAACGCTTCGCCCAAGACCCGCACAGCGGCCATCTCTTCATCTTCCGCGGGCGCCGCGGCGATCTGGTGAAGATCATCTGGTATGACGGCCAGGGCAGTTGCCTGTTCATGAAGAGGCTGGAGCGGGGCCGCTTCATCTGGCCCACGCCGGCGGACGGCGCGGTGTCGATCTCGGTTGGGCAGATGGGTTATCTGCTCGAAGGCATCGACTGGCGCAACCCGCAGAAGACCTGGCGTCCCGAGGCCGCGGGGTGACTGCGACACGGTGAATCGACGCACCGGTTCAGGGGCGATTGCGGCGGCTCGACGGCGCGTTCCCAGGTAAACTGGCGCCATGACCGCCGCCCCGCTCCCCTCCACCTCGGCCGACGACGTCGCCAACTTGCGCGCTGCCTTGGCGCAGGCCGAGGCGCGGGCGGATGCGGCGGAAGCCGAAGCGGCGCGGGCCAAGGCGATGGCGTCGAACACCGAGGCGCTGATCGCCGGCCTGAAGCTGGAAATCGAGAAACTCCGGCGCGAACTCTACGGGACGCGCTCCGAGCGCAAGGCGCGTCTGCTGGACCAGTTGGAGTTCCAGCTCGAAGAGTTGGAAGCGACGGCCAGCGAGGACGAACTGGCGGCCGAGCAGGCCGCTGCCAAAACCACCGCGGTGGCGGCCTTTACCCGCAAACGGCCATCACGCCAACCCTTCCCCGACCACCTGCCGCGCGAGCGCGTCGTTGTGCCGGCACCGGCGAGCTGCCCGTGCTGCGGCTCGGACAAGCTGTGCAAGCTGGGCGAGACGATCACCGAGACGCTGGAGGTGATCCCGCGCCAGTGGAAGGTGATCCAGACGGTGCGGGAACGGTTCTCCTGCCGGGCCTGCGAGACGATCAGCCAGCCGCCGGCGCCGTTCCACGCCACCCCACGGGGCTGGGCCGGCCCCAACCTGCTGGCCACCCTCCTGTTCGAGAAGTTCGGCCAGCATCAGCCGCTGAACCGGCAGGCCGAACGCTTTGCGCGCGAGGGCGTGCCGCTCAGCCTGTCCACCCTGGCCGACCAGGTGGGCGCCGCCGCCGCGGTGCTGAAGCCGCTGCACGACCTGATCGCCGCGCATGTACTGGCAGCCGAGCGGCTGCATGGAGACGACACGCCCGTGCCCGTGCTGGCCAAAGGCAAGACCGACACCGGGCGGCTGTGGGTGTATGTGCGTGATGACCGGCCGTTTGCCGGCCAAGCCCCACCGGCAGCGCTGTTCCACTATTCGCGAGACCGCAAGGGCGAGCATCCCGAACGGCACCTGGCCGGCTTCACGGGCTGGCTGCAGGCCGATGCGTTCGCCGGCTATAACCGGCTGTACGAACCTGAGCGCCGACCGGGGCCGATCAGCGCCGCACTGTGCTGGGCGCATGCAAGGCGCGGCTTCTTCAAGCTGGCCGACATCGCCGCGAACACCAGACGCGGCAAGGATGCCCCGCCGATCTCACCGCTGGCGCTGGAGGCCGTGACCCACATCGACGCCCTCTTCGATCTCGAGCGCGCCCTGAACGGCAAGCCCGCGGCCGAGCGGCTGGCGGCCCGCCAGGAGCACGGCGTCGCCCTGGTGGCCACGCTGGAGAACTGGATGCGGACGGAGCGCGCCCGGCTCTCCCGCCATGCCCCCGTGGCCAAGGCGATGGACTACATGCTGACGCGCTGGGACGGCTTCACGCGCTTCCTCGGCGACGGCCGGCTGTGTCTCACGAACAACGCCGCCGAACGCGGCCTGCGCGGGATCGCCCTGGGCAGAAAGGCGTGGCTGTTCTGCGGCTCCGATCGCGGCGGGCAGCGGGCGGCGATCATGTACGGCCTGATCACCACCGCCAAGCTCAACGAAGTTGACCCGCAGGCGTGGCTGGCCGACGTGCTGGCCCGCATCGCCGACCTGCCGCAGAACCGCCTGCCCGAACTGCTGCCCTGGAACTGGAAGGCAATCTGACTGCGGCACTCACCGGATGCGTACGTCGCGGTGATCCCAAGATCTCCAAAATGCAAAACGCCCCGGCTGATGAGAGCCGGGGCGTTTCGGATGCGTGTGCCGATGCCTGCGGATTTGCTTTGGTTATGGCGTCTCTTGAGCCTGAGTGACCTGGCGGCGACCTACTCTCCCACGTCTTAAGACGCAGTACCATTGGCGCGGAGGCTTTTCACGGCCGAGTTCGGGATGGGATCGGGTGTTTGACACCTCGCCATGACCACCAGGTCACCAAGGCTCAAGACCGACGCTTTTCCCAAAGCATATCGCGGGTTCAGTGCAAGTGAGGGCGAGGATGTATCGAACTGCGGTGCGTGCGTCAAGCAGGCTTGCTGCTGCGCATGGCGCGGTTTGTGTGGGGTCGAGATCAAGCCGATCGAGCGATTAGTAAGGCTTAGCTTCAGGCGTTGCCGCCCGTCCACATGCCTCCTATCGACGTGATGGTCTGTCACGGCTCTCAAGGGAGCTCTGGTTTAGAGGTGGGTTTCCCGCTTAGATGCTTTCAGCGGTTATCCCGTCCATACTTAGCTACCCGGCCATGCCACTGGCGTGACAACCGGTGCACCAGAGGTATGTCCATCCCGGTCCTCTCGTACTAGGGACAGATCCTCGCAAAACTCCGACACCCACGGCAGATAGGGACCGAACTGTCTCACGACGTTCTAAACCCAGCTCACGTACCACTTTAATCGGCGAACAGCCGAACCCTTGGGACCTGCTCCAGCCCCAGGATGTGATGAGCCGACATCGAGGTGCCAAACGACTCCGTCGATATGGACTCTTGGGAGTCATCAGCCTGTTATCCCCGGCGTACCTTTTATCCGTTGAGCGATGGCCCGTCCACGTGGAGCCACCGGATCACTATGGCCGACTTTCGTCTCTGCTCGACTTGTCAGTCTTGCAGTCAGGCGGGCTTATGCCATTGCACTCGACGAGCGATTTCCGACCGCTCTGAGCCCACCATCGCGCGCCTCCGTTACACTTTGGGAGGCGACCGCCCCAGTCAAACTACCCGCCATGCAGGGTCCCGGACCCGGATCACGGGCCACGGTTAGATGCCAGAGACTTCAAGGGTGGTATTTCAAGGTTGGCTCCACCCGGGCTGGCGCCCGGGCTTCCAAGCCTCCCACCTATCCTACACATGAAGTCCCTAGCACCACTGCAAAGCTGTAGTAAAGGTGCACGGGGTCTTTCCGTCTGACCGCGGGAACTCCGCATCTTCACGGAGAGTTCAATTTCGCTGAGTTGGTGTTGGAGACAGCGGGGAAGTCGTTACGCCATTCGTGCAGGTCGGAACTTACCCGACAAGGAATTTCGCTACCTTAGGACCGTTATAGTTACGGCCGCCGTTTACCGGGGCTTCAATTCAAGGCTTGCACCTCTCCTCTTAACCTTCCGGCACCGGGCAGGCGTCAGACCCTATACGTCGCCTTGTGTGGCTTCGCAGAGCCCTGTGTTTTTAGTAAACAGTCGCTACCCCCTGGTCTGTGCCCCCCGCCATGGCTTGCGCCACAACGGGGCCCTCTTCTTCCGAAGTTACGAGGGCAATTTGCCGAGTTCCTTCAACACCATTCTCTCAAGCGCCTGGGTATACTCTACCAGTCCACCTGTGTCGGTTTGGGGTACGGTCTATACGGCGGGGCTGTTTCCTGGAACGGGTCCACAGCATGTCCAATCCGATAAGGACATACACGCTTTCCCATCCGTCACCTCCGCCAGGCCCAGGACTATTAACCTGGTTCCCATCGACTACGCCTTTCGGCCTCGCCTTAGGGGCCGGCTCACCCTGCGTGGATTAACCTTGCGCAGGAACCCTTGGACTTTCGGCGAGAGTGTTTCTCACACTCTTTGTCGCTACTCATGTCAGCATTCTCACTTCCGATACCTCCAGGCGGCCTCACGGACACCCTTCGCAGGCTTACGGAACGCTCCGCTACCACGCGATCTAAAAGATCGCATCCGCAGCTTCGGTACACGGCTTGAGCCCCGATACATTTTCGGCGCAGGCCGGCTTAACTAGACCAGTGAGCTATTACGCTTTCTTTAAAGGATGGCTGCTTCTAAGCCAACCTCCTGGTTGTCATGGCCTTCCCACATCCTTTCCCACTTAGCCGTGATTTGGGGACCTTAGCTGGCGGTCTG